>JAQWJQ010000300.1 GCA_029248265.1 Planctomycetota bacterium
AGGGTGACTCTCGTCCTTGAATTGCGAACGTCCTATGCTCGCTCCTGGTTCGCTGGCAAGCCAGCAGCCCCCGGAGCCTAACTTATCCGTTCGAAAGGAGGTGATCCAGCCGCAGGTTCCCCTACGGCTACCTTGTTACGACTTAGTCCCAGTCACGGATCTCGCTTTCGGCGTCGTCCTCCCGAAGGTTAGACAAAACGACTTCGAGCGCTACCCGCTCCCGTGGCTTGACGGGCGGTGTGTACAAGGATCAGGAACATAGTCACCGCGTCGTGGCTGATACGCGATTACTAGCGATTCCGGCTTCATGCAGGCGAATTTCAGCCTGCAATTCGAACTGGGGCCCGCTTTGATGGGATTGCCTACACCTCGCGGCTTCGGAACCCATTGTACGGACCATTGTAGCACGTTTGTAGCCCAGGCCATAAGGGCCATGATGACTTGACGTCGTCCCCACCTTCCTCCGTATTAACTACGGCAGTCTCACTAAAGTGCCCGGCATTACCCGCTGGTAACTAGTGATAGGGGTTTCGCTCGTTAAGGGACTTAACCCGACATCTCACGACACGAGCTGACGACAGCCATGCAACACCTGTGTACGTTCCAACTCCGAAGAGCCGTCACTCTGCTTTCACAGAGCTAATCCGTACATGTCAAGGCCTGGTAAGGTTCTTCGCGTTGCTTCGAATTAAACAACATGCTCCACCGCTTGTGTGATCCCCCGTCAATTCCTTTGAGTTTTACCCTTGCGAGCGTACTCCCCAGGCGGGGCACTTAACACATTAGCTCCGGCAATGAACCTCATAGGAGGGCCCATTGCCTAGTGCCCATCGTTTACGGCTAGGACTACCGGGGTATCTAATCCCGTTCGCTACCCTAGCTTTCGCACCTCAGCGTCAGAGACGGACCAGTGAGCCGCTTTCGCCACCGGTGTTCCTCCAGATATCTATACATTTCACCGTTCCACCTGGAGTTCCACTCACCCCTTCCGTCCTCAAGCTCGCCAGTATCAGGTGCAGTTCCACGGTTGGGCCGTGGGCTTTCACACCTGACTGAGCGAGCCGCCTACGTGCTCTTTATGCCCAGTAAATCCGAACTACGCTTGCGCCCTCCGTATTACCGCGGCTGCTGGCACGGAGTTAGCCGGCGCTTCCTCTCGCTTTGGTCAGCACGGAAGCTATTAACGACCGTGGGTTCCTATAGCGTGACAGCAGTTTACAACCCTAAGGCCTTCATCCTGCACGCGGTGTCGCTCCATCAGGCTTTCGCCCATTGTGGAAGATTCTCGACTGCAGCCTCCCGTAGGAGTCTGGGCAGTGTCTCAGTCCCAGTGTGACGGATCATCCTCTCAGACCCGCTACCCGTCATCGTCTTGGTAGGCCGTTACCCCACCAACTAACTGATAGGCCGCAACCCGCTCCCTCAGCAGCACCCGAAGGCACCGTTTACCTCAGGAGAGATGTCTCTCCCAGGACCATTCGGCATTACCCACCGTTTCCAGAGGTTATTCCGATCTGAGGGGTACGTTGGTTACGTGTTACTCACCCTTTCGCCGCTTTACTCGCCCGAAGGCTTTCGCGCACGACTTGCATGCCTAATCCACACCGCTAGCGTACGTTCTGAGCCAGGATCAAACCCTTCAGTTGAGTTTAATTTGGCTTTGTTTTTTGGAGTCCAACACAACACCTGACCGAAGCCAGGCGCGCTGCGTTGGACACGCTCGCACTCAAATTCAAGAGTCACCCTGTTTTCAAAGAACCGCTTCAACCCCGCTTTGGAGGCTGCCCGTACCCCCGCCACCATCAAGGAGGCGTCCGCTTCGGGGTTCGAAGCGGAGCGCCCCATGCGCAAGTCAGCGATGCTGGCCTTGCCCGGTGGAGCGCGGTGCGGTGTCCGAGTAGCGCTTGGCGCGCTGTCGGAGGGGGAATCATAGGGATGAACTCTTCGGGGTCAACGCTTGCGTGGGCAAATCAGCCCCTGCCCCCCTCGAGCGAGCGTAAGGAACCTCGTTGAAACGCCTTACACCCGACGAAATACCCCTGACATCGGCGCAAGATCACCCCCCGGATAGCCACGTGGTCCCCATCGCCGGCCACACGGCGCTCCAAGAAGGCGTCACGGGGCCCCTTGGGGGCCCCTCCGGCGGTCTGGCGCCTGAGTAGCCGCCGAGATGGGCCGCCAAAGGCAGCGTGCGGGCGTGAACGGTGCGGGCTCCTGCCGCTCCTTGCCGGATCAGGGCTCGGCGGGCCCTTGGCCGACCGCCTGTGACACGGGACAGGTCCAGAGGGAGCTGCCCGTCCTGTCCCCTCCAGTGCCTCGACGGACCTGGACCCTGTGGGCCGTGCGTCGCGTGAGGCGACAGCAAGGGCGGGCCCATGTGCAGATGGACTTCAATCCCGGAATAGAGCCCCCCTGGAAGCATCTTGCCGCTCCAAGGGATTCGGCGCCTCCGGCCGTGTGGGCGCGTCAGGTGTAGGTACACGACGCGCTCCTTCGCTTCGCTGAGCACGAGCCCCCCCCGTCACCGAGCCGCTCACCAACTCCACAGGAGCGGCTGCGCCCGAGCCCACGGCAAGCGCTCATCCCGAGCCGATCAGCGAGCGCTGGTGTCCCACGGCCCCCCGCCCAGCGGAACTCCCCTCGAAGCCCCCTGCGCGGAGTCCGACAGTGAGCCGAACGCTGCAGCCGGCAAGGCCCGACGGTCCCTTGGCCTCGCCGGACCCAACGGAGCTCCCGACAGAACTCTCCTCCGGAGGACGCACTGACGGGATGACCGCCTGCGCTCCGCTCACGCAGCGCGCGAACTCATGGACCGCTCGACCCAGGCTCACCTGCCCCCTCCGCCTCTCGAGCCCCGTGCGACACCAGGGGCGCCGTGGGCCGCGGTCTCGATAGACGGGGTCACCACGCGGCGCCAGGAGCGCCCGCCAAACAGGACTCATGCCTCTCACCACGCAGGTCCCGGCGCCTGACCTCGGAGCGCGCGCTCCCACAAGCTCCGTCGCACCCGGCGAGAGGCCATTGATCCCGTCGCAGCCGCTGCCCCTTCCTTACCGGGCGCCGCGGCACGGGCTCCCTCCTCACAGCCGCACGCTCGACGGAGCCCACCTACCGCCGCCACGGGGCTCGGAGGCTGCTCCCGCGTCCCCGCACCCGACGTCCTCGGAGCCTGCCTCCGCTGGCCCATCCGCTGACCCCCTCCCCTCCCCCACCGGACACCTGGGCCCCACAAAACTCGGTCACGGTGAAGGCGGTCCGCACGCATGGTCCGACGGAACACATCGCAGGCGACGCCGTCGGGACCCGGAAGCCCGCAGGAGGCCTGCCTGGACCGAGACCACGGGTCCCCGAGCGTCTGCTGGCGTTGATCCGCCACCCCGGGCCCCGCCCGGCCCCCCCCTGAGGCCAGACGCACCTCCGCGCCACACCATCAGGCCCCGACGCAGGGTCGGCGGCGCGTTGGAGCCCCATCAGGGACTCAGGAGCCCCCCCGGACCGACGACCGTCCAGCGCGCCGCGGCAAGAGGCGAGAGACCGCCGGCCAGTGCAAGACTGCACGGGCCGGCCCATCCTCAACGCTGGATGATGACCTCAGCCCCGCGCGGCAGGATCTCAAAGAGCTCGTTCACGTCATCGTTGCGCATGCGGATGCACCCCAAGCTGACCTTGCCGCCCACGCCATCCGGATCCGTCGTGCCGTGGATACCGTACGAGCTCTTCTGTCCGTCCTTCAGCAACGCCAACCAGCGGCTCCCGAGCGGATTGTCCGGGTGCCCATAGGGCAGCCCCTTCGTGGACAGGGGCGGCTGCTCCAGCTTGTCACCGATCGTGAACGTCCCGATCGGTGTCTCGTGCCCGGCCTTGCCGATCCCGCAGTCCCAGACCTGTACGACCTCGTCACCGTGCCGATACAGCACGGCCCGGGCGTCGAGATCGACGATGACGTTCGCGCGATCGGTAGGGATCCGCAGGACATCACCCGGGTGGTGATAGCGCCCCACGAGGCCATTGGAGGCCTCGATCAAGCCCGTGCAGATCAAGAGGTCCGACCGCTGCCGGAGGGCGCGCTTCCGGATGTCCGTCAGGTACTCACCGGCGCCCACGGTCACATCGTAGGAGGGCCAGTTCCCACCCTTGGCCAGGCGGTGATTCCCCTGGGCTTGCTTGAGGCTCTCCCCCCAGCTCAGGATGGCCTCCCGATGCGGGGCCCATGGCGCGCGGAGCTCCATCTGAATCAGGTCTGACCAGGCCACCGCCGAGCGGCCGTAATCGCGGACCTCCGTCAGGCTGAGCGCCTCGTCACCGAGGAGAATCATCTGCATCGACAGCGCGAGCGGCTCGATGCGCCCCGAGGACGCGACGCGCGGCACGGCGCGGTTCCCCGGAGGGTCAATCGCCGCGGCCAGGAGCGCGACCTGCGTGCTCGTGACGCCTTCAAGACCCCGAATCGCGTCGAAGCGCTGCTGCGCGGCGTCGACCTTGCCGATCAGCGCCTCCCAGAAGCCGCCGACCAGTTGCTGACGCGCCGGGGGCATCTTGGTCCCCTCACCCTCGGTCATGTAGACGCTGAGCGCGGCCGGCTGCTCGGTAATCCAGGCCTCGAGGAGGATCTGCGCCAGCTCGGACGAGCCGCTATCACCCGCGTCGAAGTCGAGACCGTCCGGCATCGCTGCCGGCGCCCCTTCCCTCCGCGTCCCCGCAAAGCTGTCCGCCGAGGGCGGCTCAGGACGCGCGACGGTCTCGGTCGGGAGCGCAGGCCGCGGGGCCGCGACCGGCTCGGAGAGCGGCGCGGGGGCGGCTGCCCCGACTTGCTCTGCAGGGAACGTGCCTGCGGCGGCTTCCGAAGAAAGCTCTGCAGCGGCTGTAGACGCCTGCCTCGACGGTGCCCCGGAGGCGGGCTCGAGCGGAGCTTGATCGGCGAGAGCCGGCTCTCCCGAGACGACAGGATCCGGTCCAGGCGACAGGTCCGGTCCGTTGACCTGGTCGGCACGGACCTCGGCCACATCAGCAGCGTTGACCTTGGTGTCTCCGGTGCTCAGACCAATCCAGATGAGAATCGCCCCAATGGCGACGACGACGAAACCTCTCACGGTCGGTTCCCCTCCAGCCGTTAATGAAAGTGGTGCGGTGCCGCGAGCCGTCCCACCGCGGGTCGGCCTGCTGCGCCCTGATCCTACAGAGCGCGAGCGGCCCATTCGAGGCTGCTCCGCCCGAGAGTCCGCCACTCGCGGCTGGTCCTTCAGGTTCATGGCTCCTCGAAGCGACCTGGCCCTCCACCACCGCCAGCGAACCGCTGGAGCGGTGCCCGCCCGGGGCAGCCTTGCGGCCAGGAGGGGAGAGGCTCGGGGGGCCCCAGCGCTGCCGTGCTCGAGATCGGCCCTGGAACCATCCGATTCCAAGGTGGGCCGGGCCCGACGTGATACTTGTCACGTCCGCAACCGTTCGTGGCCCATGTGTCGATTATTCGGCTCCGGGGCTCATTGACGAGTTCACCTGCGGCGCCAGGGTCACCCCCGAGCCACGAACGTAGCACCGGCAGGCACCCGTCACAACGCGCGACCTGCGCTCAAACTCGAGCGATCTCGATCGTGGCGGCCATCCCGTCCACATCGAAGAGCTTGCCGCCAGTGCTCACTGCGCTTGAGTCCGGCGCCTCGCCCGTGGCGAGGACCTCGTCGGCGATCAGGCCCCAGTGGGTACGGAGCGCGTCCGCGAGCATTCCGTCGCAGGCAACTTCCACCGTGATGCGATCGTCGAGGTCCAGCTCCTGCTCCTTCCGAAGCCCCTGGATCCGATTCACCAGCTCGCGCGCGAGCCCCTCGAGCCGCAGCGCGTCGTCGAGGGTCACGTCCAGGGCCACAGTGACCCCGTCGAGGGTGTCGACCACCGTGCCTTCGCGTGACGCACGATCCACGAGGAGTGTGGCCTCGTCATAGACGAGCTCCGCGATAGCCTCGCTCTGGACGCTGCCGCCCGCGACCACCGCCGCCAGCTGCTCGGCGGTGAGGCTCCCGATCTCTGCGCGGATGGCGCCGAGGCTCTTGCCGTAGCGCGGACCGAGGACCTTGAGGTTGGGGCGCGCGGAGTAGCTGACGAAGTCCGCCTCCTCGGCGGAGATCCGCAGCTCCTTGACGTTGAGCTCGTCACGGACGATCTCGCCCATGCGCTCGAGGGACGCGCGATCCTCCGCGTCCGCCATGACCACTGTCATGGAGGGAAGGGGCTGACGGATTCGCACGTCGTGCTTCGCCCTCAGGCCGCGGCCGAGGCTCACAGCGGTCCGAGCGAGGCCCATCCGCCGCTCAAGGCCCGCGTCCTGCAAGGAGCGGTCCGCCACCGGATAGTCCTCGAGGTGCACCGACTCGTGCCCGCCGTCAGACAGGTTCCCGTAGATCTCCTCGGTGATGAACGGGACGAAGGGTGCGAGGACCTTCGAGAGCGTCAACAGCACGTGATAGAGCGTGCGGTATGCGTTGGCCTTGTCACCCGCGTGCCCGTCTGAGGCCCCGCGCCAGAAGCGGCGTCGACTCCGACGGATGTACCAGTTGGTGAGGTCGTCGATGAACTCGAGCAGCGCAGGGACGACGCGGAAGAGCTCGTAGCGGGCCATGCGCTCCTCGACGTCCCCGAGCAACGTCTGCAGGCGAGAGAGGATCCACGCGTCGAGCTCGTTGATGTCGGTGGACGGCGCAGCGCCGTCCGGCTCCCACCCGTCCACGTCCGCGTAGCGCGTCAAGAACGAGTACGCGTTCCAGAGCGGGAGCAGCACGCTGCGGACCTGCTCGCGGACCCCGTCCTCTGCAAAGCGCAGGGACTTGGCGTTCACCACGGGAGAGCTCGCCAGGTAGACGCGCAGGGCGTCCGCGCCGAGCTTCTCCAGCACGATGTTCGGGTCCGGGAAGTTGCGCTTGGACTTCGACATCTTCTCGCCGTCCTCGGCGAGCACGATGCCGTTGACGATCACGTTCTTGAACGCTGGGCGACCGAACAGGGCCGTGGAGAGGACCGTCAGGGTGTAGAACCAGCCCCGGGTCTGGTCGAGCCCCTCTGCGATGAAGTCGGCGGGGAGGTTCTGCTCCACCAGCTCTCGGTTCTCGAAGGGATAGTGGTGCTCCGCGTAAGGCATGGAGCCCGACTCGAACCAGCAGTCGAAGACCTCGGGGACGCGGCGCATCGTGCCACCAGGTGTCTTCTTCGACGGGAACGTCAGGTCGTCGATGCGGTCTCGGTGCAGGTCCGTCACCGAGCCCGGCTCGAGGCCACAGAGCTCCTCGAGGTCCCCACGGCTGCTCACGCAGACCATGTCCGACGGGTCCTCGTCACAGCGCCAGATGGGGAGAGGCGTGCCCCAGAAGCGGTTCCTTGAAAGGTTCCAGTCGCGCGCGGACGCGAGCCAGTTGCCGAACCGCCCCGTCCCGACGGCCTCCGGGACCCAGTGGGTCTGCTGGTTGTTCTCGACCAGCTCATCACGCATGGGCTCCACCTCCATGAACCAGGTGGAGAGCGCCATGTACAGCAGCGGGGTCCCGGTGCGGTAGCAGTGCGGGTAGGGGTGGACGAAGGTGTCCTGGTCCACGACCGCGCCGAGCGCGCGGAGGTGGGCGATGATGCCCTTGTCCGCGTCCTTCGCGAATTGCCCCTCGAAGTCCGTCACCTCGGGCCCGAAGTGCCCCGTCAGGGAGAGCGGGTTCACGAGCGGCAGGCCGTTCTCCTTGCCAGTCTGGAAGTCGTCCTCACCAAACGCCGGCGCCTGGTGGACGATGCCGGTGCCGCTCGTCGTCTCCACGTAGTCCGCGGACACGACGAAGAACGCACGGCGGGCGTCGCCCTCGCCGTCGGCGTATTGCTCGAAGTACGGCAGCAGCGGCTGATACCGGCGCCCGACCAGGTCGGCGCCGGCGAGGCGCCCGAGTTCCTCTGTCTCCCCGACGCGGCCGCGTGACTGGTAGTCCGCGAGCCGCCCAGGCTCGGCGTACGCGACCTCGCCGGTCTCAAGCACCTTGAAGCGGACGTACTCGACCTTCGGGTTGACCGCGAGGGCGAGGTTGGACGGGAGCGTCCAGGGCGTCGTGGTCCACGCCCAGAGGCTGGCGTCCTCATCCTCCAGCTTGAACCGCACCGTGAGGCTCGGGTCCTGGCGGCGCTTGTGGCCGTCCTTCTTCGTGACAGGGTCTCGCTCCTGCGGGCCCTGCGCGACCTCGAAGTTGGAGAGCGGGGTCCCCAGGGCAGGAGAGACCGGCTGGACACGGTACCCCTCATAGATCCGACCGTCCTCCCAGAGGCGAGCGAAGACCCACCACACCGACTCCATGAAGTCAGCGTCCATGGTCTTGTAACCGCCGTCATGGTCGACCCAACGCCCGAGGCGGCGAATGGACTGTCGCCACTCCCCCGTGTAGCGGAGGACGATGCTCCGGCAGGCCTCGTTGAAGCGCTCGATGCCGAGCTCGTCGATGTCCGCCTTGGACGCCAGCCCGAGCTCCTTCTGCGTCTCGTTCTCCACGGGCAGCCCGTGGCAGTCCCACCCCCACCGGCGCTCGACGCGCTTGCCCTTCATGGCCCAGTAGCGCGGGACGATGTCCTTCAGGACGCTCGCGACGAAGTGGCCGTAGTGCGGCTTGCCCGTCGCGAACGGCGGGCCGTCGTAGAAGACGAAACGGTCCGCCTCAGGGCGTTGGTCCACGCTCTTCTGGAACGCATCGGTCGCGTCCCAGAGATCAAGAACGCGGGCCTCGAGGGCGGGGAAGTCAACTTCAGGCCTTACGGGTCGCAGCTTCATGGCTGCGGCGGAGCATAACGGCCCGGAGCCGGCGGGTCAGTCTTCGAAGCCCGGCACGCTCATCTCGCGCATCAGCTTCCGGCCCACGCGCATGAAGTCATCGCGCTGGCCTTCCCGGACGCGGCCCCGTACGGCCCCCTCCATCTGGCTCATCGCCGCGACGAGCCGCTGCACGAGGCCCGACTCGTGGTCCTCTCCACGCATCTTCTCCAGGACGGCGCTCTGGGGCTCATCGCCGCGGAAGATGCGCTTGTAGGCCCCCCGGAGGGCCCTCTGGTCCGACTCCTCGACCCCGCCCCGGGCGAGGCCGACCGCGTTCACGCCTCGGACGCGGCCCTCGTGCCCCTCGATGATCATGTACGGGGGGACGTCCCGCGCGAGCCGCGTCATGCCGGCCAGGAAGGCGAACTCGCCGATCGAGACGAAGTGGACAATGCCACACATCCCCGAGAGGTTCGCGTTCCGCCCGACCTTGACGTGCCCCGCCAGCCCCGTGCTGTTCGAGAGCACGATGTTGTCCTCCA
This sequence comes from Planctomycetota bacterium, assembly GCA_029248265.1. Lineage (GTDB taxonomy): Bacteria > Planctomycetota > UBA1135 > UBA1135 > Saltatorellus. The sequence goes on from JAQWJQ010000300.1 coordinate 9,304, forward strand.
GCTCGCAGTCATGGGCCACGTGGCAGCAGGCCATGATCAGGTTGTCCGAGCCGACCCGGGTGACGCCGCCCCCCTTCACCGTCCCCCGGTTGATGCTGACGAATTCGCGGATCGTGTTCCGATCCCCGATCTCGAGCACCGTGGGCTCGTCGCGATAGGAGAGGTCCTGGGGCGCCGCCCCGAGGCTCGCCTGGCCGACGATGACGTTGTCCTCGCCGATGGTCGTATGCCCGTCCACGACGACGAGCGGCCCGATGCGGGTCCGGGCACCGATCTTGACGTGGGGACCGACGATGGCGGAGGGGCCGATGACGACACCTTCGCCGAGGTCAGCGCTGTCTGCGATCTGAGCTGTGGGGTGAATCTGCTGCGACATGAGCTCGGGCGACCTCTCGTCAGGCCTCCAGCATCGTGAACATGAGATCGGCCTCGCACACAGGTCTCCCTGCGACGGAGCCGGAGCCGCGCACCTTGATGGTGTCGCCCTTGATCCGAACCGTCTCGACCTCGAGACGGAGTTGGTCCCCCGGGGTCACGCCACCGCGCAGCTTGACCTTGTCCATCGACCAGAGCACCGCGAGCTTGCCGCTGAACTCGAGCTTGCGGAGCAAGAGCATCCCCGACAGCTGCGCCATCGCCTCGAGTTGCAGCACGCCGGGCATGAGCGGAATGTCCGGGAAGTGCCCCTGAAAGAACGGTTCATTGATCGTGACGTTCTTGATGCCCACCGCGCGCTGGAAGCCCTGGACCTCGATCACGCGGTCGATCAGCAGGAACGGGTAGCGGTGGGGCAACTGCTCGAGGATCCGGCGAATGTCCATGCCGGATTCACGCTCGACGACGCCGCTGACCTCCTTGGCCTCGATGATCGCCATCAGCCGGCGGACGAGTTCGGCGTTGGTCGCGTGCCCGCTCCGCGTCGCGATCACGTGCGCGATGAGGTCCGAGCCCAGCAGGGACAGGTCCCCGACGAGGTCCAGCATCTTGTGCCGGACCGGCTCCCCAGCCATGCGCAGCTTGGTGTCCGGATCGCCGAGCACGACCGTGTTGTCGCGCGTCGCCCCCTTGCCGAGCCCGGCGGCCTGCAGGGCCTCGACCTCGGACGCGAGGCAGAAAGTCCGCGCAGACGCGATCTCCGACTTGAAGACCTCTGGCTCGATGTCGAACTGATAGCTCCCCGACTCGACGCCCGGCTCCTCAAACGAGGCCACGTACTGGAGCGTGAGCACGTCCTTGTCTGTGGGGAGAGCGACGAGCGTCGCGTTCCCGTCGCGGACGAAGACCGGCTCATCGAGGCGGAAGACCTTGGCCTCGGGCTTCTGCTCCACCAGGCCGCCGCTCTCGAGGAGCTCGACGAAGGGAGCCGCGCTGCCGTCGATGCCTGGGAACTCGGGGCCCGACATCTCGACCCGCAGGTTGTCCACGCCCAGCCCCTTACAGGCAGCCAGGAAGTGCTCGACCGTCTCCACCTCGACCCGGTCACGCACGAGGCGGGTCCGTCGGTCCTTGGGCGACTGGTAGGCGATCAGGGCGGGGACGGATGGGGCGTCCTCGATGTCCGTTCGCACGAACTCGATCCCGTGGTCAGGCGGCGCCGGCGCCACCCTCACCCGGGTCTCGTCTCCTGTATGCAGCCCGACCCCGGTGACCTCGACCGGGGTGCGGAGCGTGTGCTGCCTGCGACTCATGAGCTCTGGTTCTCCTTGGGGGGAGTGTCGTCGATGTCCGCGCCGCGCGCACCCTCCCCCGCGGATTCCAGCCGCGCAAGAGCAGATTCGAGCCTGGACCGGAGTCCCTCGACCTCCGCCCGGAGGGTCTCGACCTCCCCGGGGAGGCGCTCAGCCTGGACCATCGACCGGAACTGGTCTCGCTGCGGGCGCGCCGGAAAACCGAAGTAGAGCCCCCCACCGCCAGGGACGTCCTTGGTGATCCCGGCCTTCGCGGCCACGCGCGCCCCGTCACCGACCGTGATGTGACCGGCCACTCCTGACTGCCCCGCGAGGATGACCCCCTCACCGATCTTCGCGGACCCCGCGATCCCAACCTGCGCCAGGAGCAGCGAGTGCTTGCCGATGGAGACGTTGTGCCCCACGTGCACGAGGTTGTCGACACGACACCCCTCGGCCAGCGTGGTCGAACCGAAGCGCGCGCAGTCGATCGCCGCGCCCGCCCCGACCTCCACGTCATCGCCCAGCACCACGTTGCCCACCTGGGGCGTCTTCACCCACCTGGAGCCGTCGAAGAGGAAGCCGAAGCCGTCCGACCCGAGCACGGCGTTCGCGTGCACCACGCACTGCTCGCCGACCACGGTGTGCGGGTAGAGGACCACGTTCGGGTAGAGCTCGGTGCCGCGCCCGAGGACAGAGTGAGCGCCCACCCGAACCCCCGCGTGAAGCACGACCCCTGGGCCCACCTTGGCTCCAGGACCCAGGCTGACCAGCGGCCCGATCCGCGCGCCCTCCCCGACCTCGACGGTCGGGTGGACGATGGCGGTGGGGTCCACGCCGAGAGGGACCAGCGGCACCTCTGGCGCGAAGGCGAGCACGACCTGCGTGAAGGCCTGCTCCGGGTCATCGCAGCGCAACAACGCGAGCCCCTCACGGTCGACCGTCACGTCCCGCGAGACCACCACCGCGCTGGCGCAGGTGCTCTCCAGCATGGGCGCGTAGGAATCCTGCGTCAGGAAGGAGACCTGCCCCTCCGAGGCGTCCGCGAGCCCGCAGGCCCCCGTGATCTGGATCGAGCCATCGCCCTCCAGATCGGCGCCGCAGAGGGCTGCGATTTCGTCGAGGCTGCGTGAGCTCATGCGGTTCGAGGGCGGGCGGAAGGAGGAGCTTCCAGAGGCCGAGGCGCCGGGCGAAGAGGTTGCCGGGGGGGCCCGGACAAGTCAAACCGTGCGCCCCTGGGGGGATCTCAGCGCAGCGTTAGCGTGAAGGCGAAGGTCTGAGTCTCGTCCTCGGCCTCGGATTTGATGGGCCAGCCGAAGCTGAACGTGACAGGGAAGGGCTCGATCATCCCGAGGGCGAAGCCCGCCGAGACTCGCGCCTCGTCAAAGTTCACCTGGTAGGCCTCGGGGTCCAGGACGCCGGCGTCCACGAACAGCGACCCGCGGAAGAGCTCCCTGCGTCGCGAGGAGCCGGGCACCGGCTGCGTGTAGAGCGGCACGCGGTACTCACCGGTCGCCCGGAGGAAGGTCTCGCCGCCGAGGGGGTACGCCCCCTCATAGGGTCCGACACCGCGGAACCGGAAGCCTCGGCCGAAGCGAGAGCCCCCGTAGAAGAAGCGTTCCCCGTAGTTCACGCTCCCCTCCTGCTCATCGAACGGGACGGCGAGCCCGCCCCCGAAGCCGAGGTAGATCCCGGGCGCGGCGGACAGGAGGTCCCCGGAGAGGTGGAAGTACTTGTCCAAGGACACCTCAGACTTCCAGAGGTTGACGTCGCTCCCCAGAGACTGGGTGTAGATGGTGTTGTTCCACCGCCCAGACCAACCCGAACGGGGGAGCCGCCGGTTGTCGAGCATGTTGGCGCTGACCGACGCGGTCAGGCCGACATAGTCCTCAGTCCCCTCGGAGTTGACGAGCGTCCGCGGGAGCTCGACCCCGGTCGCGAGGTCTTGCGTCCGGATGGACTGCGTCCGGAAGCCGACGCTCGCCTGGAAGTCTCCTTGTCCGAAAGCGCGGGTGAGCGCCGCCCGAAAGAACCGGCGTGTCTCGTCGTGTGACCGGTAGATCCGGTCGCGCGCCTGGATCTCGAAGAGCAGACCGAGCGGGTCGAAGTACCGCTGGAGGAAGTCGGGGTGCTGGTAGAAGACTCTCCAGTAGCTCACCTCGGAGCCCGGCGACAGGTCGACGCCGAAGGTCTCGTCGTTCCCCGTGAAGGCCTCCTTGCGATAGACCTCACCGAACGTGCCGAGGGCGCTTGACGGGAGCTTCTTCGCGTCGAAGTTGTTCACCTGCAGCGAGATGATCCCCACGAGGCCCTGGTCACTCGCGACGCCGCCGGAGAGGTTCGCGTTGATCGTCCGCCCCTCCTTGACCTGGACCACCGCGTCGACGAGGTCGGGCTCCCCCTCTACAGGGCGGAAGAGAAGGGCGGGCGGAGGGTGGGCACCCTGAGCGTACTGGTCGTCGAAGTAGCCGGTGGCTCGTACGCGCCGGAGCCCGTCGCGCAGCTCCTTGGAGTCCACGCGCTCACCTTCGAGTTGGGCGAAGCGACGCCGGATCACGTGGTCCTTCGTCGTCTCGTTCCCCTCGACCTCGAGGTACCGCAGGAAGAACTTGCGCCCCTCCTGAATCAGGTAGGTGACCTCGACGGTCTTGTTGTCGACGTTGTAGACCAGCTCTGGCGCCAAGAAGGTCCACCCGGACGTCTGCGTGGGGTCGTCGAATGAACCCGAGTCGATGTGCCCCTCTTCTCCGTAGCGGTCCCGGAGGGACTGCGCGTCGAGGGCGACGCGGACCGCCTCATAGGCGCCGCCCGACTCCAGGGACAGCAGGGAGCGGAGTTCGGATTCATCGATGCTCAGCTCGACGTCCTGGTACTCGGCTTCCCGGCGTCCCCCTGGCGTCACCTCGACCATCTCCTTCGACACGGCGCGGAGGTTGACCCTGGACACCCGGTAGAGCTCCCCGGCGTCCACGTTGAACTTCACTCGGACGCCGCTCCGGTCCTCCGTGAACTCGAGGTCGTAGCCGACGACGGCGTCCAGGTACCCGTTGTCCCGGTAGACCTGAGAGATCGCGACCACGTCCGCCTCGACAACCTCCTCGACCAGGCGGTGCCCCCACCACGCGAAGAGCCCGCGTCCCTTCGTCCCGAGAGCAGCGGACTTCTCCACGCTTTGCTTCCAGAAGAGGAACCCGGCGTCGGGGATCGAATCGTCCCCCACGACCTCGACGTCCTTCACGTAGACCTTGGGCCCCTCGCGAATCTCGAAGATGATCTCTCGGTAGCGGACACCTCCATCCCCACCGATGCGAGGCTCAACCTCGATGAAGTAGTACCCCTGGCGACGGTACGCGGTTCGGATTCGCTCAGCGATCTTCTCCGCCTCATCGACATACACCTCAACTCGGTCATCCAGCTGCCCCCACTCGCGGAGCCGCGCCACATCGAACTTGTTGTTACCAACGAACCGTGGATCGAGGTCGACCGGCGACTCGATGAAGCGAAGCCGGACACGGACGCCGCCCTCGACCTCCTCGAACAGGTAGCCGCCCTGGGCCACCAGGATCCGGAAGTCATCCCAAAGCTGCTTCTGAGCTCGGGAGATCTGCTGCGGGATCGGTTGCCCCACCTTGATCCCCAGCCTCGCCACCACCTGGTCTGCGTCGTGAGCCGTCAGCCCGGACGTCATCACGTCCATCACGATGGGCCTGTCCGCCGCGAGCTCCGTCAGCTTGGGGACGTCAATCTCCTGCCTCGCAGCGGCCGACCCCGCGAGGCCGAGCACCCCAGAGACGAGGAGGGGAAGGAGTTGGACGAGGCGCACGATGAAGCGAGGAGGAAGGGACCGCTCACGCCCGCGAGGGGGCTGGCGAAAGGGCAGTGAGCCTACAAAGCCGCGGCCCTGGATGGCTACAGCCCAGTGATGGGCTCTGCCATCGAAGGCTCACGGTTGGAGAAACGGAGCATGGCGCCCTGGAATTGGAGCTCCACAGTGCCCGTGGCGCCGTTCCTGTGCTTCACGATCAGGACCTCAGCCTTGCCCTTGTTCTCGTCAATCGGGAAGTAGTACTCCGGTCGGTACAGCATCGCCACGACGTCAGCGTCCTGCTCGATGGAGCCCGATTCACGGAGGTCCGAGAGCTGCGGGCGCTTCTCCTCACGGGACTCCACGCTCCGCGAGAGCTGGGCCAAGGTGATGAGAGGGATCTCCAACTCTCGGGCGAGCTCCTTCAACGACCGCGAGATCATGCTGATCTCCTGCTGGCGACTCTCCGCCTTGGCCGAGAGCAGCTGGAGGTAGTCGATCACGATCATGTCCAGGCCATGCTCGGCCTTCAGCCTCCGCGCGCGGCTCCGGAGGGCCATGATCGAGAGCCCGGGGGTGTCGTCGATGAACAACCGGGCCCCCTTCAAGACCCCCGCCGCCTCCACGAGGTCTGCGTACTCGCGGTCGTGCAGCCGGCCGGATCGGAGCCGGTGCGCCTCCACCTGGGCCCGAGCGACCAGCATCCGCTGGACAATAGAGGCCCGCCCCATCTCCAGGCTGAAGAAGAGGACGGACGGCGCGTACCCGAGGCTGTCCGCCACGTGGGTCGACGCGTGATCCATCAGGTTCAGCACGAAGGCCGTCTTCCCCATGGCGGGGCGTGCCGCGATGACCGTCATCTCGCCGGGGTTGAAGCCCCCGAGGACCTCGTCCAGGTCATAGAAGCCGCTCGGGATCCCCGTGAACTCTCCGCGATCGCGCTGCGACTCGAGCCCGTGGAAGACCTCGTCGAGAATCGAGCTCACCCCCGCTGCACCACGCGTCTCGCCGCTGGCCGCCACGCTGAAGATGGCGGACTCCGACTCGTCGATGAGGGTTTGCACCTCGTCACGGTCAGGCGGGGTCTCCATGGCCTTGGCGACGATCTCATTCGACGCCTCGATCAAGCCCCGGAGCTTCGCCGTCTCGGCGACCAGCGACGCGTGATGCTTCACGTGGGCTGAGGTACTCACGGAGCTCGCGACGTCGCCGAGGTACGCGATGCCCCCGACCTCCCCGAGCTTGCGCGTGGCGCGCAGCGTGGAGGTGAGCGTGACTCCGTCGACGACCTGCCCGCGGGCGTCCAGGTCGATCATGGTCTCGTAGAGGAGCCGGTGGCGACGCTCGAAGAAGTTCGCAGGCTTGCAGACCTCCGAGACCTCGACCAGTCGGTCCGGGCTCATCATGAGCGCGCCGAGCACGCTCCGCTCCGCGCCCAGATCATGGGGCACGACGCGGTTGCCCACGGGCGCGCGGCTGCTCGAGGGCTCGCGGGCGGGCTCCCTCGGGAGGTCGAACGACGGCAGGTCGGCCGGCGGCGCCGGACTCAAGCTCGGCTCCGCACCAGGGGTCGCGGCCTCCGGCGCGGCGCCGGCCGCCTCCGCGGGCGCCGCCGTACCACCGACCTCCCCCTCCCCTGGGTCCGAGGGCTCCGCGGCCGAATGGAGCTCTGCTGCGTCGAGGGGGTCCGCGGCCACGTGGCCGCCCTCGTCACCGGAGGCGGGCTCGGGCTCCCAGCCGTCCTCGCTGTCCCAGTCCCCGCCCTCCGTGGCGTCCGAGCTCGCGGGCGCGGGGAGGTCATCTGCGGACCAACGGCCCGCGTCGAAACCGCTCCCGGCGAAGGCATCGCCGTGGTCCGGCACGTCCTCGGCGCTCTCCCTCGGGTCAGGCCCGCTCCCCTCGTCTGGTCCAGGTCCCATACCGCTTTGCTCGTCGTGCTGATCCAAGGTGCGCTGCCCGCCGCTGCGCGCGCGGACGGTCCCAGAGGATAACGAGCGGAGCCCGGAGGGTCGTCCCCCCGGGCTCCACTGTTCGTTCGATCATGACTCCCACGCCAGCGGAGCGCCCCAGCGGGCTCTCCAGGCGGGGGCATGTCCGGTCACTCCTCGGACGGCTCGGCCCCAGGGCCCTCGCTGCTGGCCTCGGCATCGAGCGCAGCTTCGGCCGCGGCCTCGGCCTCGAGGGCCTCGGCGGACTTGCCTTCGGCCTCGACGTCCACGATGACCTCACCGAACTCGTCGTCCTTCACATGGACTTTCACCTTGTGCTGGCCGACCGTCTTGATGGGTGCATCGAGGCGGACCTCTTTCTCGGCGATGGTCACGCCTTGCTCGCTCGCGAGCTCGACGATCTTCGCGCTGTTGACCGACCCGTACAGGTTGCCGTTGGGGTCCGACTTCATGGTGATCTTGAACTCGAGGCCGGCAAGGCGGCCGACGAGCTCGGCGATCTCCTGGAGGCGGATGGCCTCGGCCTCACGCACCTTTGCGGCGCGGCGGGCGATCTGGCGCTTGGCGTCTTCCGTGGCCGGAATACCAAGGCGCTTGGGGAAGAGGAAGTTCCGGGCGTAGCCGGGCTTCACCTTGACCACGTCACCGACGAGGCCGAGGTGCTTCACGCTCTGTTGTAGTAGGACTTCTACGTCGCTCATATCTGTGCTCCTGTCGT
>JAQWJQ010000009.1 GCA_029248265.1 Planctomycetota bacterium
AGCCGCTCGACTCGGCGGCCTTCTCGATCGACGGCACGAGGGCGCAGTACTCACCGAGAGAGTCCCAGCGCAGGTGCCCCTCTCCCAGGAACTGCGCGACGTGCTTGGGGGCGGAGCCACCCGCGCCGGTCTCGAACAGGCCGCCACCCTTGAGCAGCGGCACGATGGAGAGCATCCGGGCGCTGGTCCCAAGCTCGAGGATCGGGAACAGGTCCGTCAGGTAGTCCCGCAGGACGTTGCCCGTGACCGAGATCGTGTTCTCGCCTCGGCGCACGCGCTCGAGCGAGGCGACCATGGCGTCCACTGGCTTGAGCATGCGGAGGTCGAGCCCCTCGGTGTCGTGGTCTTGGAGGTAGACATGGACCTTCTTGAGGAGCTCCGCGTCGTGGCCCCGCGCCGGGTCCAGCCAGAAGATGGCGGGGTCGCCCGTGGCGCGCGCGCGCGAGACGCCGAGCTTCACCCAATCACGGATGGAGACGTCCTTGGTCTGGCACATCCGGAAGATGTCGTCCTTGTCCACGGTTTGTTCGAGCAGGACGGAGCCGTCCGCATCGACGACGCGGATGGCGCCGGTGCCCGCGGCAAAGAAGGTCTTGTCGTGGGACCCATACTCCTCGGCCTTCTTGGCCATGAGCCCGACGTTGGAGACGCTCCCCATGGTGGCGGGGTCGAACTGCCCGTTGGCCTGGCAGTCCTCGATGACCGCCTGGTACAGGGTGGCGTAGCTGCGGTCCGGGATCAGCGAGACCGTGTCCTGCAGCTCGTCGGCGCGGTTCCACATCTTGCCGCCGTCGCGGACCACCACGGGCATGGAGGCGTCGATGATCACGTTGTTGGGGACGTGCAGGTTGGTGATGCCCTTGCGGGAGTCGACCATCGCCAGGTCCGGGCCGCTCTCATAGCAGGCCTCGATGTCGCGCTCGATCTCGGCGCGCTGGCCCTCGGGGAGCCGCTCGAGCTTGTCGAGGACGTCCTGGAGGCCGTTGTTCAGGTTGGCGCCGATGGCGGCGAGGGCGTCGGCGTGCTTCTCGAGGGCCGCGCCGAAGAAGACGGAGACGCAGTGCCCGAACATGGCCGGGTCCGACACCTTCATCATCGTCGCCTTGAGGTGCAGGGAGAAGAGCACCCCCTCCTCCTTGGCGCGCGCGATCTCCTCTGCGAAGTAGGCGCGCAGCGCGGCGGCCTTCATGCGGGAGGTGTCGATGACCTCGCCCGCGAGGAGTTCGATGCCGTCCTTCAGGACCTCGGCCTCACCGCCAGCGGGGACGAACTCGATGCGCGCCGTGGTGGGGCTGGCGAGGGTCGTCGACCGCTCGCTGCCGAAGAAGTCGTCGCCCTGCATGTGGGCGACCCGTGCCTTCGAGCCAGCCTCGGGCCACGGCTTCATCATGCGGTGGGGGTGCTTCTGGGCGAAGGCCTTGACCGACTTCGCTGCGCGGCGGTCGGAGTTGCCCTCGCGCAGGACGGGGTTGACCGCCGAGCCCAGCACGGCGCCGAAGCGACGCTGGAGGTCCCGCTCCTCGTCGGTCTTGGGCTCCTCCGGGTAGTCGGGGACGTCGAAGCCCTGGGCCTGGAGCTCGGCGATCGCGTCCTGCAGCTGCGGGATCGAGGCGCTGATGTTGGGGAGCTTCACGATGTTCGCCTCGGCGGTCTTCGCGAGAGCGCCGAGTCGCGCGAGCTCGTCGGGGACGCGCTGGTCCTCACGCAGCCCCTCGGGGAAGTTCGCCAGGATCCGCCCGGCCAGGGAGATGTCCGCCGTCTCGATCTCAACGCCCGAGCCCTTCATGAAGGCGCGGACGATGGGCAGGAGGGCGTGGGTGGCCAGGGCCGGGGCTTCGTCGATCTTGGTCCAGGTGATCGTGGCGGAGGACATGGTCTTCAGTGGGGGCCGGGGGGAAGGCTCGAGTTCGAGGCAGAGAGGTTAGTCGCAACGCGCCCGGGGGCCGCCCCGGGGGCCGAGGTTTCGTGACGTTTCGGGGGCAATCGCTTGGTGGTCGCGCCGAGCGGTCGCGGCCCCAAGGTCCGTGGCGTCCATCCGCTCCGCGCCCCGGTGCCATTTTTTGATCGCGGGCGCGGAGCCCGGCCCTGCCATGGGAATTCTGCGCGTGAAGAGCACCAAGGTGGCCTCGCCACGCTCTCGGGCCCGGCGATTCCGTACCTCTCCACGCCATGAGCCCCGTCTTGCGATCCGCGCTCCCGACCCTCCTCGTCCTCGTGGGAGCCGCGCTGGCCTCGGCACCGACGGCTCCGCACGCCGCCTCCCCGCCGCGAGACGGGCTCTCGGAGCGTCCGCGGGTGATTTGGTCGAGGCCCACGGCCACCTCGGCCCCGAGATGTCCTAGATTCCCGCCCGAGCCATGCAGGAGTTCATCATCGTCTTCGCCTTCTTCGCCCTCGCCGTGGGGGGGATGGCCGTCGGCCTCCTCCGGGGGCGAGCCCTCTCGGGGAGCTGCGGCGGCGTGGGCCCGGACGGGGAGTCCATCGCGGACTGCCTGTGCGAGATGCAGAACGCGCCGGTGTGTGACGCCCGCAAGGAGCTCCTCGCCCTCGCGCGCCGCAAGAGCGAGCGCGACGCTGCCCGCAAGGGCCAGCAGTAGGCGCGAGCTCAGCGCCCGCGCTGGCGGGGTACGCGCCCGTCTCCGGGCCCGTCCATGAGCACCGCCGCCATGCCCGAGGTCATGATGGCCTCGATGGGCGCCTCGGTGTTGTGTGTGCGCACCAGCAGGTAGCCCTCCACGCCGTCGAGAGCCTCGAGCAGCTCGAGGCCCTCGATGGGGCCGAGGACCATCGTGGCCGTCGCGAGGCCGTCGGCCTCGGCGCAGGTGGGCGCGATGACCGTCGCCGACGCGAGGTCATGGTCGATGGGGTATCCGGTGCGCGGGTCGATGACGTGGCTCACCACCCGGCTCCCCACGCGGCGCACGTTGCGGTAGTCCCCGCTCGTGGCCACGCCGCCGCTGGTCATGGAGAGGCGTGCGATGGGGGGCCGTGGCGCCAGCGCCATGGGGGACAGGGGGTCGCTGCCGGCGGGGGGGAGCGGGTCGTCCACGCCGATGCGCCAAGGGATGCCCTCGGGGTTGCGCCCGCTGAGGACCAGCTCGCCGCCCACCTCGATCATGAACTCATCGTGGCCGGATTCCAGGAGGGCGGCGGCGGCGACGTCGACGCCGTATCCCTTGGCCACGGCCGACGCGTCGACCTCGAGGTCTTCGCGTGAGCGTGCGATCCAGCCCGCCGTGACCTCGGGCTCCTCCGTGCCCGGGACCGCGAGCCCGGGCTCTCCCATGTGGAGGTCGTCGAGGCCGACCTGCTCCAGAGCGGTGGCGACCTGCTCTGGCGAGGGGGCGGTTTGCTGGACCTCATAGGAGCCGAAGCCCCAGAGGCGCGTGAGCGGTCCCACCGAGGGGTCGAACGCTCCCCGCGTGGCTTCCCACAGCTGGCGGCCGAGGCGGAGGACCTCCAGGGTGTCTGCGGTCGCTCCCTCCCGGGCATCGGGCGCGGCGCGGTTGAGCCGTGAGAGGTCGCTCTCCTCCTTCCAGGTGCTCAGCGCACGGTCGACCTCGTCCAGGCGGTCCTGGACCAGGGCGCCCACCCGTTCGGCCCTCTCGCCCGGCTGGAGGGTCACCACGGCGGACCAGCTCGTCCCCATGCACTGCCCGCCGATCCGGACGGCGGTGGGGACCTGGACGCCGCTGGGTCCACAGGAGGCCATGGAGGCCGCGATGGAGAGCCCTACGAGGGAGAGGAGGAGGGAGATGGTTCGCATGGAAATGACAGGAGCGGCGTGGCGATGGCTCGCCACGCCGCACCCCAGGTGGGGCCGGGCGGCTCAGCCGCCGAAGGCGTCGAGGGCGATCATATC
>JAQWJQ010000027.1 GCA_029248265.1 Planctomycetota bacterium
AAGGCCACGGGCCCCAACGTGGACGTGGCCTCGGTACGCGATGACTTCCTTGGCCTCGCGTCCTCCATCGGCGCGCGCTGAACCCGACCGACCCATGGCGAAGAAACCCACGACCCTGATCGGCAAGATCCTCTCTCCGCTGGGGTCCTTCTGGCTCGCGGTTGGGCTCCTCGTGAACCTCTTCCTGCTCACCTGGCTCGGGACCCTCGAGCAGGTAGAGAAGGGGATCCATCAGGTGCAGGAGGAGTACTTCGAGTCGTGGATCGTCTTCGCGCGCGCTGGCAGCCTGCGGTTGCTCCTGCCGGGTGGCTACGTGACCATGGGGCTGTTCACGGTCAACCTCCTGGTCGGCGGGATGGTGAGGATCCGAAAGTCGCGGCGGACGGTGGGGGTCATCATCGCCCACGTGGGGATCGCGCTGATGATGCTCGGTGGGCTCGTGGAGCACGCCACCAGCATCTACGGTCGGATCACCCTGGTCGAGGGGGAGCAGGGCGCCAGCTTCGAGGAGTACTCGGGCTGGGAGCTCGTCCTCTGGGATGCCGCCCAAGCCCGCGATGTCCAGGAGTACACGCTCCCTGAGGGTCGGCTGGAGGGCCTCGATGGGGGCACCCAGCGGCTCCTCGAGAGCGGTGATCTGCCCTTTCGAATCGTGGCGACGCGCTACATGCGCAACTCGCTCCCTACCTCGGTGACCAAGGTGTCGCCAGGCGAGGCGATCGACGCACCGGACTACGGCGGCTTCTTCCTCGCCGAGCAGCGCCGCAGCAAGGAGTCCGAGGCGGACATCCCCGGGCTCTACCTCCGCGCGGAGACGCTGAACGGGCGTACCGTGGCCGAGTCCTTCATCTTCGGGCGGGACAAGCACCCGCTCACCTTCGAGGCGGGGGGCAAGAACTGGGCGGTGGCGCTTCGGCACCGGCGCCACTCGATGCCGTTCGGCCTGCGCCTCGAGAAGTTCACCAAGGATGACCACCCCGGGATGTCCATGGCGCGGGCGTACTCGAGCTCGGTGGTTCAGGTCGACGCGGACGGCACCGAGGTGCCGGTGCTGATCGAGATGAACAAGCCGCTCCGCTCGGATGGGCTCATCATCTACCAGGCGAGCTACGGTCCCCCGGAGGGCGTCCCCGGGGAGCCCTATTCGGTGCTCGCGGTCTCCCGGAACCCGAGCGATCGAATCCCGTGGATCTCCGTGGCGGTCATCGCCCTCGGCCTGGTGTGGACCTTCCTCGACCGGCTCATGCTCTTCCTCAGCAAGGAGCGTCGACGCTCCGTCCAGCCCACTCCCGTTCAAGGAGATCAGCGATGATGATCCACCAGGACCCTTCGACCCTGTCGTCGCGCTGGACGATGGGCCTCTCCCGGTTCGCGTCCGCCATGTTGGCGCTGGTCCTTGGCCTGCTCATCGCGGCGCCCGCGGCGGCGCAGCGCAAGGTGGAGGCTGCGGAGGTGGACCTGCCGCGCACGGAGGCGTGGCCTGAGGAGGTGGTGGAGGCCTTCAGTCAGATCCCGGTCCAGGACGCGGGGCGGGTCAAGCCGCTCTCCACAGTGGCCGGCTTCCGGATGCTGAACACCAACGGTAAGCGGAGCTTCGAGGTCCCCGCGGGCTCCGGGCTCCCGACCGCGCCGGAGAAGCTCACGCCGACGACCTGGTACCTGGACGCGATGTTCTTCCCCGAGCAGGCGCGGACGTATGAGGTCTTCCTGGTCGATGACAACGCCGTGCTCGAGGCCATGGGGCTGCGCTTCGAGGGGCGCAAGCGGCGAGATCGCTACTCCTTCAATCAGCTCATGGCGGGCCGCGGGGAGATGGAGGAGCTCGCGAAGGCGATCTACGCAAAGGAGGCCGCCGAGCGGACCCGAGTCGAGACCCAGTTGCTCGTGCTGCGCAACAACCTCGATCAGTACGAGATGGTCGAACGTGCCTTCAGCAGCCTCGGCGCCCGGCTGGGTCCTGAGGCGCCGGCTGGGCTGGTCGAGCTCTATCCGGAGGCCGCTGACGGCGGGACCGTGAGCGTGCAGATGATCCCTGCGCGTTGGCCCGAGGCGCTCGACTGGCAGAAGGCCGCGGCGGGGACCGCGGAAGGGGACACACGCGCCGAGGCGATTGAGCCCCTGTGGAGGAGCGTTCTGCTGCTGATCGAGTTGGCGGACTACGGTCTCGCGTTGTTCCCTGCTGACGATCTCGGGGTGGAGAAATGGCAGACGGCGGGCGAGGTTCTCGAGCGCAGGCTCGACCCTGCCCGACAGGACCCCACGGACCAAGAGGTGGCGCTCTTCGGGGCCTACGCGGAGCTCGCTGGCCTCGGAGGCGACATGGAGGCCCTCTCGCCGGCCATCCTGGCCGCGTTCGAGGCGGGCAAGGCCGCGGCCACGCGCCGCGGCGAGTTCGAGAAGGTCCCGATGGAGGTGAGCTACTACAAGCGGGACTACTTCACGAAGGCCCTCGTCTTCTTCCTGCTGGGCTTCCTGACCGTCGCGCTCTCCTGGCTTCGCCCCGGCGGCGTGCTCCTCCCGCGGCTCACCTGGTTCTTCGTCGCCGGGGGCCTCGCCTCGGCGACGGTCGGCGTGACCGTCCGCTGTCTCCTCCTGGAGCGGCCCCCGGTGGCCACGCTCTACGAGACCATCCTGTTCATCACCTCCATCGCGGTCCTGGTGTGCCTCGTCGCCGAGCGGCTCACCAAGGAGCGCGTCGCCCTGGCGCTCGGGACGACCCTGGGGGCCGCCGGGATGTTCCTGGCCATGCGCTACGAGGCGGTCGAGGCGGCCAGTCAGGGCGACACCATGGGGGGGCTGATCGCCGTCCTGAACACGAACTTCTGGCTGGCGACCCACGTCACCACGGTGACCATGGGGTACTCGGCGGGGCTGCTGGCGGCTGCGCTCGGGCACGTCTGGTTGGTGCTGCGCCTCGGTCGCGGGCTCCAGAGCCGCGGCGCCGCGCTGACCCGTGAGCAGTCCGAGTGGTTCCGCCGCTTCGGACGGATGACCTATGGCGTCCTGTGCTTCGGGCTCCTGTTCTCGGTGGTCGGGACCATCCTCGGCGGCGTGTGGGCCAACGACTCCTGGGGGCGCTTCTGGGGCTGGGACCCCAAGGAGAACGGCGCCCTCATGATCGTGCTCTACGAGCTCGTCATCCTTCACTCGCGCATGGGCGGGTACATCAAGGACTTCGGCGTGGCGGTCCTCGCCGTGATCGGCGGGTCCATCGTGGCCTTCTCGTGGTTCCACGTGAACCAGCTCGGCGTGGGGCTTCACTCGTACGGCTTCACCGATGGGGTCCTCGACACGCTGTGGACCTACTACTACCTGGTGGCCGCCTTCGTCGCGGTCTCCCTGGGTGGGTGGTACCTCTTGGTTCGCCCGCGGCGTAACCTCGGGGCAGCATGAGCACTGAACCCAACGCCTCGGCCGCGAGCAGCGGCGCACAGATTCTGGACGGGAAGGCGACCGCGGCCGCGGTCCGCGCCGACGTGGCCGAGGGCGTGTCCGCGCTGGTCTCCGGCGGCGGGCGGCAGCCGGGGCTGACCGTGGTCCTCGTCGGCGACGACCCGGCCAGCCAGGTCTACGTCCGCTCGAAGGATCGCGCGGCGACCGAGGCGGGCTTCCGGGTCGAGACGGTCCGCCTGCCCGCCGAGAGCAGCCAGGCGGAGGTCGAGGAGGTCGTCCGCGGCCTCAACATGGCGGACGCGGTGGACGGGATTCTCGTGCAGCTGCCGCTTCCCAGGGCCCTGGACTCGGACGCCGTCACGGAGCTCATCGACCCCGCCAAGGACGTGGACGGGCTGACCAAGGACAACATCGCGCGCCTGGTGCTCGGCCAGGACGGACTCGTCCCCTGCACGCCGGCTGGCTGCATCGAGATCTGTGATCGACACGGGATCAGCCTCGCGGGCAAGGACGTGGTGGTCATCGGGCGCTCGCACCTCGTGGGCAAGCCCTTCGCGCAGCTCGCGCTGGCGAGGAACGCCACCGTCACGATCTGCCATAGCCGAACCCGCGACCTTGAGGCCCACTGCCGTGCGGCAGACGTGGTGGTCGCTGCCGTGGGCGTGACCGAGCTGGTCAAGGGCTCCTGGATCAAGGAGGGGGCGGTCGTGTTGGACGTCGGGATCAATCGTGGCGAGGACGGCAAGCTGCGCGGCGACGTGGAGTTCGCCACGGCCAGCGCGCGCGCCTCGGCCATCACGCCAGTCCCTGGCGGGGTGGGGCCGATGACCATCGCGATGCTCCTCGCCAATACGCTGGAGACCGCGCGTCGCCGCCAGGGTCGCTCCTGAGGTTCGCGCTCGCCGCCTGATGCACGGATGACGAACTACGACGACGGGTATGGCCAGCCACGGCCGCAGGTCTCCTTCCCGCCGCTGACCCCGTGGGTACGGCGGCTCATGATCGCGAACGTCACGGTGTTCGTCTTCCTCGCTGTGGTGGGGCTGGGCTCGCTGGGGCTCCAGAACTCAGTGCTCGACATCTTCGGGTTGGACCCGGACATGTGGCGGGCCTACATCCCCGCCGTCTGGCAGCTCGGGACCTACGCCTTCCTCCACGACATGGGGGGGCTCGGGCACCTGCTCTTCAACATGCTGGTGCTCTACTTCTTCGGGACCATGCTCGAGGGGATCATCGGCGGGCGGCGGTTCATCACGCACTACATGGGCGCGGCGGTCGCCGGCGCGCTGCTCCACCTCGCCGTGGAGCTGGCCAAGGGCAAGCCGGAGTACCTCCCGGCGATCGGGGCCTCCGGTGCGGTGATGGGGGTCGTCGTCGCAGCAGCGACGCTCCGTCCGCACACGCAGGTGCTCTTCATCTTCATCCCGGTCAAGCTCTGGGTGATGGCTGCGCTCTACGTCGCATCGGACCTCTACCCGTTGCTGCGTGAACTCTCGGGGGCCGGCACCTCGGGCAATGTGGCTCACCTGATCCACCTGGGCGGGGCGCTCTATGGGTTCCTCGGGGCGCGCTACGGTCTGCTGATGAAGGACCCCATCGCGGGGTTCGAGCGGAAGCGCGCCGTGGCAGCCGCGGAGCGGAGCCTCGGCGATCGCCAGCGGCTCGACGCGTTGCTCGAGAAGATCAATCGAGAGGGCATCGGCTCGCTCAGCCGCGGGGAGAAGGCCTTCCTCAAGAAGGCGTCCGAGCGCGGTCGGGGCCAATAGGCCCGGGGCGCCGGGGCCAGGGAGGGGGGGGGAGCCCTCCGGTGCCAGGCTCTCCTCCGGGCAAGGGCCCCCCCTCTCGCGTCGACTCCGCGCGGAGGAGGGGCGGCCTCCCGGGGCCAGCGGGCGGTGGGGGCGGCCCAGGGATGTGCTCGAGTGGAGCACTGCGGGGGGCTGGGAGTGCAACGGGTGGTGTGTACGTCGCTACCATAGGCACGGCCCAAGGCCACCTCCTGAGCCCACTGAACACGCCATGGCACGCCTCCCCATCCTCGCGCTTTTCCTCCTCGCCGCCTCGTTCTTCATCGCTGCCCCCGCCGGCGCGCAGGACGAGACCACCAAGTTCCGCCTCGAAT
>JAQWJQ010000029.1 GCA_029248265.1 Planctomycetota bacterium
GGAGCTCGGCGAGGCCGATGCCTCGGACGTCACCCTGGAAGCTCATGGGTGTTCAAGTCGTGCTGTTGCGGTCGACGCATGGGGATCGAAGGGCACAGGGGAACTCCCCGTATCAAAGTTCCTTTCGACCTCCAGCCCGCCGGGCCTGAAGCAGAGCGCCGCGCCCTGACGCGGAAGATTTTTCCAGGCCATGGGGGCTGACGCGGTGGCCCTGGCCCCCTTGGTGCTGGCCTCAGAGCCTCTGCCGAAGCGCCCTCAGGTCGGCCTCGGTGTCGAGGTCGTCCAGGATCGCCATGTCTGCGGACTCGACCGACGCGAGGGGCGCCGCCCGCCCACGGAGCACGCGGAGGGGAGTGTCGGGCTCCAGCGCCGCCGCCTGTTCGGCGAGCTTGGCGCCCAGGATGAGCGGGTGGCCGTACCGTCGCCCTTGGCCGGATCGGGGGCACGTGAAGGGAGCGAGCCAGCCCAGGGGAGGGGCGCCAAGCTGGTGCCACTCGTCCGCGAGGTGGCGCATGAGGGCAGACCCCACCAGGGGGACATCAACGGGGCAGACCAGGAGGTCTGATCCGGGGCGGAGGCGTGCGGCCAGAGCCACGCTTGAGGTGCGCCCGACGCTCCAATCCGGGTTGAAGGCAAGCTCCGCGTCTGGGGTCGCGGGCTGCAGGTGGGCGCGGATCTCACGGTCGTGGTGTCCGGTGATCACAAGCGGCCGCTCGCAGACCTCGCGCCCGGACGCCTCGCTCGCTGAAGGCGTGTCTGCTTGGAGCCCACCGAGCGCCGCCAGCAGTCGGCACAGGGCGCTCTGACCGCCGAGGTCTGCCAGGGCCTTGGGGTACCCGAGGCGCCTCGATGCCCCGGCGGCGAGGACCACGGGTGCGAGGGTCACGCGCCGACCCAACGAGCGAGGACTGCCCGAGCCCTGGAGGTGTCCTCCGTCCCTTCCACGAGGGCGCGACCATCCGGGAAGAGCGTGACCCGGTGGGCGTCGGCGGTGAAGCGGAGGAGCGGCCCGGCGCGGAGCACCTCGATCCCGGCGGAGCGGAGGTTGGCCTCGATGAGGTCCGCCGCGGGCGCAGGTGCGCCTGGCGGTGGGAGGAGCTGGACGGTGTTCCGGCCGCAGAGGGAGACCGCCTCATCCATGGCGGCGCCCTCCAGGAAGTCAAAGCGCCGCTGTTGGCAGCAGGGGCAGGTCTCCGACCTGGGCACCGCCAGGCGACGCACGCTCCCCGACCAGACGTCCATGTCCAATAGCGCAGCATCCGGCGGGTCCGCTCCCCCGAGGAGGCGAAGCGCCAGACCCGCTTGCATGGAGGCGATCGCGCCCACGGCCGGCCCGATCACGCCGGCGGTATCGCAGGTCGGGAGCACCCCCGGGGGCGGCGGCTCGGGGAACACGCAGCGCAGGCAGGGACCCTCTCCGGGTCGCACCGGGAGGACCAGCCCGCCGGAAGAGACGACCCCGGCGTAGATCCAGGGGATGTGCTCGCGGACCGCGAAGTCGTTCACGAGGTAGCGCGTCGCCATGTTGTCGGTGCCATCCAGGATCAGGTCGACCCCGGCGCCGAGCTCGAGGAGCTGATCGGCGTTCAGGTGGACGGCGTGGGGGATGACGCGGGTCGGGCCGCCGATGCGCGCGAGGGTCTCCGCCGCGGCGGCGACCTTCGCGGTCCCCGCAGTGGCGTGTGCCGCCTCGAAGAGGACCTGGCGGGGGAGGTTGCTCTCCTCCACGATGTCGCGGTCCACGAGGAGCAGCTCTCCGATGCCTGCCCGGGTGAGCCACTGGGCGAGGACCCCGCCGAGGGCGCCGCAGCCCACCAGCAAGACTCGCCGCTGGGCCAGGCGGGCTTGTCCCTCAGGCCCGAGGGGCCCAAAGCGGGCTTGACGCTCGAAGCGGGGTTCGACGGGGGTGCCAGTCAAGAGACGAGGGCCACCACGAGGGCGACGACCAGGAGGACGACGAGGAGAACGAGCGCACCAGCGAGGGCGAGGGCGGTCCGGTCCCGCGGAGGGACTCGGTCGATCTCTACCCAGTTGAAGTATCGGCGCGCTGTGCCCTCGATTGCAGCGCCGCAGTGGGGACATTGGTCGCCCTTGAAGTCGTCCCAGGGGACCACCCCGTCGCACTCCATGCAGTAGAAATTTCTGGCCTCGCCCCCCTCCTCGACGCCTGGGGCGTGGTTCCGCTGGCGGTAGTACTCGAGCGACTCCGCGTTCACGGCCTCACGCGTCCGGGACCAATGGTCCTCGGACATGTTGCCGTAGCTCTTGGCCTGGGGGGGGGGCTCTTCCGCCATGGGAGGGGGTCCGAGGTCGCCTCGGGCTGGCCTGACCATAGCCCCTGGAGACTTCCGTCGCGACGTCGGCGGGGTCGGGCTTGACAGGAAGGACCCCGATCACGATCCTCTCCCGCCTGTACGTCCTTCGGGACGCGACGGACTGGTGGGCATAGCTCAGTTGGTTAGAGCGCCGGATTGTGGTTCCGGAGGTCGGGGGTTCAAGTCCCCTTGTCCACCCCACCCCCCCTCCTGAGGGGGAGAGCGCACTGCGCCGCCAGGCGGGGGCCCTTGATCGGGGCCGCGCCGGCCGCAGTGCCCCTCGACTTGCGGCCTAGCCGCTCACAAAGTCCCTGGCGCGCACCATCTCGGCGCGGAGCTCCTCTGCGAAGCCTGCGAGCTGCGTACGGGTCAACCCGGTGAGGTCCAACGCCTTGTCGTTGAGCGAGTACCGCAGCGGCTCGTCCCCGGCCTTGACCGCCAACTCCTGGGTCAAGATCTCGGCCAGGTGGACCGTGGCGGCGAGGGCCGCGTCCTTGCCGGCGAGCTCTGGCTCATGGTGGTGACGGATGACCTCCACCAACACGCTCGGCAGGGACCAACGGGTCGAAAGTCGGGCCCCGATCTCCGCGTGGTGAAGGCCCAGCACCTCTCGCTCCGCGTCCATGAGGTCCGCACCGCTTAGCGCCTTGGTACGAATCTCTGCCAACGCCTCCTCAAGGAACCGGTCGAGGACCAGGTGTCCGATGTTCTCGAGGAGCCCGGCCGTGTAGGCGCGGTCCGGGTCCACCAGCTGGTGTTCGCTCGCGATCAGGCGGGCCCCGATCGCGTTTGACACGCACTGCTGCCACCGAGCGTCCATTGATTGGCCCCTGGCAGAGCCGTAGTCGCGGAAGTACTTCCCTGCGCTCGAGGTCAGAACGAGGTTCACCAGGGTCGTGACGCCTAGCAGGTTGCCCGCCTCGTGAAGCGACGCGATCTCACGCTGGAAGCCGTAGTAGGCCGAATTGCAGAGCTTCAGGACCTTCGAGGTGATCCCTGGGTCTGTCTGCACCAGCTCGATCAGTTCGCTGGGCACGACGTCCTCCCGACCGGCGACCTCGAGGACACGAGCTGCGACGCCCGGGAAGGGCTCGAGGCTACGTATCTCGAGCATGAGATCCTTGAGGGGGACGTGCATCGTGTGGGAGGGAGCGCGGAACCGCTTCGGCCACACGACCTTCGGGTGCACGAGGTGCATCGCTGGAGCGAATCGGAGCATCCCGCTCGGCGGGTGTCTCGCTCCAGGGAACGCCGCCACCCTCCCGGCCCCGGGCCCCCTAGTACGCGCCCGCGTCGTCGAAGAGCCCGCTGTCGTCGCGGAAGCCCTTGAACTCAAGCGCGTTGCCGGAGGGGTCGCGCAGGAAGAGCGTGCCTTGCTCGCCAGGCAGGCCTTCGAAGCGCACGCGCGGCGGGATCACGAATGCGCACTCCGCGGCCTCGAGCGCCGCGGCGAGCGCCCTCCAGGCGTCCATGGTGAGCACGATGCCGAAGTGGGGGATGGGCACCGCGTCGCCGTCTACGGGGTTGGAGTGCCCCTCTGCCCGCACAGGAGGCCCGGGGACGCGGTGGACCGTGATCTGGTGGCCGCCGAGGTCGAAGTCAATCCAACGGTCGGAGCGCCGCCCCACCCCCGCGCCAAGCGTGCCCGCATAGAAGGCCTCTGCGGCGCCCAGGTCGTGGACCGGGAGCGCCAGGTGAAACGGGCGTGGCCCGCCGCCGCTGGCCCGGAGGTCCGAGCCTTGGTCCTGGGGGCGAGCGGTCAAAGGTAGGCGTCGTGGCCTTCCTTCTTCTGCTTGCCGAGGGTGCGATAGATGGTCTTCGCGGAGTCGGCGTCGCCCTTGGCGAGCGCGACCTCGAGGTCAACGAGGGTCGAGCAGACCGTGAGCATGCGCTTTCGGAAGTCCGCGCTGAACTCCACCAGCGCGTCGCCGTCGAGCTCGGCCTCAGGCTTCGGCGGGTTCTGGAATCCGACCAAGGCGGCGGCCTGCATCTCCTGGCAGAGCTTCACGGCCGCGTCCTTCTGATCCGGCTTGCTGAGCATCTTGCGGATGCCCTTCATGCCCCTCTGGATGACCTCCATGCTCTCGTGAAGCGGTCCGGCCTCCTCATCGTCGTCGGCCTCGATGGCGGCCGTGGCGTCGCCGATCGCGGGCGCAGCGGAGGACGGTCGGGCGTACTGCACCGCGAGGGTGAGGACGGCGAGTCCGGGCAGGGCGAGCAGCGTCAACTTGGAGGTTTGAATCATGGGGTCGGGTCGGTGGCCGCTCCGGGTGAGCGGGTGTGGGAAGGGGTCAGTGTCCCTGGAGAATAGTCTCCCAGGCGGAGAGATGGGCCCCGGCAGAGGCCCGCCAGGTGTACGGGGAGGCAATCCTAATCCAACCCTCACGAATGTCCGGGTCCTCGGTCTGTTGCAGGACCTCCTCGAGGGCAGCGCCCACGGCGGACGGGTCATCGGCGTCAACGAAGCGGGCCGCGGCTCCGAGAGCCTCTTCGAAAGCTGGGACGGCCGAGGCCACGACGCCAAGTCCGTGGCGAGCCGCCTCCAGTGGCGTCACGGGGGTCGCCTCGCCATCGGTGAGGTGGAGCAGGACCGCCGCCCCAGCCACGCAACGGGGCATGCGGCCCTCTTCGGGTCCCTCGATCCAACGGACATGGTTGGCAGCTGGAGAGGCACGGAGCGCCTCGCGTAGCTCCAGCGCGGCGTCCCCGGGGCGCCCCACGAGGAGGAGGCGGCTCCTCGAGCCTCGCGCTCGGAGGGCCTCGAAGGCACGCAGCGCGGCGAGGGGGCGGCGTGATCGGCGGATGGCGCCGAGGACGAGGACGTCCCTGGTCGGGCGCGGTTCGGGCGCGTCCGTCAGGTCGCGGTCCCAGTGGTCTGTGCCCACAGGGACCTGGTGGATCCGGTGGGCGGGCGCGCCGTAGTCACGTTGGAGTCGACGGGCCGCGTCGGCGGAGAAGACGAGGAGTCCATCTGCGCCTTCGGTGGCGGCGGCGAGGCGCTCGGCTTCAAGGGAGCCGGCGACCGGGAACTCAGCCACCGCCAGACTCTGGAGCCGGGTGCTTGCCGGCGGCCAACCTGGATGGGTCCGGTGGAAGAGGTCACACCCGCCGCCAATCCAGCGGCCGAGGCCTAGGGGCAAGCGCGAGGCGAGGTGCACGGCGCGTCTCGGAACTCGGAGGCAGCGGTGCTCCGCGGAGCGGAGGACGGACGGGCCGGAGAGGCCGAGGGCCGCACCCGCCATGGGCCTCGGGGCGCGACCTACTTCGACCAGGCGGAGCCTGCTGATGCTCGGCGCGGGGAGGCGCACGAGCGCACGTACAAGCTCGCGGACGTATCGGCCCGCCCCGGGCGCGTGTCCGGCTGCGGGGGTGTAGTCCAAGGCCAGGGAGGACCCAGGCCCGCTGCGTTCCTGCGCGGCGCGGCTCACTGCCGGTCTTGACCGCTCCTGCCCCTGCTCTCCTTCAGGTGGGCGAGGACCTCGTGCACGAGGGGGTCGGGCTCACGCGCCTTGCGGTCCTTGATCTGCTGGAGCTCCTCAGGCGACGGAGGCTCGCCGAGCAGCCCGCCGTCCTCCTCAAAAGCGCTGACGAGGTCCTTGAAGAGCGCCTTGATGAAGGGGATCACCCAGGGCAGCATCATCAACACTGCCAGGTACTTGATGATCGCTTTCGTGGTCTCGTCCATGCTTCAGCTCCCTGCCCCCTCATCGTACGAAACCGGTGCCGCGGTTCTGGTCGCTCCGGGAAAACGTGGGGAGTGTCCGATCCTGCGCCAGTCCGGCTAGAGTCGCGGTTCTCCCCAGCTCCCAATTTTCACCATGTCAGCAGACCACCTCTCCATCGCGCTCCTCGGGCAGCGCTTCATGGGCCGCGCTCACTCCAACGCTTGGCGTCAGGCGCCGCAGTTCTTCGACCTGCCCCTTCGGCCCCACTTGCACACCATCGCGGGCCGAGACGCGGCGTCCCTGGAGGAGTTTGGGGCCCGCTGGGGGTGGGAGAGCACGACCACTGATTGGCGCACCATCGCCGCTGACCCGGAGGTCCACCTGGTGGATATCGGGACGCCCAACGACGTCCACGAGGAGCCGGCGATCGCGATGCTTGAGGCCGGGAAGCACGTGGCCTGCGAGAAGCCGCTGTCCGCGACGCTGGACTCGGCTCGGCGGATGAAGGACGCGGCTGCCTCGGCCGCGGGGAAGACCTTCGTCTGGTTCAACTATCGCCGCTGCCCCGCCGTCGCGCTCATGCACGAGCTCGTGCAAGAGGGGCGGATCGGCGAGGTCCTGCACGTGAGGGGGACCTACCTCCAATCCTGGGGAGGGCCGGAGACTCCCATGCTCTGGCGCTTCGACAAGGACCGCGCGGGGTCCGGAGCCCACGGTGACCTGAACGCGCACATCGTCGACATGGCCCGCTTCGTGACAGGGCAAGAGGTCACGCGTGTCCATGGCGGCATCGCGGAGACCTTCGTCAAGGAGCGCACCGCGGCCGACGGCTCCAAGCACGCGTCGACGGTGGACGACGTGGTGGTCTTCCTCGCGACCTTCGCCGGCGGGGCCACCGCGTCCTTTGAGGCCTCGCGCCTCGCCCACGGACACCACAATCGCAACACCCTGGAGGTGAACGGGACCAAGGGCTCGGTCCGGTTCGACTTCGAGGACATGAACGTCCTGCACTTCATCGACGCGACGGAGGACGCCAGGCTGCGCGGATGGCGCCGCATCATGTGCACCGACGCCGAGCACCACCCCTACGCGTCAGCGTGGTGGCCGGACGCGCACGTGATCGGCTATGAGCACGGCTTCACCAACATGGCCGCCGACATCTGCGCGGTCCTTGGCGGCGGTGAGCCCCGGGTCCCGCTGCCCGACTTCGCGGACGCGTTTGAAACTCAGGTGGTCCTGGAGGCCGCCCTCGCCTCTGCCTCTACGGGCGCCGCGGTGGACGTGGCTAGCTTGCGTTGACCCGTTAAGAGACTCCGGCCGAGGGGGCGGCCCTCGGTCCGCGGACCGCGGTCCGCGCTCTCGGATGGCCACGGTATCCTGTGGACGCGGGCTAGTTCTCGTCCCCCTCTCCAACCTGTTTCGAATCATGATTCGCCTCGTCCTCGCTTCCTCGGTGCTCGCCGCTGGGGCCAGCGCCCAATCCTTCACCTACTCCCTCGATCCGGCGCTCAGCGACATCTCAGTCAACGCGAGCGTCACCCTCGATCTGACGGGCGACCTGAAGGGGGTCTATGAGGCGGCAGCGAACCCCGCAGGGACCCGGACGATCTCAGGGCTGTTCGGGGATCCGGGCACGAACGCGGAGATCCCCCTCTCTCTCGGCCTCGGCATCAGCCTGGGCCT
>JAQWJQ010000033.1 GCA_029248265.1 Planctomycetota bacterium
ATCTGGAACGACAAATATCTCCCTCGCAGGCCCCATTTGATGGCCCGGAGGGGACTCCCGTGGGACCGAACCCGCGAGCCCCTTACCCTTGAGCCCATGATGCTCACCGTCCTCGTCCTCCTCGCCGCCGCCCCGCTCCAGGGACCCACGAACCAGGCCGCGCCCCCCGAGGCGAAGGAGCCCAGGCGACCGAACCTCGTGTTCGCCATCGCCGACGACTGGGGCTGGCCCCACGCCGGCGCCTACGGGGACAAGGCGGTCGCCACCCCGGCCTTCGACCGCGTGGCCCGCGAGGGGGTCCTCTTCGAGCAAGCCTTCGTCTCGTCCCCGTCGTGCACCCCAAGCCGCGGCGCGATCCTCACGGGCCAGCACTTCTTCCGCCTCGGCGCGGGCGCGAACCTGTGGAACGAGTGGCCCGAGGGTCAGTTCGCCGAGTACCCCGCGCTCCTCGAGGGGGCCGGCTACCACGTCGGCTCCTGGCGCAAGGCCTGGGGCCCCGGCAAGGGCGCCCCCGCGGGCAAGAAGTACAAGGACGTCCAGGCCTACCTCGACGCGCGCCCGGAGGGCGCCCCGCTGTGCTTCTGGTTCGGCGCCTGGGACCCTCACCGCGGCTACGAGGCCGGCAGCGGCGTGGCGGACGGGATCGCGCTCGAGGACGTGCACCTGTTCGGCCACTTCCCCGACGACCCGGTCGTGCGCTCGGACGTGGCCGACTACTACTTCGAGGTCCAGCGCTTCGACCGGGACGTGGCGCGGCTGATGGAGCAGCTCGAGGCCATCGGCGAGCTGGACAACACCCTGCTCGTGGTCACCGGGGACCACGGCATGCCCTTCCCGCGCTGCAAGGGCAACGTCCACGACTCCGGCGCCCGGGTCCCCCTCGCGGCCCGCTGGGGTAATCGCCTCGTCGCAGGCCAGACCGTCGGTGACCTCGTCTCGCTCACGGACGTCGCCCCCACCTTCCTCGAGGCCGCCGGACTCGAGGTGCCCGGCCAGATGACGGGCCGTAGCCTGCTGCCGCTCATGACCCGGATCGGTGAGGAGGACTTCCTGCGCACCATGGAGTTCCGCGACCGGGTCCTGATCGGACGCGAGCGCCACGTCCCCTGCCAGGAGGCGCCGCTGAGGGAGGGCTACCCGGTGCGTGCGCTGCGCACCATCGACCACCTCCTCGTCCACAACCTCTTCCCCGACCGCTGGCCGGCGGGGACCCCCGATCACAAGAGCTGCGCCACCCCCGGGTCCTGGCTCGGTGACTGCGACAACGGCCCCACCAAGCTCTTCCTCTGGGAGCAGCGGGACGAGGAGGCGGTCCGCCCCTACTTCGACCTGTGCTTCGCCAAGCGTCCCGAGTTCGAGCTCTACGACCTCCGCACGGACCCCATGCAGGTCCACAACCTCGCGGACGACCCCGCGCACGGGGAAACCCTGGAGGCCCTGAAGCGACAGCTCGCGAGCGGGCTGGAGGACGCAGGCGACCCTCGATCCCGTGGAGAGGGCGCGACCCTTGAGGGGCACCGCTACCTCGGCGGCGGCGGCGGCAAGTGGCCCTACCGCTAGATGGCTGGCTCCGGCGCAGATTCGCCAGCGGGGCGTAGGCTCCGCGGACAGCGCCTGTGACCGCGGACTCCCGAGCGCACAGGGCCGGCATCGTCATTCACGAACAAGGGCTTGGCCGCGCAGGCCAAGAGAGGGCAGCACCGCTCGACACACGCTGGGCCCCTTGCCTCCCAAGCTCCGCGCCCCTCCAGGACACGCACACCTGGAAGGGCCGTCTGATCCGGGACCTCGAGGCTGCCCCGCGGACGAGCGTGTCGGTCGATCCGAACCCCTCCGCGTTCGCCGCAGGCGGTTGAGCTGTCCGAAGCGCGCGGGCCAGCCCGTGGGCCCGGGACCGCTTGGGATCCCGGCCGGCCAGAGCCTGCCCCTGGGACGTCCTGCCAGGCCCTGGGGCCCGGTGGTCGCAGCCAGGCTAGACCGGGAGCATGCGCACGGAGGGGAGCTTCGAGGTGGCCCACCTGGCTCCGACGATGTTCGAAGCCATGGGGCCCAGACGTAAGCGGGCGAGCGGCCCACAGACGTAGACCCCTCGGCCCCAGTGCATGTCCCTCTCCAAGCGCGGGACTCCGTTGATGACCGGCAACCCGGAGCTCTCGGCGAACGACCTGAGCCAGCCCGAGAGCGTCTCGCGCTGGAGGCCCGTGGCGAGGGTGACTCCAGACGACTCCACCGCCCGCCCCTCCCCGCGGAGGAGCAGCCGCTCTCTGGACGGGTCCCACTCGACGCTCGGCACCTCATGTTCCAGCTCGATGGAGCCCCGACGGACGGCGCGGGCGAGCCGAGAGGCGAGCCCAGACGGCACGGTCCCCCGCCCCGTGTGCCGGCGGAGAAAGTCCAACCGATCAGGCACCTGCATCTCCGTCCACCTCCCCACAAAGCGGTGCTTCCCCCAAGACCGGTCGATATCAAAGTCCGCCACGCGGACCGGTTGACGCATCCAGAGACGCACGGTCCGTCCAGTGGCACGATGCACCAGGAGAGCTCGCTGAACGGCCGAGATCCCCCCGCCCAGAATGTCGTGATCGAGGGGCGCGCTGGGGCCGAAGGCGTGGTGAATCGGTGCGCCCTCCCCCTGGAGTCGGCGCGCCCACGGGGGGACGCGGTGCGCGTTGCTCCCCGTGGCGATCAGGACGCGCCGCGCGGCGACCTCGACTCCCTCGCCCTGAACGAGGAGGTGGGTGCGCTCGGTCCGGATCGAGTGGACCCGCCCCGCAATGAGCCCCTCACCGAGACCGTGCTCGGCCACGAGTTCGCGGGAATGACGAAGAAAGGCCTCGTGCCTCGGCCGACGAAACATGCCCGCCAGGTCCGCCACATCGGCGTTCTCGCCGCGGTGCAAGAACTGGTGAAGGCTCCCTGGCTGAACTCCGAGATGATGCCCAACGGGTGAACGCATCCACGTCATCCCCACCGCGCTGGCGCGGGAGGACCAGCGGTGGAGTAGTTGGCCGGATGGCTCGACGATACGGATCGACGCGCCCCGGGAGTGGAGCGCATGGCCGGCGCAGACCCCATGGGGACCTCCGCCGATAATGACCCAGTCGTGGATGTCAGGAGCTGCGTCCCGCACGTGCGGCGACCCCCATTCTCCACCCGGACACGACGTCGCTGCAGAGCATGACCGCTCGGGGATACCTGTCATTGAGGCGCCGCATGCACGGGACCGAATGCCGACCGCTGGATGCAGGTTCCCACGATCCGGTGAAATCGAGCCGAGGCACCCAGCGGCCAGTGTCGATACGTCGCCGGGCAGATCGTTTTTCTTGGGTCTACCGGGAACGCCATGCGGGCGAGCGGCGTTCAACTCGTGATGCCCCATTTACCCGTGACCGTGCTCTCTGGCTTCCTAGGAGCTGGAAAGACCACCCTGCTCGCCCACATCCTCGCCAATCGGGAGGGCCGCCGCGTCGCTGTGCTCGTCAATGAGATGAGTGAACGGGGGCTCGACGGAGAGCTCTTGCTTGCAGCGCGGGACGCTGGGATCGAAGTGCTCCAGAGCGAGGAACGCTTGATCGAACTGTCCAACGGCTGCATCTGCTGCACGCTCCGAGAGGATCTCCTTGAGGAGGTCGGCCGGATCGCGGACGAGGGGATCTACGACGCCCTCTTGATCGAGTCCACCGGGATCTCCGAGCCCCTCCCCGTGGCCCAAACGCTCTCCCTTGATCACGAGGACGTGCCCACGGTGTCCGACCGCGTCGCCGTCGATGCGATGGTGACTGTCGTCGACGCGTCGAGGGTCCTCACGGAGATGAGCGGAGAGGATGACATTGTGGAGCGGGGCTGGGCCGACGATGAGGAGGACCGGCGCTCCGTGGCTCAGCTCATGGCCGAGCAGATCGAGTTTGCGACCATCATCGTCTTGAACAAGACGGACCTCGTCGACGCGGAGGGGCTGGCCCGTGTCGAGGCACTCCTCGCAGACCTGAACCCCTCCGCGCAGGTGCTCCGCGCGGAACACGCACGCCTTCCACTCGAGCAACTCCTGGAGACGCGCAGCTTTGACCTCGAGGCCGCCCAGGCGGCCCCCGGCTGGGTCCAGGCCCTGACGGAAGACCACACCCCGGAGAGCGAGGCCTTCGGCTTTGGCTCCTTTGTCTTCCGCGCTCGACGCCCCCTCCACCCGGTCCGCTTCATGGACTTCCTCCAGACCCCCCTCATGCGGCAGGTGCTGCGCTCCAAGGGCTTCCTCTGGCTCGCGACACGGCCGCGGGAGAAGGCGCTGGTCCAGAGCGCCGGCCAGCAGGCGACGTTTCAGCCCGCGGGCACCTGGTGGGCCCTCGTGCCGGAGGAGGAGTGGCCCACAGACCCTGAATCCCGCCGACATATCGAGGCGGTCTGGGACGATGAGTTCGGTGACATGCGCCAGGAATTCGTACTGATCGGCGTGGACCTACCCCGCGCGGAGATCGAGGAGGCGCTGGAAGCGGCGCTCCTCACCCCCGGCGAGATGGAGGGGGGACTGGACGAGTGGCTCGCCCTCGAGGACCCGCTGCCCCGCTGGGAGGAGGCCGAGGTCCACGAGCACGCGGGCACCCCCTGACGGCTGGCCCCCCCTGCCCTCGTCCGTGGTCAGGCCCCGTTCGAGCTGGGAGGTTCAGAGGACACAAGGGGCGCCGACCCCGGGGCTCCAGGACCTGGCCCCCATGCCCGGCGGCCCGCTGATCGGTTCCACACCGCCCCTCGGCCGGGCGCTGCGTCGCTGGGTGAGACTGCAGATCCGCAGGGCCCCCGTGTAGGTCCCCGTGCAGCCTCTCAGGAAGCAGCGTCCTCCCAAGGCTGTGAAAGTTTTGGGGAGAGGCTCATCCATGGACGGGGACTCTCGACGACCCTGGGCCCGCCAAGCCCCGATGTCGTCCAGTCCATGGACGCAAAGGCTTCCCTACACCGCGCCGCAGCCGCCATGACTCCTCGACTCTCCTCCTCATTTGCCTCCCGCGGGTGGCTCGCCACCACCGCG
>JAQWJQ010000080.1 GCA_029248265.1 Planctomycetota bacterium
GGCCTCACTCCGAGTGGTGGCGTAGCGGGCAGTTGAAGGCGCAGGGGGAGTACCAAGCGGGCCTCTTCGAAGGCCCCTGGAAGTTCTGGAGCGCAGAGGGCCAACTGGACACCACTCGCACCGGGCGCTACAGCAAGGGGAGCCTGATCCAATGATGCTTCACACTCTCGTCCTCTCCGCCGCGCCGCTCCTCCAGGCGCTAGCGCAAGACCCGATCGAGCTTCGCTTTGAACCCCCTGTGGGGTCCGCGCTCACCATCACCGCGACCGAGTCCCATGACTTGCTCATGGAGTCACTGCTCACCACGCGTGGCGGCGGCAAGGCGAGCCCCGCGAACATCGACCTCCGCTTGCGCTCACGCCTGGAGACGGTGATTGCGGACCTCCACGCGGATGATTCGGGTCGGCTCCAGCGGCGGTACATGGACCTCTCCGGGCGTCTCGAGATGGTCGACCCCGACTCGGTTAACGAGGCGACGGGCGAATGGAAGGGTGACGTCCTCGAGCTCAGCTCGCCCTTCAATGACCTCAGCGTTGCCTTCCAGCCGGCCGCGAGCCAGCCCGGAGGATTCGGGCGCCACTTCGACGGGCGCACCCTGCGCGAGGGCTTCCTCCCGGTGCTGGAGGCGCCCTTCGACTGGGGGCGTTTCCTGGCTCTGCCTGCTGGGCGCGCCTCCCGCGCCGTGAGCCTCGGAGACCGGTGGGAGCTCCCTCCGGAGGTCCTGCAACCCTTGCTCGCGCCGAGCGGTTTCCTCGCCTGGCGTGGAGAGGAAGATGCCGACGCACAGATCCTGCGCGCCTTTGATTGCGGGGTGGCGGGGAACATGTACATCGGCTTCGACGGTGACGTCAGCGGCAAGGTCGAGGCGCAGGTCAAGGAGATCGGCGGCGACTCGCCGGAGGCGCTCTTCGTCGAGCTCGAGATCGCGGTCGATGTGACGCTGCAGTCGGATCGATCGAGCTTCATCAAGGAGAACCGGATCGAGGCCGAGACCGTGGAGCAGGTCCAGACCCTGGGGGCGCGGCTCTCCGTCCGGGTCAAGGGAGGCGTGAGGCTTCGCTGGAGCGTGGCCGACCAGGTGCCGCTGGGCGCCTTTGCCCTGTGTGATGAGGTCGCCGAGCTCGCGGTTCAGATCCTCCCGCCGGAGGGTGAGCAGGTGGAGCAGCGCATCCGGTTGGCGGGCGGGCTGGCCAATCAGCTGACCTTCCGTCAGACGCCGCTCGAGGCTCCCATGCGGACCGAAGGGCGCTGATCAGGGGACGGGTCGGCCTCGAGGGCGTCGCTCAAGTCGTCGCCCGCGGCCGTGTCGTCGGGAACCCAGGCCAGGGCACAGGGTCACCAAGGCACAGGGTCACCAGGGCACAGGGTCGCCCAGGCAAAGGGTCGCCCAGGCAAAGGGCCGGGGCCCGCTGGCGAAGCCCGGCGGCAGGGGGGCTCCGCGTTCCCCGCGCCGAGGGGCAGGTCCACCGTCGCGACGCGGGGGACGGGGCCGCTCTGATGGGTGGCGCCGAAGCCGGTGGCGGTCAGCCCCGGCCGTGGGTCCGCGGTGACGCTGAGGACGCTGAGGAGGCCGCGGTCGGAGATCGGGATCGGCGTTGGGGGAGGGCCGCCCTTGAGCGGTGGGGGCCAGAGCTCACGGAGAGGGTCGAGGGGGCTTGTGCAGCGGGGACTGCGAGGACCCCACGAGGCAGGGCGCCTCAGCGATCCGCGCCCATCCTCAGCGATCCGAGCCCAGGGGGCGCTGGCGCGCGCGGCGCGGCCCTGGGAGCCCCGGCTCGCGGGGTTCCACCAAATCAAGCGCATGAAGGTTGCCAGCAGCGCCCCGAGGCGGAAAATCGTGGCCTCCAAACGCCGCGGTAGAGACCCGTGGCACACGGGACCGGTTCCCCAGGAGCCCCACAAATGACTGCCCAGACAGAAAAGCACAGCTTCGAGGCGGAGGTCCAGCAGGTCATCTCGCTCGTCATCCACTCCCTTTACACCAACCGAGAGATCTTCCTCCGGGAGCTCATCTCCAACTCGAGTGACGCGCTGGACAAGCTCCGGTTCGAGTCCCTCACGGACGCGACGCTCGTCGAGGAGGGCGAGACGCTCGGCGTCGCCCTCGAGGTCGACGCTGACGCCCACGTGCTGCGGGTCGCGGACAACGGCATCGGGATGGACCGCGAGGAGCTGACCAAGAACCTCGGCACCATCGCGAGCTCCGGGACACGACGCTTCCTGGAGGCGAGCGCCTCGGACGGCAGCGGCGACGAGCGCCCCGACCTGATCGGTCAGTTCGGCGTCGGCTTCTACAGCGCCTTCATGGTGGCTGAAGAGGTGGTCGTCGAGACGCGCCGCGCAGGGAGCGAGGAGGGGTGGCGCTGGAGCTCCAAGGGCGACGGCTCCTACGAGATCGAGCCGGTGGAGGGCCTCGCCCGTGGCACCGTCGTCTCACTGCACCTGCGTGCAGCGGCGGAGGGTGAAGAGGGCGAGGGACCGCGGAAGTTCCTCGAGGAGTTCACGCTTCGCGACGTCGTGCGCCGCTACAGCGACTTCGTCGAGTACCCCATCCAGATGGAGGTCGAGCGCAACGAGCCCAAGCTGGATGACGAGGGGAAGCCCATCGAAGGGGAGACGGTCACCGAGACCAAGCTCGAGACCCTCAACTCCCAGAAGCCGCTGTGGTCCCGCCCGAAGTCGGAGATCACCGACGAGGAGCACGCGGAGTTCTACCGGCACCTGACCCACGACTGGAACGAGCCCTTCGGGAACCTCCACTTCAGCGCTGAGGGTTCGCTGGAATACACGGCTCTGCTCTATCTCCCGAAGCAGCCGCCCTTCGATCAGTTCGACCCGTCGAACCGGGAGTCAAACGTCAGCCTCTATGTCCGCAGGGTCCTCATCCAGCGTGAGTGCAGCGAGCTGCTCCCCTCGTGGCTGCGCTTCGTGCGCGGCGTCGTGGAGTGCTCCGACCTGCCGCTGAACGTCTCGCGTGAGACCCTCCAGGACGACCCGCGTCTCGGGCAGATTCGCAAGCGCCTGGTGAAGAAGGTGCTCGATGAGCTCAGCTCACTCATGGGCAAGGACCGCGAAGCCTACGCATCGTTCTGGGAGGGCTTCGGTCAGGTCATCAAGGAGGGCATCTGGTCCGGCGATGACTCCGACGGGCGGATCGCGGGCACCTGCCTCTTCGCCTCCTCCAACGGCGAAGCGCTGACCACCCTCGAGGAGTACGTTGGCCGCATGGTCGACGGGCAGGAGTCGATCCATGTGCTCACTGGCGCCGACCGCATCACGGTCGAGGCGTCACCTCTCCTCGAGGGCGTGTTGGAGCGCGGCGAGGAGGTGATCTACCTGATCGACCCGGTGGATGAGTGGATGCTGCAGCGTCTCACTGAGTTCGACGGCAAGAAGATCGTGCCCCTGGACCGCGCGGACTCCACAGAGGACGACGACGCTCGAGAGAAGCGTGAGGAACTCCAGAAGGAACACGAGGGGCTCCTCGGCGCCCTGAAGGGGCCCCTGGACGAGGAGATCGAAGAGGTGCGCTTCACCTCCCGCCTTAAGGACAGCCCCGCGGTGCTCGTGGCGGCAGAGGGGGGCATCTCCGGGCACATGGAGCGCCTCCTGAAGCGCTCGGGCCAGGACGTGCCCCCGCAGAAGCGGGTGCTCGAGCTGAACCCGGAGCACGACCTGGTGAAGAGCCTCACCAAGCTCTACGGCGTGGACCAGAACTCCCCGAGGATCGCCGAGGCCGCCGAGGTGCTGCACGGCCAGGCTCTGCTCGCTGAGGGTGGGTCGCCGAAGGACCCCAAGCGCTTCGGGCAACTGGTCACTGACCTGCTCCTGAATTCCGTGAAGGGCTGAGCCGACGGGCGAGGCCTCGGAGCCAGGCTGCTATGGTCCGACCATGAGCCAACGTCTCCAGGGCCTCGCCCAGTCCGAGATCCGCGCGATGACGCGCGCGGCGGACGCGGCCGGTGCCATCAACCTCGGGCAGGGGATCTGTGACCTGCCGACCCCCGCCCCGGTGGCGGACGCGGCGGTCCAGGCCATCCGGGACCGTAAGAGCACCTACACCTACTGCGAGGGCGACGGGGAACTGCGGCGGAAGATCGCCGCCAAGCTCGCGCGGGTGAACGGAATCGAGGCGGACCCCGAGACCGACATCGTGGTCACCGCTGGCTCGGCTGCGGCGTTCACCTGTGTGCTCCACGGACTGTTCGACCCCGGGGACGAGCTGCTCATCCCGGAGCCGTACTACGGTTATCACGTGGGGGCCGCGCGGGTTGCCGGAGTCGTGCCGACCTACGTCGGGCTCCGCGCGCCCGGGTTCGAGCTCACCGAGGAGCTGCTCCGCGCGGCCATCACCCCCCGAACCCGCGGGCTCGTGCTGTGCAGCCCTTCGAACCCCTCGGGGCGGATGCTCACCCGCAGCGAGCTCGAGGTTGCGGCTCGCGTCGCCGAGGAGTTCGACCTCACTGTGATCACCGACGAGATCTACGAGTCGATCACCTATGACGGCCGCGAGCACCTCTCGCCGGCGTCCATCTCGGAGGCCATGGCGCGCCGCACGGTGACGATCCTGGGCCTCTCCAAGACCTTCAGCATCACCGGCTGGCGGCTCGGCTACGTGGTCGCTCCAGCCGCCATGGCTGAGAAGCTCAAGCTCGTCCACGACCTCTTCTATATCTGCGCGCCGACCCCGCTCCAGCATGGCGTGGCCGCCGGCTTTGACCTCGACGACGCCTTCTTCGAGGAGATGCGGGCGGACTATGCCGGCAAGCGGGCGTTGCTGGTGGACACGCTCCGGGAGATCGGCCTGACCCCGATCGTCCCTGAGGGGGCGTATTACATCCTCGCGGACGTCTCCAGCCTCGGTGAGCCCACGGCGAAGGCCGCGGCGATGCGGCTGGTGCAGGAGGCTGGCGTCGCGTCGATACCCGGGACCGCCTTCTTCTCGGGCACCGCCGGGGAGTCCGGAGAGGGCCTGGTGCGGTTCTGCTACGCCAAGGAGCAGGACGTGCTGGAAGAGGCTTGTCGACGGCTCCGCACCTGGGGCGCCTCCAGGGCTTAGAATTTGCGCGATGCCTGACCCCGAGGCCCAGCCGAAGCACAAGCTGCGCGTGCCGCGCGCGCGGCGCGGTCCCTTCCGGATCCTCCTCGGGACCCGCAAGGGCGCCTTCGTGGTGGAGACGGACAGGGCGCGGTCGGAT
Source organism: Planctomycetota bacterium (assembly GCA_029248265.1). Lineage (GTDB taxonomy): Bacteria > Planctomycetota > UBA1135 > UBA1135 > Saltatorellus. The sequence continues at coordinate 5,199 of JAQWJQ010000080.1, forward strand.
TTCGGGCCACCGCGACCGGCCTTGCTGGGCCTGACGTGCTTTCACGTGGTGCCCGACCCGTTCCGGCGGGACGTCCTCCTGGCCGGCGTTCGCGGCCCTGGTGGCGAGCCGACCGTGATGCGGTCCGAGGACGCCGGGGCGAGCTGGAGCGAGGCGGACGAGCCGCCGCGCTTCGACCCGGCGGTGGCCGGGGCGCCGTTCGAGCGAGAGGTCCATCAGGTCTTCTGGCTCTCGCCTGGTCACGCGAACGACCGCGGCAGCTGGTTCGCGGGGACCTCTCCACAGGGGCTCTTTCGCTCGGATGATGGGGGGCGATCCTGGTCGCCCGTGGCGGGCCTGCACGGGCACGCGCGCTTCGAAGAGTGGACGGACCTCACCGCTGACCGGACGCCTGACGGTCCCAAGCTCCACTCGGTGCACGTGGACCCGCGGTCCTCTTCTCGCATGACCGTCGCCATGTCGAGCGGCGGCGTCCTCGCGACGGAGGATGGTGGCGTGAGCTGGGAGCGGCTCAACGGCGAGCTCCCCCACGACGCAGCGGTGACCCCGCAGCTCGTGGTGCCCGCTGCGACCAACCCTGACCGCCTCTGGATGCAGGGCCATCACGGGCTCTACCGAATGGATAGAGAAGACGGCCGCTGGATCCGTACAGGCCCGCGCGGCGCGGACGGTGCCTTCTGCGACGGCGGCTTCTCGGTCGCCGTTCATCCCCATGACCCCGACACCTGTTGGGTGGCCCCTGTGGATCGGAGCCGCGACGGGAGCCGGCTCCCGCTCGCCGGGCGCCCCGCGCTGTTCCGGACCCGGGATGCTGGCGAGACCTGGGAGCGGCAGGACGCCGGACTCGCGGAGGGCGGTGCGTGGTGGACCGTGAAGCGTCAGGCGCTCGCGGTCGACGGGTGTGATCCCCTCGGGCTCTACCTCGGCACCTCCTCGGGCGAGGTCTGGGCCTCGAGGGACGAGGGGGAGCGCTGGACCCGAGTCGCCAGCGGGCTGCCCTCGATCTACAGCGTGGAGATCGGTTGACCGCGATGGATCCGACCCAAGATCAGGTGAGCCCGAATGGGGGAGCGGTCGCGCCCAGGGGGCTGGTGTACGCCGCGCTCGTCACGGCGCTGCTCCCGTTCGCGCTCCTCGTCCATCGCTTCGACTTCCTGTGCGATGACGCCTTCATCACGTTCCGCTACTCCCGCAACCTGGCCGACGGGCTCGGGCTGGTCTACAACCCCCCGCACCTCGAGGCGCCGGTCGAGGGCTACAGCGAGTTCCTGTGGGCGGGTCTGATGGGCCTCGGGATGAAGATCGGGGTCGGCCCTGAGGTCCTGAGCCGGCTCCTCTCCGTGCTCGCTGGGGCTCTGATGGTGACGGGGCTGGTGCGGGGCATCGCGCGGAGGTACTCGGACGCGCCTTTCGCGGTGCACGCCTCGGCGCTGCTGCTCGGCAGCGCACCGCCGCTGGCCGTCTGGTCCACCGGCGGCATGGCGACCATGCCCACGGCGGCCCTCGCGGTGGCCCTCTTCCTGACGGTCCACCGCGCCCCTTCGAAGGACTGGAGGGGGCGCGCGTTGGTGCTCGGCCTCATCGCTGCGGCGCTCACCCTGATGCGGGCGGACGCCGCGCTGCTGGTGGCCCTGGTCCTCTCGCCGCCGATCCTCGTGGGGCTCGTGCGTCGGAATGGGCACCAGTGGCGGCCCGCCATGGCCGCTGCGGGGACCGGTGCCCTCGTGTTCTTCGGGCACATGGCCTGGCGCCTCGTGACCTATGGGGACTGGGTCCCCAACACCGCGCGGGTGAAGCTCGGCTTCTCTGGCGCGGCCGCTGGGCGTGGCTTCGACTACGTGGTCTCCGCGTGGCTCTCGATGCCGGGGCTCGGCCTGATGACCCTGGCGGCCCTGGCCGGAGCCTGGGCGGGGCGACGCCGGGTCGGTGCGGCGGAGGCGATCGGGGTGGTGGCGCTCGTGGTGGGCGGCACCGCCTACGCGATTTCCTCGGGGGGGGACTTCATGTGCTTCGCCCGCTTCCTTGTGCCGGTCATTCCCTTCGCCGTCCTCGGCTCGGCGGGCGCGTTGGCGTGGCTCGAGCACCGCTCCCGGGCCTCGGCGGCGCTCGTCGGGGTAGGGGGGGCGGCGCTCTCCGTGCTCGCAGCCTTCGATGTGCACGCGGTCCCGGAGTCCACGCGCTTGGCGTTTCACTTCCGCCACAACCAGACGTTGATGAGGGTCAAGCGCTCCGCCTCCGAGGTCGAGCAGTGGCAGAACATGGCTGGCCGCGCGGGTTACTGGGCGGAGGTGGGGCGAGCCCTCGCCCAGCACGCCCCCCCCGGCTCCTCCCTCGTGTATGGCGCGGTCGGCGCGATCGGCTACCACTCCAATCTCTTCATCCATGACCGCAACGGGCTCGTGACCCGCGAGGTGGCCATGCGCCCTGCGCACGCGCAGCTGCGCTCCCCGGGTCATGACAAGGTGGTCCCTGCGGACTTCTTCATGCGCTACAACCCGACCTTCGTCGACGCCGGGCTCTGCGCGGCGAAGGCGTTCCCGCCCCGTGCAAAGGCGGGCGCGCGCCTCGAGGTGCTGGGTGAGGGTGAGCGTCCCGGGAGCGTGCTCTGGGTCGAGCGCCCCTGAGGTGTGAGCGGGGCGACCCGGGGTCGAAGCGGCCGCCGTCGGTGGAGGGATGAAGGGAGCCCCCGGGGCAACGTGCCCCGGGGGCTCCACCCGGAGGGCCCATCCAACTTCCCTCGCGGGTGGGGGATTCAGCGGTAGCGGCGCCCGACGTGGGTCACCCGGTGCCGGGAGGGCCGGACCTCGACCCGGCGAGCGGGCACCCAGACGCGGACGGTGCGGGTCTCATACCGACCAGGGAGCTGGCGCTGGGTGTAGTGGCCGGCGCAGACCAGCACCTGGTAGCGGCGGCCGCAGGGCTCCCGTCGCCATTCGTAGCGGGGCGCGACCCACACGCGCTCGTGGCTTCCCGGGACCCAGACCCGCTCACAGCGGGTCTCGTAGTAGCCGCGTCGGTAGCTCCGAGAGGTGCCGTACACGTACCCGTACGCGGTCACCGGGGGCCTGTAGGCGAAGGCGTCGCTGAAGCAGGCGTGCCGCGCGCCGGAAGCCGTGAGCGGTTGCGCCTGAGCGGCGGTCCCGAGGGACAGCAGCAGGACCACGACGGGCGCGAGCCAGAGCCATCTTCGGGTGGGGGGGACAAGTCGCATGGGAACACCTCCGTGTTAGGTGGGCAGCCTGGGGCGGACCCGTCGGGTCGCCCTGGGCGGATGACCGCGCGATCGTGGCGCGACACACCGGGAGAAGCACCGGGCGTGCCAGCCCGACCGGAAGCGTCCAAACAGGGGTCCTGGGCCCTCCGAGAGGGGGCGGCGACCTGGGACGGTGCGGCTGCCGGCCGGGAGCCCCGGTGGAGTGTCCACCTGGGAGGGCGCAGGCGTGACCTCAGGAGGACAGGACGAACTGCTTCCTGGTCACCGTGACGCAGCCGATGACGAGGAGGATGACGGTGGTCGCGAGGAGCCGCTCGGCCGAGTCAGCGGTGGTCAGGAATTCGGACTTCTGAAAGACCGCGAGGGACCGCCAGTCGGCGTTCTCGCTACCGACGAAGAGGGAGCGCAGGTAGTACTGAAGGCTGAGCTTCTGGGCGGAGCCAGGGATGTTCGCCAGCATGACCTCGAAGGCGAAGGCGTAGCCCAACGCGATGACCTGACCGCGCTTGAAGATCACGCCGATGACCGCGGCGCCCAGTGAGTAGAGCACCCCCGCAATGAGGGTCGCCGACAGGAGGCCCCGGACGGCGTCCATGGAGGGCGGGTCGCTCGCGCGCAGGGTGATGGCCGCCATCCCGGCCCCGCTCGCGAGGAGCAGCGTGGTCAGGACCAGGAGGCTCGCCAGCCAGCGGCCAAGGAACACGGACGCGCGGGGGATCGGGCGCGTGAAGGGGTAGGTCACGGTCCTGGCCTCGGTCTCATCTGCGATCGCGCCGATGCCCAGGAACACGCCGAGCGCCGGGGCCACGACCTGCAGGAGCACGAGCACGCCGAGGTACATGAAGACATTGACGCCTGAGTCGCCGGAGCCGCTCGCGGTGAGCGCGAGGAAGGCCAACAGCGGGGGGACGGCGGCGAAGAGGAGGCCCGAGAGGGCTCGGCGCGAGGCCGCCGTGGCGGCCAGGTGCATCCTGAAGATCAGCCAGGTCGCCCTGGGAAGCTCGGTGATGAGGCTCATGGGAGGATGTTGGGTCTCAGCCGATGAGGTAGTCGAAGACGGCTTCGAGGCTGGCGTCGTCGCTCTTGAAGCCGGTGACCCCAGCCTCGGCGCTCGCGGCGACGCCGGCGAAGGCGCGGTGGAAGGCCGAGATGTCGTCCGTCTCCACGGTCAGCTTCTTCGGGTCGTCGCCGAGCTTGATGGTCCGGATGTGGTCGAGCGGGAGGAGCGCCGACGCGAGGCGCCGCGGGTCCCGGGCGATCACGTCCACGCGGCTGGGGTGCCGAGAGATGAGCCGGCGCACCTCGCGGACGGAGCCCTGAGCCAGCAGCCGCCCACGGTGAATGAGGACCATGGTCTGAGTCAGGCTCTCGACCTCATGGAGGACGTGACTCGAGATGATGACGGAGCAGCCGTCCTCGGCCAGTCCCCTGAAGAGGTCGAGGGTCTGCCGCCGTGCGATGGGGTCGAGCCCGGTCAGGGGCTCGTCTGCCACGACGAGCTTCGGACCGTGCGCGATGGCCTGCGCCAGCCGCGTCCGCTGCCGCATACCCTTTGAGTAGCCGCTGACCTTCCGGTCCATGGCGTCCTCAAGGCCCACGCGCTCCATGGCGCCGACGGCGAGGCGGTCGGCCTCGCGACGGGACCAGCCGCCGAGGCGGAGGAGGTCCCGAACGAAGTGCCGCCCGGTCTGGTGTTCGTACAGGGCGTCTTGCTGCGGGCAGAAGCCCAGCTGGCGGTAGAGTTCGCGGTTCCCGAAGGGGACCTCGCCGAGGACCGTGAGGAGCCCCCGAGCGGGTCGCAGTTCGCCCACCATCAGCTTCATGAAGGTCGACTTGCCCGCGCCGTTGGGGCCCACCAGGCCCGTGATGCCGGGTTCGATCTGAACCGTCAGGTCGCCAAGGCCGACCACCTCTCCGTACCAACGGCCGAGGTTCTCGGCCTGGATGATGGCGGTCATGCTCCGACCTCAAGCTTGCGAGTCTGGCGAGCGAGGATCGCGATGCAGGCGAAGGTGATGAGCCCGAGGACCCAGAGCGACGCCTCCAGGTTCCAGCCGATGCTCGGGGTGGAGCGGTCAAAGAGGCTGTCGAAGATCCGGCTGAAGTTGTTGGGGATGGAGAGGAGCCTCCAGCCCTGCCCGCTCATCAGCCCCGCCATGGCCTCGGCGCCAGCGAGCGTCAGGAAGTACAGGATGAACAGCCCCCCGAGGGCTCGGTTGCGTCGATCCGTGAGGGACGAGATCGCGAGCACGAGGATGCCGTGGAAGGCGACCCACAGCAGCGCATAGAGCTCGAGCTTCAAGATCGTCGGCCAGCGATCTGTGAGGAAGGACCACTCGGGTGAGGTGAGGCTCGCCACAGCGCAGACCACGCTCACGGGAACCACCACGGCTGCGGAGCCCCAGAACATCACCGTGAGCAGCTTGCCGGTCGCGTAGGTGAAGCGGGACATCGGGCGGGCGAAGTAGAGCAGGTTGGCCCGCAGCTTGCGGTCCTCTGCGATGAGCCCGGATCCGTACCAGCCCATGATCAGCACGACGAAGAACTGCATCTGCGAGAGCAGCTGGAAGATCAGCGACTCAACCTCACCGAGCTGGCTGGAGAGGAGCGCGGCCACGGTCATCGTCTGGGCCGAGGGCTCCATGCCCGCCATGTCGGTGAGGACCCCCGCCTCTGCTTCGAACTTGAGCTGCACCATGAAGCTGATGACGATGGTGAAGATCCCGGGGATGATGAACAGCAGGAGGATCGGCAGCTTCTTCTTGAAGGCGACGCGGATACCAGACCATGCGAGCGTGAGCGGCCGCAGCGGACGCGAGCGCAACTTGCCCTCGAAGCGGCGGTAGACCTCTGCGTGTGTGGTGGCCTTCATGCTTGGGCTCCTGCTGCCGGCTGGTCGGTCTCGTCGACGGCCTTCAGGAAGACCTCCTCGAGCGTGGAACGGACCGGATCGATGGAGGAGATGTTGACCTGCTCGGTGGCCGCAAGGCCGCAGAGCGCATCGGCGTCTTCCACGCCGGCGGGGAGCGTGACCATGAGGGACCCGGCCTCGCCGCTCGAGATCCCGTAGCCCGCCGCCGTGAGGGCGCCGCGGAGTCGATCCGCTCCGTCCTCCACCTGAATGCGCAGGCGATGAGCTTCCGCGGCCGTGAGCTCGGCGATCGAGCCCTGCAGGATGGCCTGCCCTTTCACGAGCACGACGACGTTGTCGCAGGTGCGCTCCACGTCAGGGAGGAGATGAGAGCAGAGCAGGACGTTCTTCTTCTGGTTCCGACCGAGGTCCTCGACCAGGGAGAGCATGTGCCGACGGCCTGCGGGGTCGAGCCCGTTGGTCGGCTCATCCAGCAGCAGGAACTCAGGGTCGTGGACGAGGGCCTGGGCGAGCTTGAGGCGCTGCTTCATCCCGGTGGAGTAGCCGTCGAGGGCCCGGTATCGCGCCTCGTCGAGCTCGACATAGTCCAGGACCTCGTGCGCGCGGGTGATGGCGTCCTGGCGGTTCAGGCCCGTGAGCTTCGCGAGGGTGGAGACGATCTCGACCGCCGTCATCCCCGGGAGCAGACAGTCGCTTTCAGGCATGTAGCCGACCCGCTTGCGGATCTCGATCCGGGCAGCGTGGTGAGTCGGTTGAAGTCCCGCCACACTGGCGGACCCCTTGGTGGGTTCCAGGAGCCCGAGCAGCAGCCCGATCAGCGTGGTCTTCTCTGCCCCGTTGGGCCCGAGAAGCCCCACCGGGCCCGGCGGCAGCTCCATGTCGACCCCTCGCAAGGCGTGGACATCCCCGAAGGACTTGTGGAGGCCCTTGAACTGCACGATTGCACCTGAGGAGGCCTCCCTCGGCGGGGGAGGTGCGGTGCTTGGCTCTTGGAGGGAATCGTTGGCGGTCATCGGGTTCGGTGTGGCGCGCGATCGGGGAGTGAGCGTGGGGCGAGGCGATGGCTCTCTCCGCAGCGGGACGGGTCCGCTTCCGCCGGCGACTACGAGCGTAGCAACCGGACCTTTCCAAAAACCGGACAAAGACCATCTGAGGGACGGGGGGCTCCCGGCCGCGCTAGCGTGGCGTCCCTGGGAGCGCCACCCTAGGATGAGGACCACGGCGAGGAGGCCTGTTGCCCTTCGTCGAGTGGCGCCCATCTTCAATGATCAGCGCCGCGTGACCCAAAGCCCACGCCGCCAGGCGAACCGTGCTTCCGAGCGCGAGCGAGAGTTCGATGCGAGAGATGGATCTGCCGCCCGATGACCTGTCCGCGATCAGTCGCCGGTCCTTCCTGAAGGGGGCCACGCAGGTGGCCGCGGCCGGCGGGCTCATGGGGGCCTCCGCGCCTCAGGACGCCGCGGAGCCGCCCGCCCTGGCGGAGGTCGAGACGCTGAGTGGGAGCTCCGCGATGGAGCTGTCGGTGAACGGGACGGTCCAGTCGGTAGAGATCGAGCCGCGCACCACACTGCTCAGCGCCCTCCGCACACACATGGACCCACCCCTCACCGGCACCAAGGAGGTCTGCGGTACGGGCTCCTGTGGGGCCTGCACGGTCCTGATCGACGGCCAGCCGGCTTACTCCTGCCTGACGCTCGCCGCCACGTGTAGCGGGCGGCCCGTCACGACCGTGGAGGGCTTCGGCAGCCCCGACGCCATGTCGGACGTCCAGCAGGCCTTCTGCGACAAGGACGGGATGATGTGCGGCTTCTGTACGCCCGGGTTCGTGGTGGCGACCCATGCGGCGCTGGAGCGCTCTCCCGGAGCCGACCTGGATGAGCTGAAGTACGAGCTGTCCGGGAACCTCTGCCGGTGCGGTACCTACCCCCACGTGTTTGACGCCGCCCAGGCCGTGCAACAGGACCGTGCGCGGGGAGGTGAGGGCCGATGAGCCACTCAGCCAAGGGCTCACCCGCCTCAGAACCCTCCTGGGGCAAGCGCAGTGACCTCGACGTCCTCAACCGCGACATCCCCCGGGTGGACGGTCCCGTGAAGGCGACCGGCCAGGCGATCTACACCCACGACGTTCGCCTCCCGGACATGCTCTGGGCGCGGCTGCTGATCCACCCTGTGCCGCGGGCGGAGATCGAGTCTATCGACCTCGAGGCGGCCAGCGAGATGCCGGGCGTCGTTCACATCGAGGCGTTGAAGGAGTCCGGTGACACGGTGCGTTATCACGGCGATGATGCGGTGCTCGCCGTGGTGGCGGCGGAGACCCCGGAGCAAGCGGCAGACGCCCTGCGTGAGATCCGGGTGAAGGCAACGTCCCTGCCCCCGGTGGTGACGCGTGCGCAGGCCCTCGAGGATGACGCACCGGTGGTGAGTCGACGGCGGAATGCGGACGCGAACGTGGGGCGCGCCAACGAGCGCGGAGACGCGGCCCGCGCCGACGCTGCGCTGGCGGAGGCGGTGGCCGTGGTGGAGCGCACCTTCGAGATCCCTGTCCAGCACCACGCTTGCCTCGAGACCCACGGCCACGTGGTCCAGCCCGCACCGGACGACGAGCCTGTGACGGTCTACGCGTCGACGCAATCGGTAGGCGGGACGCCCCGTGGCCTCGCCCGCACGCTCGGGCGCGACGCGTCGCGTATCCGAGTGCTCACGCCACACATGGGCGGGGGCTTCGGGTCCAAGTTTGGTCCGGGGCTCGAGGGCGCGCTGGCGGCGCGAGTGGCGAACACCACCGGTCGGCCGGTTCACCTGATGCTGACGCGGGCGGACGAGTTCGCGATCGCGGGGAACCGCTCCGGGTCGCGGCAGACGCTCAAGGTGGGGGCCGACAGCGAGGGGCGGCTCGTCGGCCTCAAGCTGGAGGCCGACAAGCTCGGTGGCGTGTCAGGGGGCTCGCTGCCTGGGCCGCCCTATATCTACACGGTGGCGGACGACGACGCCGTGTCGAGCAAGATCCGCTCGGTGCACACGGCGACAGACGGGAGCCGCGCAATGCGCGCCCCCGGGCACCCTCAGGCCTCCTTCGCCATGGAGGCCGCGGTCGACGAGCTGGCTTACTTGCTCGGCATGGACCTCGTGGAGATGCGGATCCGAAACCTCGAGTCTGACGTGCACCACCGGCAGCTCCGGAGGGTGGCCGAGGAGATCGGCTGGGCCGAGCATCCGCACCGCGACCGGCCGGGGACGGCGGTCAACGGACGCGCGGTGGGGATCGGCTTCGGAGTTTCCGTCTGGGGGCCCGGTGGCCGCTCATCGCGCTGCGACGTCACGGTCCGTCCGGACGGCTCGGTGGTCTCGGCGACTGCGACCCAGGACCTCGGCACGGGCGCGCGGACCTATGTGGCGGCGATCGTGGCAGAGGAGCTCGGGTTGACCGTCGACATGGTCGAGGCTCGCATCGGTGACAGCGACCTCCCGCCGAGCGTGACGTCCGGCGGGAGTGTCACCACAGGAAGCTCCGCTCCGGCGATCAAGGACGCAGCGCACAAGGCGCGAGAGGCCCTCGAGGCGCTCGTCGCCGACGTCCTCGGCGCCCCCGTGGGGTCCTATTCCTGGAAGGGAGGGAGGGTCTCCGTGCGCGGCGACGCGAGCCGTTCCCTGCCATGGATCGCGGTCTGTGCGCTCCTGCGTGAGCCGCTCGTGGCCCAGGGTGAGTTCCGTGACTTCCTCCACGAAGGGAGGATCCACGGCGCCCAGGCGGCGAGGGTCGAGGTGGACACCCTGACCGGCCGCGTGAAGGTCCTCAAGATGGTGACCTGCCAGGACCAGGGCCTGCCCTTGAACCGGCTCGCGCTCCGCAGCCAGATCAATGGCGGGATGATCCAGGCGCTCTCCTACGGCCTGCTCGAGCAGCGGGTCTTCGACGAACAGGATGGCTTCCTGCTCTCCGATACCCTGGACCTCTACAAGCTCGCTGGGGCGCAGGAGATCCCCGAGATGGTCGCGCTCATTGACGATGAGGACGAGCGCCCGAGCGTCTGTGGGATGGCAGAGGCGCCGGTCATTCCCGGGCACAGCGCGATCGCTGGCGCGATTCACAATGCCTGCGGCGCGCGGCTGACCCGGATGCCTTTCACCGCGGACAACGTCCTCGAAACTCTGTACGGGAAGATCTGATGAAGGACTTCGACCTCAAGCTACCTGACTCCCTCGATGCAGCGGTTGGAGAGCTCCCCTCGGAGTACAGCCGTGACGGCGCCCAGGTCCTCGCCGGAGGCCAGGACATCGTGACCGTGATGAAGGATGCCATCGAGCGGCCTGCGGCGCTCGTGAGCCTCCAGCGCCTCGGCCTCGACGCGATCGAGTGGGACGGAGACGGCGGCGTCACGATCGGCGCCACGGTGACCATCCAGGCGCTCGCGGAGGACCCCAACATGGAGTTCTCCTTGCCCGCGCTGCGGGAAGCGGCGCGCTCCATCGGGAGCCCGCAGATCAGAAGCCAGGGGACGGTGGGCGGCAACCTCAACCAGCGGCCTCGGTGCCCGTACTACCGTCACCCGTCGGTGAGCTGCTTCAAGAAGGGCGGCTCCGTTTGCCTCGCGGAGTTCGGCTTCAACAAGTACGCCGCGATCTTCGGTGGCGGGCCGTCCTACTACAGCCATCCCTCCGACCTCGCGACCGTGCTCCTGATGCTCGGCGCCACGGTCTCCATCACCGGGCCCGCCGGAGAGCGGCGGGTTCCGCTCTCCGAGCTGTACTTGCTGCCGGAGGACGCGCTCGACACGGAGACCGTGCTGAGTCCTGATGAGATCCTGACCTCAGTCCACATCCCGGCGCAGCCCCCTGGGGCGCGCTCCTCGTACTTGAAGTTCAAGGAGCGCGCCTCCTATGACTTCGCGCTCGCCGCGGTGGCGGTCTCCGTCACGCGCGGGGACGACGGCGTGGTGACGGAGGCCCGGGTCGTGCTGGGCGGGGTCGCCCCGAAGCCCTGGGAGGTCCCCGCTGCAGCACGCGCCCTCGTCGGAGAGCCCATGGGCCCGCAGGCTTGGACCGCGGCCGGAGAGGCCGCCGTGGCCGACGCTGACCCCCTCGAGCACAACGGCTACAAGATCCACCTCGTGAAGGGGCTGCTCTTCCGTGCCCTCGAGGCCCTGGCCTGATCCTCACCCTAGCGCCCCATAGAAATGACCATGAGTGATCCCAGGACCCCTTCTGTCAGTCCCTTCTGCGTGCACCTCGCCAGCAAGAAGATGATGATCTCTGAGCGTCCGCCGCTCGATGACGCAGACGTGTTGGACTCGAGCCAGCACTGCTGGTGCGAGCTCTCGCACATGCTCATCGGGCCGGACGGTGACGCCGCACACCCCGAGGACTGTCGGAGGGCCCGCGGGTGCTTCGAGTCGCCGCTGTCGGACCTCCTCTGATCTCCAATGAAGCTCATCGCAACCATCGCCGTCGCCGGTTCGGCGGTTCTGTTCTGGGCGGGGGCCCTCCCATGCCCCTGCGAACTGTCCTCTGCCCTTTGCGCTGCATACGGTGGGGGCTCCGTTGTTGCGTCCGAGGGGGCGCCCCCCGCCGGGAGGGCGCTTCAGGGCGCAGCTCCGTGTGCGGAGCCGCCGACGGGGCTCTACCTCGAGGTCCGCAACGCCACGGTCTGGGGGGGCGCCTGTCACATCGGCTCGGAGGCCGTCAGCCAGGGCACCTACGCCGCGGCTGGCTGGGCCTTTGATGGAGGCTCCCACCAGGGGGTCAGCTTGATGGGCGTCCGGGTCGTCTCCGTGATCCAGGGCTCCTCGAACCTCCAGGCCGAGGAGGTCTTCCGGGCCGGAGGGGTCCCCTCTGTCCGCTCGGTCCTCTGGGTCGACGCCCCGGATCAACGAGCCGCTGACGCAGCGGTGGCGCACGTGCGCGGCCAGCTGGAGCTCGGGACCCTCGTGGCCGTTGAGCGGTCCTCAGTCCAGGTGACGCGCGTCGGAGACGCCTTCGAATTGCGGGTCCCCGGGGTGCTCGCCGTCGAGGGCGACGCGCTCCCGGACCGCTCCTGCTGCACCATGCCAGAGTCCCTCTGGTACTCACCCTTGGCACCAGTCTCTGGTGCGGTGGTGGGGAACCCGTCTCGGTGCCGATTCCACGGCGTGGACGTCGGCGCGGAAGCCCTCTCTCCCTGGGCATTCGAGGGCGAGAACAGCGCCTTCGTCGCTCGTCTCGGCGCCTGAGCGCCGCCCCCGATCCATCTCCACTGCCCCCGACTCCGTTGGCCCGTAAGAAGAAGTCCAAGAGGAAGGCCCGCCGCAGCTCAAAGCGCTCTGTCGAGGAGACAGAGGTTGAGGAGCTGGTCATCGTGCCGGTCCGGAACATGATTCTGTTCCCTGGCGTGGTGCTCCCGCTCATGCTCGGGCGGGAGTCCTCTGTGCTCGCGGTTCGCGCGGCCGTCGAGGATGACCGCCCCATCGGGCTCCTCCTTCAGCGGGAGGAGCGGGAGGACGGGCCTGGTCCGGATGACCTCTTCAAGGTCGGGACGGTCGGGGAGATCATGCGTTACTGGACGGCTCCTGATGGACGCCACCAGGCGATCTGTCAGGGCCTGAGCCGCTTCGAGGTGATCGACTACGTGGAGACCGAGCCATTGCTGGTCGCGAGGGTCCGCCGGGTCAAGGAGGTCGACCGCCCGACGCGCGCCATCGAGGCGCGCTTCGTGGCGCTGAAGCAGCGCGCGGAGGAGGTCCTGAGCCTCTCCCCGGGGACGCCGGAGGACCTCGAGCAGGCGGTGCAAGGCATCGATTCGCCCGGGATGCTGTCGGACCTGGTGGCGACGTTCCTGGACATGCCCTCGACGGAGAAGCAGGAGATCCTGGAGACCTTCGAGGTCAAGGCGCGGCTGGACCGGCTGCTGGAGGCGCTCGGTCAAGCGGCCGCCGTCCTCGAACTCAGCGTGAAGATCCGGCGGGAGACCAAGGGGTCCCTGGACCAGGCGCAGCGCGAGTACTTCCTCCGGGAGCAGCTGCGACAGATTCGGCGAGAGCTCGGCGAGGGGGACGACTTCTCTGATGAGCTCGCGGAGCTCCGGGAGCGGGTGGATGCGCTGAAGGTGCCCGAGGAGGCGGAGCGAGAGGTCCGGCGGGAGCTGCGGCGGCTCGAGCGCACCCCGGAGCAGGCGGCCGAGCACTCGATGCTCCGCACCTGGATGGAGGTCTTCACCGAGCTGCCCTGGAACGAGCGCAGCAAGGACACGTTGCGGCTTGAGGCCGCCGAGGAGGTGCTCGACGCGGACCACCACGGCCTGGAGAAGGTGAAGCGCCGGATCCTCGAGTTCCTCGCGGTGAAGAAGCTCAACCCTGAGGGCCAGGGCCCGACGCTCTGCCTCGTCGGCCCCCCGGGGGTCGGCAAGACGTCCCTGGGCCAGAGCGTCGCCCGCGCGATGGGACGCGAGTTTGTTCGCGTGAGCCTGGGGGGGGTGCACGACGAGTCGGAGGTTCGCGGCCACCGACGTACCTACGTGGGCGCCATGCCCGGGAAGATCATCGAGGGCCTCCGTAAGGCGGGGACGCGCAACCCGGTCTTCCTCCTGGATGAGGTGGACAAGCTCGGCGCTGGCGTTCATGGCGACCCCTCCTCCGCTCTCCTCGAGGTCCTGGATCCCGCTCAGAACGGGACCTTCCAGGACAACTACCTCGGGGTGCCCTTCGACCTATCCGAGGTGCTCTTCATCGCGACGGCCAACGTGGAGGAGGCCATCCCTGGCCCGCTGCACGACCGAATGGACGTCCTGAGGCTCTCGGGTTACACGGAGACGGAGAAGCTCGCCATCGCCCGCAAGCACCTGCTCGGGCGCCAGCGCTCGGCCGCTGGCCTCAAGGCCGCACAGCTGAAGGTGTCCGTCCCCGCGCTCCGGGAGATCATCACGGGGTACACCCGAGAGGCCGGGGTCAGGGAGCTTGAGCGCAAGATCGCGGCGGTCTGCAGGCACGCTGCGATGAAGTTCGCCTCGCGGCGCCGGAAGCCCATGTCCATCGGCGTGGACGAGGTGAAGGAGATCCTCGGGCACGAGCGCCGGGAGCTGGAGGTGGCGGAGCGGACCGCGCAGTCCGGGGTCGCGACCGGGCTCGCGTGGACCTCCGTAGGGGGCGAGATCCTCTTCATCGAAGCGGCGAGCTGCAAGGGGAAGGGCGAGCTCCGTTTGACCGGTCAGCTGGGTGACGTGATGAAGGAGAGCGCGCTCGCCGCACTCACCTTGCTCCGCTCGAGGGCGGGAGAACTTGGACTCGACGAGAGCGAGCTCGCGGCGAGCGACATTCACCTCCATATCCCTGCCGGGGCGGTACCCAAGGACGGCCCGTCCGCTGGCGTGGCCATCACGGTCGCGCTGGCGTCCCTGTTCACCGGGCGGAGCGTCCGCGGGACGGTGGCCATGACCGGTGAGATCAGCCTTCGTGGCCGCGTCTTACCGGTGGGCGGCGTCAAGGAGAAGGTCCTGGCGGCGCTCGCCGCGGGGATTCGAACCATCCTCCTCCCCGAACGGAACATGGTGGACCTGGTCGAGCTCCCTGAAGGGGCCCGTGAGCGGCTCGAGTTCATCCCGCTGCGGACCATCGACGACGCCTTCGAGGTCGCGCTGCGGCGCAAGCGAGGATGATGTGGTCCGGTTTGCTCCTCCTCGCATCCGGTCTCGGAGCCGCGGGGGCCCCGGCGCACCCGAACTCGTTCTCGATCTCTGAGCTCCACGTCTGGAACGGGCGGGTCGAGGTCCAGCTCCGCTGTCAGGTCCTTTCGCTGGGCGAGGTGATCGAGGGGCTGGACCCGGAGCTCGATGGGCACGCTGAACCGGGGGAGGTTGACCGCTTCGCCGAAGAGATCGTGGACTACATCTCCGCGCACTACCGGATCATCCCCGGGGCCACGGACCTCGCGTCCTGTGCGGACGAGGCACTCGCGCTCCCCGTCGCGGAGTCGCTGGTCGCTGAGGCCCCGCTCGCGCTTGATCCGATGAACGAGGTCAGCGAGTGGGTGGACGTGGTGCTGCGCTTCGAGCCGGCGGCAGGGGACGTGAGCGCGCTGGGCGTGCATCAATCACTCTTCCAGCTGACGAGCCCCGGTCATCGAGACTCGTGCGCCGTGGTCTGGAACGGCCTGGAGCTGGGGCAGCGAGCCTTCGCGCTGGGGGCCGAGTCGCACGTCTTCGTGGCCACCTCCGAGGTGATCGCGCGTGGCGAGCCTGCGGCCCAGCGGTACTTCGTGAGCGCGGTGGGGCGGTTCGCCTCGAGCCCGGAGGCGCTGCTCCTCATCGCGCTCCTCGTCCTCGCCGCTCGTCCCGGGCGGCGGTCCGCCCTGGTGTCGGCCTCTCTCATGGCCGTGGCGGCTGCGATCGGGGCACAGCTGGGGGCGCGGGTCACCATCTCTGCGACCGAGGGGCGCTTCCTGCAGCTCACGGTGCCCCTTGCGATCGCGTACATCGGGCTCGACGACCTCCTCCACCGCGAGGGGAGGACTCGGGTCATCGAGGCGGTGATCTTCGGGCTCGCGCTGGGCGGCCGTGAGGTGCTCCACCACGCCCCTGACCTGATCCGGGAGGTGGGGCCCGTGGCGCCCTTGTTCGGCCTCAGCGCTGGTCTCGTGGTGGCCACCATGGGCCTCGGGGTCGCCCTGCTCGCGCTGGTCTCGCGGAGCACCGAGTCCGCCGCTGCCGCCCCGCGGAAGCTGCGGGTTGGCGCGGACCTCCTCGCGATCGGAGCGGGGCTCGGGCTCTTCCTCACCGTGGCGCTCG
>JAQWJQ010000034.1 GCA_029248265.1 Planctomycetota bacterium
CGTGCACCGCGCCGCGCCGTCGCACGCGGACGACGGGGTCCCCCGCCTCGGCCCAGGCACCATCCGTGGTCTCGAGTGAGAGCACCTGGCCCGACCGCTGCGCGCGCACCTCGATGCGGTCGATGCTCCACCAGGTCCGCCCGCCGGCTCCGCGTCCGATGAGCGCCTCGTCTTCGCTCCCGATGAGCTCGGCGACGGGGACGCCGGTCAGCGTCGTCGCCCGCGCCAGGAGGGACTCCCTGCGGGCCTCGGCCGACGTGCGACTCGCGCGGCGCTCTGCTCGATCCACGGCCAGGCGGGCGCCGACCTCCTGGGCCTCAGCGAGCCGAGCGCGGGCGTCCAGCAGAGACGCCTGAGCGTTGACCAAGGCCGCGGCCTGCCCCCCCCCGGCATCCCGGATCGCGTCCAGCTGCTCCAGCCGGTCGGACCAGCGCCCCTCGAGGGCCGAGAGCGCCTCCTCGTGCCGGTGGTGCGCGAGCTCCAGGTGCTCGGCCTCCTCGAACCACGCGACGTGGCCCGCCAGTTCGGCGCGAACGGCGGCGAGGTCGGCCTGCAGCACCCGCCACGAAGGCGCGTCGATGCGGAACAGCAGCGCG
Organism: Planctomycetota bacterium; assembly: GCA_029248265.1. GTDB lineage: Bacteria > Planctomycetota > UBA1135 > UBA1135 > Saltatorellus. Next base: position 597 of record JAQWJQ010000034.1, read on the forward strand.
CCCTCGTCGACCTCACTGAGGGGGAGCGCCACCACCTCGACCCGGCCCTCGAGCGGGGCGGCGGCCACCCGCAAGGCGTCGAACGACGGCTCCACCGCCCCCGGGAACTCGAGCAGCGGGCCTCGCCCGCGGAGTTCAGCCTCCTTCAGCACCAGCCCCAGCGCCTCCCGCCCCTCGGCGTTCAAGAGCACGGAGCGGGTCGTCCCCGCCTCGGCTCCGCGGCCCTCGCCGCCAGCCTCCTCACGCTCTTGGGTCGCGCTCGTCCCTCCCCCGCAAGAGGCCGCGAGGAGCAGGACGAGCGCCAGGACGCCGCCATTGGATCGGTGCAGTTGCTTCATCACTCTGGCTCCTCGTTCGTTCCGTGCGGCGCCAGCAGCGCCTCCAATTCCATGCGCGCGACCAGCTCTTCACCGAGCAGCTGCAGCCGCTCGAGCTCGGCCGCCTGGCGTCGCTCCATCGCGTCCACCAGCAGGAACGGGCGTAGGTCACCGAGGGTCAAGAGCTCGGACAGGATGGACTCCTGATCGATCGCCAGCGGCAGCAGCCCCTCCTCCACCGGAGCCCGCCGCCCACGAGCGGAGCGCATGGCGCGCCGGGTGCGCTCCTCCCGCTCGAGGGCGCGCTCGTAGGCGAGCTCGTAGGCTCGGGCGGAGACCTCCCGCCGCGCCACCGCCTGGGCCAGGGCGCCGAGGCCGCGGTTCCAGAGCGGGAGCGGGACCTGCAGCCCGAAGAGGACCCGCCGTCCGCCGCCCTCCTTACCCGCTCCTGCGCCGAGGCTGGGCTCCACGAAGCGGGCCCGGTGCGCGACCTGGACGGCGGCCTCCGCGACCTCGAGCGCTGCGGACGCGGCGACGAGTTCCGGGAGGCTCCGGCGGACCGGGCCCTCGGGCTCCCCCGTCTCGACTCGGAGGTCGAGGGGGACGAAGGCGACCTCGCCGCCGGCACGCAGGCCGAGGGCATGCAGGATGCTGAGCTGCAGGTCCTTCGCTCGCTGTTCCGCCGCGACCGCCCTCCGCTCCGCGCCGATGCGCGCGAGTCGCAGGAGCCCGCTCTCGACGGTCCCGAGGTTCCCAGTCTCCACCAGGACGTCGATGCGCTGCAGAGGCCCAGCGAGGTCCTCGGCCAGCTCGCGGTTGGAGCGCGCCGCCGCGAGGGCCAGGGTCCAGGCCACCCAATCGGCCTCCAGGCTCCGCGCTCGCTCGAAGACCTGCTGCTCAGCACGGGCCACCGCGAGGCGCGCCTCCGCATCCAGCCTGCTGGCCAGCGCCTGCTGCCGGCCAGCGATGGCCAGCGGGACCTGGATCAGCACGTCCAGCTCATCGAGCGCGCCGCCCGACAGGGCGTTGGCGAGGTCGACGTTCAGCGTCGGATCCGGCCAGAGGCCTGCGTGCTCTCGGCTGGCGAGGGCGGGCAGCTCCCGGGCGAAGGCCAGCTGGAGCTCCGGGTCCAGCACGGGGAGGAGCTCCCGCGCGACCTCGAGTGAGAGCCCAGCGGCGACGAGGGGTGGCAAGGCCTCCTCGCGACGCTCACGACGCTCCGCGACCCCGTCGAGGTCCACCGGGCGCGGTGGCGGCGCAGCGCAGCCCGTGAGCGCGGCAGCGAGCAGGAGTGAGGCGTAGGTTCGGGGTCGCACAGGTTGGGGAGGGTGGAGTCTTCGTGGAGCGCGGCGAAGGGCAGCGCTTCAGCGCTCACCGGGCGGACCAGGGGGCCCCGGCTCGATGCCGCTCAACGAAGGACCTGAACCGTGGCGCGATCCCGCAGCGCGGGGGCCGCTGCGACCAAGGAGGCGCGGTGATGACCACCGTCACAATCAGCTGTCACCGGACCAGGACGCCGGCTCCCCGGGACCCCGAGGGACACCTCAAGGCCGCCGTTTGGGGCCATGGCAGCGAGGGCCTGCAGGAGGAGCGAGAGCGGGGTGAGGAGGCGCAGCATCTATCTGTTTTTCGGCTTCGCGTTGCCCCCGGTCAAGCAGAGCCGCGGAATCCCGGCGCCTCCCCCCCCCGGCGCCGCCTGCCGGCCGCCGCGGGCTCCCGCTGGCGTCAGCCAAGGCGAGCCGCCGCCCGGAGCCGGAATCGCCCCCCTGCGAGTTCAGGGGCACGCCTGGACAGCCACAGCCCCTGGGCTTCAGCGGCCGATGCGCTTCGCCCGCACGAAGTTGGTCAGGATCCGAAACACCGACAGGTCGAAGACCTCGGCCGAGGCGGCGGAGGTGGACTTCCACCACTTCTCCTCGCCCAGCGTCCGTAGCTGGAGAGGCTTCAATCCCATGTGGTTCACCGCGAAGGCCTGCCGGTCGATGGGCTTCTTCAGCCCGCTCGCCGCGCTGAACCCCTGCTCCTCAAAGTGGTTCGCCGTGTCGAGCACCGTGCCGTGCCCCATGCGGAACCACGCCGCGAGGTCTCCGCACCCGTGGCGCGTCGCGGCGCTCGGGCTGTCGAGGAGGACCTCGACTCGCTCCGGGTCGAGGACCTGGATCAGGTGTGACCCCACGAGGCTGTAATAGGGCTGTACCCCGCCGTCAAAGACACCACGAAGAAAGGGGGAGTCCACGGCGTCCCGGGTGGGCACCGCGAAGACATTGTCCATGACCTCTTGCCGCCAGGGGAACTTCGCGACGAGCGCGGGAAAGCTCCGCTGAACCGTGAAGGTGAGCGACCAGCAGGAGGAGAAGAGGGCGCCTCCTGAGCGAACAAACCAGCGCACCGCCTCCACGTCCGCGGGAGCGATTTCCCCCGTGCAGCCGACCAAGAGGATGGCGCCGGGGTGCAGACGAGAGTCCTGCACCTTGCCCGCAGGCGCCAGCCGAAACCGAATGCCGAGGCGCTCGAGCACCCTCTCGATGTGATCACCCCGGCCTGGGATCACGATCACGTCGAGGCCCCGGTACACGGCAGCCTCATCCACGCCGTAGCCATACCGCTTCTGGAGGTCTTGCTGCTCGCGCTTGGTCCGAAACGTCGCGCGCTTCCCATTCTTTGACCACCAATCTGGCCAGCCCGCGAGGTCCATCTCTTGCCCCTCACGCCCGGAGAAAGTGAGGAGAGCACGATGGGCCGTCTCGACCACGCAGGAGTGCTCATCACCGAGCGCTGCGAGCAACGGCTCCACGCACGTCGGCTGGGAGAGCTGCGCCATCCCCTCGGCTGCCGCCGCCCGTAGCTGCCAATCCTCGGCGGCGAGCAGCCCCTCCAGCGGCGCCAGCGCTGCGGCTGAACGGGTCATGCCGAGCGCCACCGCGGCTGTTGTCTTGAGCGCGGGAGAGGCGTCTCCCCCGACGAACTCGCTCAGGACCTTGACCACCGGCGGGGCCGCCTCCGGCTGGCCTAGCGCCACGGCCACCGCCTCCAGGACGCGCTCGCTGGCGCCGCCCTCCAGCATCTCCAGCAGCGCCTCCACCGCCGGCTGGAGCTCTCCGGGTGCCGCCCCCTCTGTCAGGTCGGCGTGGGCTGCGAGGAGCTCCACCAGCTGGAGCTGAACTCGCGCGTTGAATTCGCCGGCCAGCGCCTCCTCGGCTGCGCCGAGTGCGCCGTCGCCGAGGAACCTCATGGCGTGCGCGGCTGCGGCGCGGGTGGAGACCTCTTCCGCGCCGAGCAGTCGCTCAAGCCATGGAGCCGCGCCCTCAGGGTCGAGCGCACCAGCCCCGAGGACCCGAGCGAGTCGTGGCCCGGCCTCGGCCGAGGCGGCAATCGCCGCGCCCTCGGTCGACTCGAAGCAGGCCGAGATGAAGCTGCGAGCGTCGGCGGGGCTCATGGCCCCGATAGCCGCCGCCATCGCGTACTCGAGACGGCGCTCGACGACGGCCACCAGGTCCATGGCCGCGAGCGCAGGACGCAGGGTCACGGCATCGCCCTCGGTCGGCGCGTCCGACACCGCGTCGAGGGCCGCGCAAACCACCGCAGCGTCGAGCGGTTCACCAAGCCGCTCGATCACGAGCCCCTGCAGAGCCTCCCGCCGCGTCGTGACAGAACCGCGAGCCACAGAGACCATGGCGCGGGCGGCGATGGGGCGCTCCGAGGGCACCTTGGACTTGAGCCCCTTCGCCAGGCGCTTGACGCTCTTCCCAGCAGAACGCTCGTCCGAAGCGGGGGCCGAAGCCGCGGCCTCAACGCAGGCCGCAAGCGCTGCGGCCGCCACAGCGAAGGACTTACCAGAGGCCTTCTTCAGCAACGCGGAAGCGGCCGAGTCTTCTACGCTCGCGCCGAGTACCCGCGCTGCGGAGACTCGCGCCTGGGTGAAGGGTGACTCCAACGACACCTCGACGAGCCCCTTGGTCCATCCCCTGGAAGCTGGACGCCCCTCCAGAGCGCCGATCGCCGCGAGGACGACGAGCAAGTCGTCGTCGCTCCGGGCCGCCTTGAGCAACGCGCTCTCTGCCTTCGGCGACGGATCCCCGGCCAGGTCCAACGCGGCCCGCTGGCGCTCAGCGGGGTCCTTGCTCCTGATGGCAGAGAGAGCGTCCGATTGGGAAGACCATGCCGCCGCGGCGAGCGTCGGGGCGGCCAGGGTGGACGCCTCGGCCGGGTGCTTCGGGGCAGCGGCGGGGAGGCACGCCAGGGCGCAGAATGCGGCAAGGAGGCGCACCCCATTTCGTTCGAATCGATCCATGACATTGGCCCTCCCGGGGGGAGTGAATCATGCCAGAAGCACGGCCCTGGGGACGTCACGCCCCGCAGACAGCGGGTCCCGCCGCCACACCGAGAACCCGGCGCGGATTCCCCGGTCAATCGTTTGCTTGAGGATCGCGTGCCCATAAGGTCCGGTCCCGGCCAGGCACCCTAAGCCTCGACCGGCACTTCCAGGCGCTCCGCCCCCCATCCGAGCGCCAGGACACCCTCCCCCAGGGGAGGTGCGGGATGAGGTGAGTGAGTGCCCCGGTCATGACCGAGAGGGCTTCGCCACCATGGCGCACCCCACGCCCCCCAAACGGCTTCACGCCAATACCTGTCAACGAATGACGGCCACGACCCGCCAGGAAGCAGTCCGCTCCATCGCAAGCGACGCGTTCCTCGACCTCCGCGAAGACATCTCCGGCCTTGAGGGACAGTCCCTCTCCGACTCGTTCGGTCGCTACGTCTTCAGCGACGACGTGCAGCGGCAGACGCTCCCGGACGTCACCTACCAGGCGCTCCGCAAGACCATCGAGAATGGGGCCAAGCTCGACCTGGAGATCGCGGATGAGGTCGCCCGCGCCATGAAGACCTGGGCGGTCGGCCACGGCGCGACGCACTACACGCACTGGTTCCAGCCCATGACCGGGCTGACCGCCGAGAAGCACGACTCCTTCCTCAAGCCGACGGGATCCGGCGGCGCGATGCTCGAGTTCTCCGGCAAGCAGCTCAGCCAGGGCGAGCCGGACGCGTCGAGCTTCCCCTCGGGTGGATTGCGCGCCACCTTCGAGGCCCGGGGTTACACCGCCTGGGACCCGACGTCGCCCGCCTTCGTCCGCAAGTCTGCGAGCGGCGCGACCCTCTGCATCCCGACGGCCTTCTGCTCGTGGACCGGAGAGGCCCTGGACAAGAAGACTCCCCTGCTCCGCTCCTGCGAGGCGGTCTCCCGCGCCGCGGTGCGGCTCCTGAAGGCCATCGGTGAGACCTCGGTCTCCCGCGTCTCCCCCACGACCGGCGTCGAGCAAGAGTACTTCCTCGTCGACCGGCAGTTCTTCCACCTCCGCCCGGACCTCATGGCCACGGGGCGCACGCTCTTCGGCGCGATGCCCTACAAGGGGCAGGAGTTCGACGACCACTACTTCGGGGCCATCTCCGGCCGGGTCCTCGACTTCATGCGGGACCTCGAGAAGGACCTCTGGCTCCTCGGCGTGCCGCTGATGACGCGACACAACGAGGTGGCCCCGAGCCAGTT
>JAQWJQ010000083.1 GCA_029248265.1 Planctomycetota bacterium
CGGCCGATGGCGCCGCCGAGGCAGAGGTTGCCGGCGCTCCCGCCCGGGTTCTGGGTGGCGCCTTGCGTCATGCTCGTGAGGAAGAAGCCGAAGGCGTTTGACGGCAGGGACGAGCTCGTGAGGATCACGTTGTTGTCGGCCGCGGTGCCGCTGCCGAGAGCGGAGATCGCACCGGTTGATCCCGTCGAGTTGACCGCCGCCACGCAGTAGTTTGTCCCGAGGGGGGTGAGCAGCGTCTCGACGACGAGGTTGTCGTAGAGCGCGAAGTTGGTGGGACCGGAGAGTGAGCCGAAGCGGTCAAAGAGCCCGAGGCTCACGAGGCCATCAAGGGTGCTGGAGTACTCGCCCTGGTAAGTGAGCTGCCCATCAAAGCTGAAGGAGATCACGCTGGCGAAGTTGTCGACCTCGATCTCCAGGGTGGTCCAGATGTTCCCAGGGGACCCTGAGATGGTCGACGGCGGGGCGGGGAACAAGCCCTGGAAGAAGTTGCCTGAGGCGTTGGCGCCGCGGCCGAGGTAGCTCGGGTGCGAGCTCGGCATGGTGTTGCACTCGGGGTCCGTGGGGGAGGCGTTGTTGCAATCCCGGAACCAGCTGTAGTCGGTGACAGACCCACCGTCGCCGGTGAAGGCGAGGTAAGCCCCCGAGCCAGAGACGGGCGAGAGGATGGAGTTGCTGGAGACGCCGTCGCCGGCGACGCCTACCTGGGCGTACTCCGTGGTGCCGGAGGTCCCCTCGAAGTTCATCCAGACGTCGACCGTCAGCTTGTAGCGATCCGCGGCGACGGGGGTGGAGTGATAGACGGTCCAGGCGTCGGACGAGCCGGCGGTGTCGTTGACGGTCAGCTTGAGTCCGCCGGCGTCACCGGGGGCGGATCGGGGCGCGAGCGGGATCCCCGCGGCGAGGTAGTCGAAGGCGAACGTCTGGGTGCCGTCGGGGGTGCCGTCGTCCACGAGGATGTAGTTCGCGGCGGAGTCGGTCTCGAAGTCGTCGCTGAGGACGACGCTCTGGGCGAGACCCGCGCCGGAGAGGGCGACGGCGCCGATGGCGGGGAGCAGGATACGCATAGATTCAGGTGTGAAGGAGGGCATGGACGGCGGCAACGGCCGGCGCCGGGATATCCGCGGGGGCCAGGGCACCGTATCACCTCTGCCGCTCCCGCGGCGGGCGGTCCCGTGCGCCCGGGGTGAAGGGGCGGCGGAGCGCCCTTGGCGCGCTCGGGCACCGCGCTTAGGGTTGAGCCATGAAGCTCATCGCACCGATCTTCCTGGCCTCGATGCTCTCGAGTGCGGGGGCGCAAGAGGCCCCCGCCGTCGGGAGTGACCAGCCGACTGCTCCCGCCAGGCTCCGCCCAAACGTGGTGGTCGTACTGGCAGACGACCTCGGGATCGGCGACATCTCGCCCACGTCGGGTGGCTGCAAGATCAAGACCCCGAACCTCGCTCGGATGGCAGCGGGGGGGATGACGTTCCTCGACGCGCACTCCACGAGCGCTGTCTGTACGCCGACGCGTTACGGGCTACTCACGGGGCGCTACAACTGGAGGAGTCGACTCTCCAAGGGGGTCCTGAACGGGAACAGTGGACACCTGATCCCGGAGGAGCGCGCGACGATCGGGCACCTGATGGAGGCCTCCGGCTACGCCACGGCGGCCATCGGCAAGTGGCACCTCGGCCTCGACTGGAGCCGCGTAGGAGGAGGAGCGGAGGGGGCCATCGACTACGGGGGGCCGGTCACTAACGGCCCGGACATCAACGGCTTCGGCCACTACCACGTGCTCCCGGCCTCCCTCGACATGGCGCCCTACGTTTGGGTCGACGGGGGCAAGGTGACCGGGCAGCCGGATCGCACCGAGGGCGTGACCCGCAAGGACGACCGGTACGGTTGGTACCGCGAGGGACCCGTCGGCGCGGACTTCGTGATCGAAGAGGCGCTGCCGCACATCGTGGGTGAGGCCTGCCGCTTCATCGGCGAGCGCGCGCCCGCCGCGCGGGAGGGGAGCCCGTTCCTGCTCTACCTGCCGCTCCCGTCACCGCACACGCCCATCGTCCCGGTCCCGCCCTTCAAGGGGGCCAGCGGCATGAACCCCTACGCGGACTTCGTCATGCAGGTGGATCATCACCTGGGCGAGCTCATGGGGGCGCTCGAGGCGGGCGGGGTCGCGGACAACACGCTCGTGATCTTCACGAGCGACAACGGTTGCTCGCCCGAGGCCAACTTCCCGCTGCTCGGCGAGCACGGCCATGATCCGAACGGCGGCCTCCGTGGGCACAAGGCTGATCTCTACGAGGGCGGTCATCGGGTGCCTCTCATCGTTCGCTGGCCAGGAGTGGTGCCCCCGGGGACGACCTCCACGGCGCTCGCCTGCCTGACGGACATCTACGCGACGCTGGAGGACGTGACGGGCGAGCGAGGTCGCACGGGGGGCGGGGAGGACGGCTTCAGCTGGGTCCCGGTCTTCGGCGGGGCTCCGTCCAGCGGCCGACGGACCCTGGTCAGCCACTCGGTCTCCGGGCACTTCGCGGTGCGGGAGGGGGACTGGAAGCTCTGCCTCGCGGGCGGCAGCGGCGGCTGGAGCGCGCCCCGCGAGAACGTGGCGAAGAAGGAGGGCCTGCCGCCCCTGCAGCTCTTCAACCTCGCCTCGGATCCGGCGGAGCAAGTCAACCTCGTCGCGGAGCAGCCGGCACGCGTCGCGCAGCTGCTCGGGCGGCTTGAGCGGGTCGTGCGGCGGGGACGGTCCACGGAAGGGCCGGTGATCTCGAACGACCGTGAGGTCTCCTTCTTGCCTCCTGGCGTGGAGCTCCCTGCGGACGACTGACGGCTTCCTGGTCCCCCTGCTGGTGGCGCTGGAGGCGCCCGTCTAGCCTGAGAGGTATGCCCAGCGCCAAACTCCTCCTGTTCGCCCTTGCGGCGCCCGCGTCCCTCCTCGCCAGCTGCGCCAGCGCGCCCATGCACGAGACCTCCGACCCCGCGGTGAGCGGCCCCGTGATGATCGCGACCTGGCCCTTCGGAAAGCTCGCAGTGGACGCTGCGTCGGAGAACGTGGCGGCCGGCGGCTCGGCGCTCGACGGCATCGAGGTCGGCATCCGGCTCATCGAGTCCCTGGGTTCCGACGGCTCGGTCGGCCTCGCGGGACGACCTAACGCCGCGGGGTACCCGCAGCTGGACGCGTGCATCATGGATGGGCCGACGCGTGGGGCCGGCAGCGTTGGCGGGATGGAGGGGATTGTTCACCCGATCACCGCCGCGCGGCGGGTGATGGACAGCTCGAAGCATGTGATGCTTGTGGGGGAAGGGGCGCGGTGGTTCGCGCTTGAGCACGGGCTCGAGTCGGTGGACGTCTCCGACCTCGACGCCAAGAAGGCGGCCTGGGTGGAGCGCGAGCAGGACCCCGCCGAGCCGCTCGAGAAGGGGCACGACACGATCACGCTCTTGATGCTCGACGGGAACGGAGACCTCTTTGGAGGCTGCTCCACCAGCGGGGCGGGCGGGAAGCTCCCAGGCCGCGTGGGCGACTCGCCGATCCTCGGGGCGGGCCTCTTCGTGGACAACGAGGTGGGCGCCGCAGGGGCCACCGGCGTCGGAGAGAACGTGATGCGCTACAGCGCGACGACCGTCATCGTGGAGATGATGCGCCAGGGTATGCACCCCCAGGAGGCCTGCGAGGCCATGGTGCACCGGATCGCCGCGGTGGATCCCCTGGGCTACCAGCTCGACGTCTGCTTCATCGCTATCGACAAGCAGGGGCGCACGGGCGCGGCCGCCTCCAACCAGCGCTTCCCCTTCGCCGTCGGCGCGGGAGGCCGGAGCGAGGTGCGCTCGGTGGAGGCCGTCGAGCGTCCCTGAAGGCGGCCTGAGGTGGCCCAGGAGAGTTCTGGCTGAGGGGGGGTAACCTGCCGCGGCGCCGAGTCTTCTCCCCCTGAAGGGCCCGCAGCAGGGGCCCGCACGCCAGAGCCGTCGATGAAGCACGATCACCCGTCCAGCCAGGAAGGCTCCGCCCGCGCGGGCAATCTCGCCGGGGACCTCTCCGCTGCAGTGGAGCGGGTCAAGGCCGGCGACCGCGGGGCGTACGCCGAGCTGGTCACCCGCCTCGAGCGCCCCCTCCGCGCCTGGCTCGTCGGGCGGGCCTGGCCCGGCATCGACGTGGACGATGTCGCCCAGCGTGCCTTTGTTCAGGCCTACGTCCAGCTCCATCGCTTCCAGGCGGGGACGGACTTTCCGGCCTGGCTGTTCACCCTCGCCAGCTTCGAGCTCAAGACCGAGATGAACCGGGTGAGGCGGACCGCCGACTACCACGCCCGCTTCGTCTCCGAGCTCCTGGAGCAGGACCTCGTCCGATATGAGGAACTCGGCGCCGGGCACGAGGCCCGCATCGAGCACCTGGAGCGCTGCCTCGCGCAACTCGACGAGCGGCAGCGGGAGCTCCTGGGGTGGAGGTACCGGGAGCAGCTCCCGCTCGCGGAGATCGGCGAGCGTCTCGGTCGATCGGTGCCGGCCATCAAGAAGGCCCTGTGGAAGCTCCGCGGGCGCCTCCGCGACTGCGTTGAGCTCGGCGTCGCAGGCCAGGGAGGGAGCGCGTGAGCGACCAAGACCACCGGGGCAGGAGGCTCAGCGATCAAAGCGGCAGCGATCAAAGCGGCAGCGACCAAAGCGGCAGCGACCGGGGCCCCGATGCCCTCTGGCTCGACTACCTCGAGGGAGACCTGAGCGAGTCCGGCATGGAGGCGCTGCGTCAGTCCTTTGAGTCGGACCCGGGCGCGCGGGCGGGCCGCGTCGAGACCCTGCGCCTCCACCGCGAGCTGGGGCTGGCGCTCTCGGGGACGGCACGGGAGCGCGCCGGCTTCGTGGCGGCGACCATGGACCGATTGCCTGCGGAGGTCGGCGGTCGGCGGCCGCTGCTCACGCGAGCCGTGGCGATCGGCGCGGCGCTGGCCGCGGCGCTGCTGGGCGCCATCCTGCTCGCTGGCTCAGGGGCGGAACCGGCGCCGGTGCTTCGGGTGATCGAGTCCGCAGGAGCCGTGGAGTGGGTCGCTGGCGGCGGACAGGCGGAGCCCCTCCCGGCGCCAGGGGCGGCGCTCCCCGGCGGCGTCCTCGCCCTCCGCGGCCCGGATGCCTGGGCGGAGCTCGCCTTCAATGACGGGTCGACCATCACCCTGACGGGGATCGCGAGGGCCACGATCTCCGACGAGGGGCAGAAGGTCATCGCCCTGGACGGGGGCCGCTTGCTCGCGGAGGTCGCACCGCAGGGGCAGCGACCCATGCGCGTGTTCACGGCGGCAGCGGAGATCGCGGTCCTCGGCACCCGCTTCAGGGTTCAGGCCTCCGAGGAGCGAGCGACCCTCGACGTGACGGAGGGGCGAGTCGAGATGCGCCGACATGTGGACGGCCAGCGGGTGGAGGTCGCCGCCGGCGAGTTCGCGGTGGCCACCCCCTTCGCGGGGGACGCCTTCCACCCGCGGATGAGGCCGGAACCCACGGGGAGCTGGAGCGCCAGCCTCAGGGACGACCCGACCCAGGGCCGGTTCGTGATAGACCTAGAAGCGCTGAAGGCGGAGCTCTTCAGAGCCGTGAAGCGTGGCGAGCTGACCGAGGAGGAGGCCCTGGAGCGGTTCCTCGCAGCGGACGGGGGCCTCGAGGCGGTGGCGCTCTGGAAGAAGGCTGCGCGCTCGAGCAAGCCGGCGTCGAAGCTCGGGGGCAGACGGGACCTCAAGGGCTCCTCCGCGAGCGCGGCCGAGGCTGAGATTGAGGCCAAGAAGGGCGGTGCTTGGGGGAATCTCGTCGCTGCCGGGCCGGTCTCCGCGGGCGGTGACAGCGCGCCGGTGCTCTTGACGAACGACTCAAGGGTCCTGGTCACCGGCTGGGTCGCGCGTCCCACGAGGCTGACGGTCGGGCTGACCCTGGCCCAAGCGGATCGCAGCTACGCTGGCAAGGTGAGCTTCACCTCCGACGTCTTGCCTGGCGGCGCCTTCTTCGAGTTGGACCTGTCGTGCGCGGACTTCGCGCGCCTCGAGCAGACCAAGGGCGGGCTCCGAGCCAGGGGGGAGGGGCTGTCCAGCGCCACCGGCGGCGTCTCTGGCGGCCAAGCCTCCGGAAGCATCATCGAGGACTGGTGGTGCGCCGGCCACAGCCTCGAGTCAGGACTGAAGATTCGCCAGGTTGAGATTCAGCCCGGTGAAGGTAAGACCCGCTGAAGGCCCACCCCGTGTCGCTCCAAACCCGCTCAGCTCAGCCCGATTCCGTCCACCCCAGCTCACACGCCCACCGTTCGATCTCGCCACTGTCTGATCTCGCCACTGTCCGCTGACCCGGTCTGGCCTCCTCAAACCGGCCTCTTGGCCCATCGACCACACCATGAAACTCCCCATCCTCCTCTCTGCCGCCGCACTCACCATCAGTGGCCTCGCCCTCCTCACCAACCTCAACTCCAGCCCCGGAGGGGCTCGCGTTGACCCCACGGTGAAAAACGACGCGGGGCTCAACGAGGTCCGGGGTGAGATCGCAGCGCTGCGCGGCGAGCTGAATGACCTGTCGGGACGCCTTGAGGTGCTGGCGAATCGCCCCGTCGCGCCGTCACGGATCCCCGCGGGCGATCTCGTGGAGCAGTCGGACATCGACGCGCTCAGGGCCGAGCTCCTTGAGGAGCTCGGCGACTCCCGCAAGGCCCCAGGCGCCGCCGGCCTGAAGCAAGGCGTGGCGGTGGCGCTCGAGGAGGTCCGCGCGGACGAGCGAGACGCCAAGGCTGCGGCCCGCAGGGACGCGATGATGTCGAAGCTGGACGAGCAGATGCCGAAGCTCCAGCAAGAGCTGGGTCTCACAAGCTCCCAGACGGACGGACTCCGTGGGGTCCTTCAGGCCCGCGACGCGCGATACACGGAGATGGCACGGCTCTGGGAATCGGGGGACCGTGCGGGGGCCAGTGAGCTCAAGGGCAACGAGCGCGATACCCATCAACTGGAGCTCCAGTCCGTGCTGAACGAGCAGCAGATCGAGCAGTTCAACGCCATGGGCGGCGGCCGCGGTCGCGGCGGCAAGTAGCCCCGGGCGGCCCAGGCGGCCCGGGAGGGGCGAGGGCGCGGCCCGTGCCCTATGCTCGCCGCATGACCTCCAAGCTCCCCCTTCTCGCCCTCCTCGCCGGCTCCTCGTTCCTCCTCTCCTTCCAGGGGGCCGGGGGCCCGGCGCCGGTGGTAGACAAGCAGCCGCTGCACGTCTTCCTCCTCGCGGGGCAGTCCAACATGGAGGGCCAAGCCGTGGTCGACCTCGATCACGAGGAGCACTACAACGGTGGGCGAGGCACCCTCGCGAAGCTGCTGGAGGCCCCCGAGTTCGAGGAGCGCTGGGGCTGGGTCCGAGGGGATGACGGGGCCTGGAGCGAGCGCAGTGACGTCGGGGTCTGGTATCGCACACCCCATGAGGAGAAAAAGGGGCCGCTGTCCATCGGCTACGCCGTTTACGGCGGGCGCCATCACTTCGGGCCGGAGCTCGCGTTCGGCAAGGTGCTCGGGGATCGCCTCGAGGGGCCGGTGCTCCTGGTCAAGGCGTGCTGGGGCGGGAAGAGCCTGCACGTGGACTTCCGTCCGCCGTCTGCCGGTGGCGAGGTCGGGCCTTACTACGAGCAGATGTTTGAGGAACTCGACGCCGCTCTGAAGGGTGTCGGGGCCGCCTTTCCCGAGTGGAAAGAACTCGAGCCCGAGGTCGAGGGCTTCGTCTGGTTCCAGGGTTGGAACGACGGGTGTGACGGGGAGGCGACCCGCAACTACGCCGAGAACCTCGAGCTCTTGATCGGTGATGTCCGCGAGCGGCTCGATTCGAAGAAGCTCCCCGTGGTGGTGGGGGAGACCGGCAACATGAACAACCCAGCTCTCCACGAGGCGCAGGAGGCCGGCGCGAAGGCGGCCCGCCGCCGCGGCCCGACCGCCTACGTGGAGACCAGGGACTTCCTGCGGGCAGCGGAGGACTCTCCTAACACGGGCCATGGACACCACTGGTACGGGAACTCAGAGAGCTACCTCCTGGTGGGGGACGCCATGGGGGCTGCCATGGTGAAGCTCCTCCCCAAGACGCGCGGGCGCTGATCCGGGTACCCTTCCGGCATGGCGCAGAGCTTTGAAGGTGACGGCTGGGGCATGCAAGCGCCCGAAGGGTGGGACATGGCGTCCGAGGAAGGGGCCGTCATGTTCACCTCCGAAGAGGGTGGCTGTCTTCAGATTCGTGGACACCGCAAGAAGGAGGGAGAGGTCAACGATGATGACCTCGACGAGGTCGCGTGCGACCACCTCGAGGCCGAGGCTCCGGTGAGGGACGTCCGCCTCGGGGACTTTGTCGGCTTCGAAGTCGACTACGACGCGGGGGAGCTCAGCTGCCGCGAGTGGTTCCTCCGGTGCGGGCCGATCCTCCTGTTCGGCTCCCTGGTTCGCCCCGTGGAGCATCGTGGCGTGGAGGACCCGGCGGTTGAGCTGGCTCTCGTCTCACTCACCCACGCCGCCGAGGAGCCCTCCAATCCCAGCCCCAGCCCAAGCCCCAGGCGCAGGCGCAGGGCCCGGCGCGGTCGCTGACGACAGGATGCCGCACCCCCTCTGGCGGCATCGCAACACTCGGTCGCGCCCTCATTTCGATCTGGAGCACATTTTCCGCGAGGCTCGGCCTGCTGTGTCCTGTGGTAGTGCGGGCGTCCGGGGTACAGTTTCGGTATGCGCTTCCCCATCGCTACCATTGCACTATTCGCCGCCGTTCCCACTCTCGCAGCGGCTCAGTCCCTGCCCGCGCCCCCTGCGCCGCCGGAGAACCCGATCACCGAGCAGAAGCGGATCCTGGGCAAGGCGCTCTTCTGGGACGAGCAACTCTCCTCAGACAACACGGTCGCCTGCGGTACGTGTCACATTCCCAGCGCGGGCGGGTCTGACCCTCGGGTGGACATGGGGAGCCGGCACCCCGGACTCAACGGTGTCTTCGGTGACTCGGATGACCGCTTCGGGTCCGGGGGCGTGCGCCTCGCTGACTCGAGCGGGAACCTGTCGCCGGACGCGACCTTCGGCTTCTCGCCGCAGGTCACCGGACGACGGTCTCCGTCGCCCATCGGCGCCGCGTTCTTCAACGAACTCTTCTGGGATGGCCGCGCCACCTCGACCTTCATCAACCCGGAGACCGGGCAGGTGAGCATCCCGAGCGGTGGCGCCCTCGAGTCCCAGGCCGTCGGTCCGATCCTCTCCTTCGTGGAAATGGCTGACGCCGGGCGAACGTGGGCTGACGTCACCGGGAAGCTCGAGCAGGTCCAGCCGCTCGCCCTTGCGGCCAACCTCAACCCCGACCTCGTCGCGGCCCTCGCGCTCGACCCGTCGTATCCCGAGCTGTTTGATCACGCCTTCGGGGATCCGGCCATCACGGCCGAGCGGATCGGGTTCGCGCTCGCCACCTACCAGCGCACGCTGCACCCCGACCAGACGCCCTGGGACCGGTACCAGAACGGCAACACGGGCGCCCTCAACTCTCAGGAGCGGAACGGCCTCAATCTGTTCATGTCCAACGGGCTGCGCTGCTCTCAGTGCCACACCCCGCCGCTGTTCTCGGACGGCAGCTACCGCAACATTGGCATGCGGGACATCGCGGAGGACAACGGACGCCAAGGTGTGACGGGCAACTTCTCGGACCGCGGCAAGTTCAAGGTGCCGACCCTGCGCAACGCCGGGCTGCGGACGCGCTACTTCCACCACGGGGACCCCAACTGGAACAACCTGTTCCTCGCGGTGTTCATCTACAACCAGGGCGCCGGCCCGTTCGGGGATAACAAGGACCCGATCCTCAACAACGTGTTCTTCTCGCCGGGGACGGCGTCGACGATTGAGGCCTTCATCAACGGCGGCCTCACGGACCCGCGAGTTGCCGCTGAACTCCCGCCGTTCGATCGGCCGCTGCTCCGCAGCGAGATGGGGCCCGCGGCCTCGCTGGTCGGAAACGGCCGCGCTGGCGCCGGAGGGAACGAGCCGCAAATGATGGCCTTCTCGCCCCCGAAGGTCGGCAACGGGCAGTTCCGAGTCGCGGTCTCCGAGGCCCTCGGCGGCGCGCCGGCGATCCTCGCGCTGCGCAACCAGCCTCCTGGCGCGGGCGGTGGCGGCTCCATCGGTGGCATTATCTCTCGCTCCCCGAGCCGGGTTGCCTTCCGTACCCAGCTCTCGGGCGTGGGCGCAGGCCAGGGCTTCGGCACGTGGAACTCAGAGATCCCGAATGATCCGGCGCTGGTCGGCACTCAGTTTTGGATGCAGTGGTTGGTCCGAGACCAGGCCGCAGCGGGCGGCGTGGCGCGCTCCAAGTGGGCTGAGGTCACCGTTTACTGATCCTCGGCCCCTCGCCGAGCTTCCCGGAGCAAGACAGCGCCCGCGGTCCCCGAGGGGAGCGCGGGCGCTGTCATGGTCCAGAGGCTGACCGTCCTGGTGGTGGTCAGCGCGGCGGGTCGACGCCGCACTGATTCTCCAGCGTGTTGCGCGTGGTGATCCCCAGCTTTGAGCGGGTGGCGAGCATCTTATTGACGAGGTCCGGCGCCAGGGGCTCGAGACCGCCCTTGGCCACGTGAGCCAGCCACAGGATCTTGGCCGTGTGCTCGAGCATGTCGAGCTTCTTGTAGGCGTCCATGAGATTGGCGCCGAGCGTCACGGACCCGTGGTTCTGCATCATCATCACGTCGCTGCAGCGGACGAGGTCACGGATGGTCTCCGGGAGCTCCGGCGTCCCGGGGGTGCCGAACGGCGCGGTGGGGATGCCGCCGATGGTCACGATGATCTCCGGGATGATCGGCGTCTGCAGGTCCACGCCGGCGATGGTCAGCGCGACCGCGTGGGGCGGGTGCGCGTGGCAGATGGCCTTGCAGTCCGGCCGCTCCTGGTAGCTGACCAGGTGGATGCCGACCTCGCTGGAGGGCTTGGGCCCATCGTCCATGGCGCGCCCGGTCATATCCACATGGGCGATGTGGACGGGCTCGAGGAAGCCCTTCATGGCGCCGGTCGGGGTGATGAGGATGGTCCCGTCACTCATGCGCGCGCTGATGTTGCCGTCGGCGCCGACGATGTAGTTGCGATCGTAGGACAGCTTTCCGACGCGGCAGATCGCGGTGCGGAGCCGCGACTCCTCTTCGCTCCAGGTGCGAGCGCTCATGCCTCTCCACCATGGTTGTAGACGCGCTCGCCGCCGAGCTCGACCTCATCAACGAAGCCGACGATCAGGGTCTTCACCGGCGCGTCCTGCGCCCCGAGGATCTGTCGGCCTGAGTTGCCCTCGTCGATGACGAGGACGCGGTCTCCGACCCCAGCGCCGATGGTGTCCACGGCGATGCGAGGCTTGGGTCCGACGGGCGCGCCCGCGGGCTGGACCGGGCGCACCACCAAGAGCTTCCGGCCGTCGAGGGCGGGCACTTGAAGGGAGGGGGAGACCACGGTCCCGATCACATCGGCGAGGATCATTGGGGGGCCTCCAAGGGGAGCTCCGCCCCATTCACTTCGGCTTGCTCGACGAATCCAGTGATCGCGACGTCCACGGGCACGAAGGTCTCGTCGGGGAGCGCGAGCGCCGCCTCGCGGCCGTCGACGTAGTGGACGAGGTCGCCGGGCCCCACGGAGAGGGCGCACGCCGCCACGAGCTGCTCGCCGGTGGGGACGCCTGCTTCATCCAGCGACTCGAGGAGCTGGAGCTTCACGCCGTCCATGCCCTCGTAGCGGACGGTGGCGACGAGGCGCCCTGTGACTCTGCCGAGGTACATGGTGCGCTCAGCTGCTCCACTTCTCGTAGACGTTGTCGCCGCCCACGTCCCAGGAGTCGACGATCGCCATGACGACGGCGTCGCACGGCCGGTCCTTGGTCGTGGTGGTCTGTCGGGCGGAGGAGCCGGTGGCGTAGAGGACGAGGTCCCCGGTGCCGGCGCCGACCGCGTCGACCGCGACCACGTACTGGTCCTTGGGCTGGTTCGAGTGGTCGCGGACCTGGACCACGAGTAGCTTGAAGCTCTCGAGCTGCTCGTCCTTACGGGTCGAGACCACGCTCCCGACGACTTCACCGATCAACATTGGAGGGCACCGATCAACATGGGGAGGGACTTCACTTCTTGGTGTCGAGGTAGGTGATGACGGAGTCGCTTGAGAGCGACTCCTCGAGGAAGCGACGCCGGAGCTCGCTGTGGACGTACTGGCTCATGGCCTCCCAAGTGGGGGAGGGGAGCCGGTTGGAGATTTGGGCGAGGATCACCCCGTTCTCAAGCCGAATCGGACCGATCAGCGCCCCGCCAGCTTCGAGTTTGCCGCCGCGTCGCTCGAGCTCTCCGAAGGCCGCGTCGCGTAGCGCCCCAGGGACCCCGGGGCTGCTGCGGGTGAGGCGGCCCACGAGGCCCCCCTTTTCGCGCGTGGCTCGGTCCTCGCTGTGGATCTCGATCACCCGCGCAAAGTCAGCAGGCGCCTCGATCGCGTCGAGCATCTCGGCCAACTCTGCCTCGACCTTGGTGAAGGAGGGGCGCAGCGGGTCGTCCTCCCGGGGCGACGCGTTGCGGAAGCAGACGCGGACCTCCAGGGACTCGCCGAAGAGGCCGTCAAAGTAGGCGCGCTCGGCCGCGTAGACGGCCTTGAGGCTGGCGTCATCGTGGGCGCGGTCCACGGCTTCATGGGCCAGGGCGGCGGCGCGGATCGCGGGGTCCCGACGGACGGCCTCGATGGAGAGGCCGCGTGCATCGAGGAGCTGCTCGTACGAGGCCCCTTGATACTTGGGGTCGGACCGGACCGCCGCGGCGCGGCGCTCCACCTCGCGGTCCAGGGCGGACTCCAGCCCCTCAGCGGTGACCTCTGGCATGCGCGCGCGGACGGCTCGCTCGAGCAGAATCAAGTAGAGGGCGTTCCGCTTGTCGTCGTCCTGGACCTGACGACGCAGGTGGACCCCGAACTCCTCTCTGGTGATCGTCACGTCGCCGGAGACACAGACGATCCCCTCGCGCCACGGGTGGGGCTGCTCCGAGACGCCACGTTCACGCAGGGCGCCCTCGAGCCACAGGAGCTGTTGGTTCTCGGTCAAGGGGGCGTCGTCGCTGAGCCCGAGGGCCCGGCGAGTCAACGCCTCATGGATCATCGCCAGCCGGAGGTACTCGCGGAACTCGACGGGGGAGATGCCGCGGCTGGCGATGGCCTTGGCGAGCCCGCCCTCCTCGCCTTCCTGGCGGGCCTCGGCGTCCAACTCGTCGAAGCGGGCCCGCAGGGCGTCGTCCTCGATCTTCAGCCCGTCGGCGCGGGCGAGGGCGTCGAGGACGCGGAGCTCGAGGAGCTGGCTGATGGCCTGCTTGCCGTTGGGGCTGCGCCCATCCCTCCAGATGAGGACGTCGTCGAGCTCGGCGAAGGAGACCTCGCCGGCGGCGCCGTGGAGGGCGCCCCCCGCTTCCGCGAGGGGCCCCGCCGCTCTCGCTGCCGGGTCCTCGGGGGTCACGGCGTGCGTGGCCTCGGCCCGGCCCCCTGGGGCCGGCGCGGGGAAGGCGTTCGCGGTCCAGGCCCCCAGGCAGGGCAAGACGGCGAGCATGAGAGTGAGCTTGGGCTTCGAGGGGCGATGGATCACGCCCGAGAGCATAAGGCCCCGGCCCTCGCCTCGCCGCCCCTGGTGGCGCACCTCACTCGAGGATCAGCCTCGCGCCCGCTGCCATGGTGGCTCCGGCGGCCTGCGCGCCCCGGAGATAGGGCCCGAGGGCGCCGTCCATCGGGAGTAAGAGCACCGTTTGCGCATCCGGGGCGTGGCGTCGCTGTGGCGTGAATTCCCTGCCGAGATAGCGCGCGCCCCTTGAGAGGCGGACCTCATCGATCTCCCCGCTCAGGGTCGAGGTCGCGCCGCCGCTCGATTGGACATCGCCGCCGACGATCAGGGGCAGCTGGTTGGGAGTACGAGGCCCGGACGCTGGCGCGCGGGCGACGAGCTCGCCGTCGAGGTACAGCCGGACCTCCTCGCCGTCGAAGACCCCCGCCACGTGGTGCCACTGGCCGGGCGTCATCCCGTCCTCCTCGGCCGCCTTGACCTTGACGTAGGCGCCGTCGAGGTGCACGGAGAAGCTGAGCCGCCCGCTGTCGGCGAACAGGCCGTACTCCGAGTTCTCAGTGCGGCACACGAGGCCCTGACGAGCCGCGAAGGACCGGCCTTTGACCCAGGCCTCGACGGTGAACGGACCGTCTGGGAGCGGGATCGAGGCGGCGCTGACCCGCGCGTGGGCGGAGCCCCTGAGCTGCAGGACCTGCTCGGTCGGGGGCCGTGAGGCCGGGGGTAGGGCCGAGAGGTCGATGGGGAGCGGATGCTCGCGGACCGGGATCGCGAAGCGCGCCGTGTCTGTCAGGTAGTCGAACCCGAGGGCGAGGGAGGGGAGCTGAAAGGCCCCGTCGATCTCGCTCGGTGAGTGCTCCAGTTGGAACTTCACCGTGGCCGCTCCGCGCGCCGCCAGGCGGCCGTGGGCGTGGTCCGGCGTGAGCCGCCAGCGAGGATCCGGGGAGGCCAGGCGCAGCTCCATCTCCACCGGGCGCGCCACCGGGTTCTGGATCGTCACCTCGATCTCCGTCTTCACGCTCCCGTCCTCAGCGATCACGATGGGGCGGGCGATGGAGGGGATGACTCGGGTCAGGCGCGGCGCCTCGGCGCTCACCTCGCCGGTGATTTCCCGGGGATCCATCGCGGCGCCCACGGGCAGGGTCGCCCGCTCGATGCGCCCAGGGCGGACGGTCACCAGGTCATAGCAGTGCAGGTAGCCGGCCTCGGGGACCGAGCCGCCCTGGTGCCCGCCGACGGTCGCCAGCGCGAAGTACTCGATCCCATCACGCGGGTCGTACCGCATCCGGTGAATGTGTCCCCCAAAGACCCCCTTCACGTTCCCCGCGGCCACAAGCCGGCGGTGGACCTTGTCCCAGTCGCTTCCGTACTTACCGCCGATCCAGCGGGGGTGGTGGCAGAAGACAAACACGTGTGGAGCGTCCTTGGTGACCTCCAGCGTCTCATCGAGCCAGGCGAGCTGCTCCGGGCTCATGACCTGGCACTCGGCCTTGCCGAAGTTCCGCTCACCCGTCTTGGGGTTGGCCTCGTCGGTGTAGAGCACGATGAACCACGCGCTCTTGTGCTTGAAGGCGTACCAGAGCGGCCCGAAGTGCATCTCGTACCGGCCCTCGTGCTCCTCGGCCGGCCGCCGCTCGCCGGCCGCCTCACGGAAGTAGATGTCGTGGTTCCCAGCCACTGGAAACCACGGCGACCGTAGCCCGGACATCACCCCGCGGAACTCCCGCATCTGGGCCATCCAGGGCTCCGGCGTGTTGTATCCCTGGATCAGGTCTCCGACCGTCATCACCAGGTCCGGGCCGAGGAGATTGGTCTCGTCGACCGCCGCGCGGAGGATCTCAACGCCCTCGTCTGGCCCGCCCGTGCGATCGCCGTAGACCACGAAGAAGAACGAGTCTGACTCGTCGGGGAGCGGAAGCTCGAGCGCGCTGCGCCGTGACGTGATGAACCGTCCTGCGTCAACCGGAGCGGGTTCCTGTTGTCGGACCTCTTGGGGCCCATCGGAGGGCCCATCGGAGGGGAGGTCGCTGGCGGCGAGGGGAGCGGGTCCAGAGAGGGCCAGCGTGGCGTAGATGAGGGCGAGGAGGGGAGCGCGCATGGCCACCGATGCTACCTGGGAGCCGCTCCGGCGCTCCAGGAACGTCCCAAGAGCTGCAGGGGGGGGCCCCAAGATCAAGCGTGGCCTGCCGTTGGCGTGGCGGGCTGCGGGCCTCGAGTACTCGAACCTCACCGGCATCGAAACTTGATGGTCGCAATGATGCTGGCAGCGGCCGCGAAGTTGGGTACCGTCCTCACCCGAGTGAGACCATCTTGAGTACCTCCCAACCCACCCAACTGCCCTCCCCGACAGGGGCGCACATCGTCGCGCTGCGCGTGCTGACGCTGACAGGGCTGCTTTATCTGTTCCTCGTCGCCATCAAGCTGCTCGAGTCCGGCATCAAGCTCGCCGGAGCCGGGGCCGCGGAGGGGCTGTTCGACGGGGTCTCAAACCCCTTCGCTGGCCTGGCTGCAGGGATCCTGGCCACGGTTCTGGTGCAGTCTTCTTCCGTGACCACGTCGACGATCGTGGCTCTGGTGGGGTCCGGCACGGTGAACCTCGAGGCCGCCGTCCCGATGATCCTCGGTGCCAACGTCGGGACGACGATCACCAACACGCTGGTGTCCCTCGGGAGCGTGGCCCGCCGAACCGAGTTCCGGCGCGCCTTCGCGGCCGCCACGGCTCACGACTTCTTCAACCTCCTCGCTGTGGCCATCTTCTTGCCCATCGAGATGGCGACTGGGTTCCTCGCGAATACGGCTTCCCTCATCGCAGACAAGCTCCCAGTGGGCGAGGCCGGCGGCAAGCTGGACAGCCCGATCAAGAGCGCTGTCAAGGCCGGCGCGGGGGTGGTGAAGGACGGGTTCGAGTCACTGGGAGTGAGCGGGACCCTGCTCTCGGTGTCGCTGCTGGTCGCGGGTCTGGGCCTGATCCTGGTGTCCCTGACCACGATCACGCGGGTGATGCGCAAGGTGATGGCGGGTCGCGCCGAGCAGGCGCTCAACGCGGCGGTCCGTAAGTCCGGGCTCCTGGCCGTTGCCGCTGGCGCGCTCATCACGATCTCGGTCCAGTCGTCGAGCATCACGACCTCGCTGCTCGTGCCCCTCTGCTCATCCGGCGTGCTCTCCCTCGAGAACGCCTTCCCGCTCATGCTGGGCGCGAATATCGGCACGACGATCACGGCCTTCATGGCGTCTCTGGCCACGGACCTTGAGGGGCTGAAGATCGCGCTCGTTCACATGATCTTCAACACGCTCGCGGTTTCGATGGTCCTTCCCTTCGCCGCAGCGCGCCGAATTCCGATCAACATGGCGCGAGGGCTCGCCATCGCGGCCGTACGCAGCAAGCTCTACGTGGTCGGTTACGTGGTCGTGACCTTCATCTTCATCCCGCTGATCGGGATCCTCCTCTTCTGATTGCCCCGGGCAGTCAGCCCCTGAACCCCGAACTTCCGCGGAGACCCCACCTCAATGTTTCACTGGCTAAAGCGAATCCAAGAGAGCACCGACAGCGCAGACGAAATCATGCGCTACTTCGGTCAGATGCTCGAGGATGGCCGGCATATCTTCGACCTCGCCACCGGGGCGCTCCTCGGCGGGACGGATGTGGAGTCGGTCCGGGGTGACATTTGGGGTACCGACAAGCGGATCAACAGCAACGAGCGGCGCATCCGCCGCCGGATCATGACGCACCTGACGGCGTTTGGCGTCGAGGGCGTCAGCGGGCACCTCGCGATGATGAGCATCGTCAGTGACGCGGAGCGGATCGGCGACTATGCCAAGAACATCTTCGACCTCGGTGCACTCGGGGGTGACGTGCCGCTGGAGTTCCGCAACGATCTGATCGAGATGCGTGACCGGATCTCTCGAATGCTCGCCAAGGCGCGCAACATCTACGACACAGAGGACGAGGAGTCGGCGCGCATCTTCGGGCAGGAAGCGGACGTCGTGTGCCGCCGCTGCGATGAGCAGATCGCAGCCATCATCGCCAGCGATGGCCCTGGCGGCGCGGCGGCCACGGGAGCGCTCACCTACCGGTACTTCAAGCGAGTGACCGCTCACTCCGCCAACGTCATCACCAGCGTGCTGGTCCCGGTGGATCAACTCGGCTACTGGGACGAGGACGAAGGCAACGCCTGACCGATCCTCCCTCAGGCGAAGTTCAGCAGCTCGTGATCGGGGTTCTGTTGCATGGCGATCCGCTTGTCGAGGTCGCTCACGAAGAGGATCACCCGTCGGCCCCGATCGTCTCGTGCCAGCAGTGAGTTGGTCGGGGCCTTGAAGGAGTCCTCATCCCCGGCCAGCCAGGCGCTGGATGCGTAGGGGAGAGAGGTCAGCCGCGTGTCGACGGCATACTCGTCCTTGAGGCGGTACTGGAGCGATTCGAACTGCAGCGCCCCGACCGCGCCGATCAACGGTTCGCGGGGGCCCACGTCAGGCCACATCTGCTGGACGGCGCCCTCAGTGATCAGGTTCTTCATGCCCTTGTCGAACTTCTTGCGGTCCGAGGTCGTGTAGGGCGCGATCCGCGCGAAGAGCTCGGGTTGGAACTGGGGGAGCGGCTTGTGGGCGAAGCCAACCTCATTCGAGAGGGTGTCGCCGATCTGGTAGAGCCCTTTGCCGACGAGCCCCACGACGTCTCCGGCGAAGGCCTCCTCGATGGAGTGCCGCTCCTTGGCGACGATGCTCTGCGGTCGGGCGAGGCGGACCTTCTTCCCGAGGCGTCGGTGGTTGACCTGGAGATCGGGGGTGTAGCTCCCTGAGCAGATCCGCATGAACGAGACGCAGTCTCGGTGCCGCGGGTCCATGTTCGCCTGGATCTTGAAGATGAAGGCGCTGAAGGGCTCGGTGGCCTCTCGCAGCACCTCGTCCCCGCTGTCCTCGTCCACCATGCGGCCCGAGGGGGCCGGGGCGAGCTCAACGAAGGCGTCGAAGAACGGCTCCAGGCCGAAGTTGGTCAGGGCGGAGCCGAAGAAGGTGGGGGTCACCTCTCCGCGCAGGAAGCGGTCGACTTCCATTTCGTTCCCTGCCACCTGCAGGAGCTCGAGCTCTTCTCGAACCCGCGCCACCTCCTCGGAGCCGAGGCGCTCCTCGGCGATGGGGGAGTCGAGCGGGACTCGCTCGACATCTGACTTCTGGCTGCCACCTGCCGCGGTCTTCTCGAAGAGCATGAGCTCCTTGGTGCGTCGATCGACGACGCCTCGGAAGTCGCGCCCGGACCCCACGGGCCAGTTCATGGCGGAGCTCTCGATGCCGAGCGCCTCCTCCACTTCGGCCATGAGGTCCAGGGGGTCGCGGCCCGGCAGGTCGAGCTTGTTCACGAAGGTGAGGATCGGGATCCCGCGGAGGCGGCAGACCTCGAAGAGCTTCCGGGTCTGGGCCTCGACGCCCTTGCTCGCGTCCAGGACCATGATGGCCGAGTCCGCCGCGGTCAGCGTCCTGAAGGTGTCCTCGCTGAAGTCCTCGTGCCCCGGTGTATCCAGGACGTTGATCACATGCCCGCGGTATTGGAACTGCATGGCCGAGGAGGTGATCGAGATGCCCCGCGCCTGCTCCATCCCCATCCAGTCCGAGGTGGCGAGCTTGCCCTTTCGGTTCTTCACGAGGCCGGCGGTCTGCACCACACCGGAATACAAGAGCAGTTTTTCGGTGAGCGTCGTCTTGCCGGCGTCGGGGTGCGAGATGATCGCGAAAGTCCGCCTGCGGGCGATCTCCCGAGGGATCCTGGGGTCTGTGGTCATGCTGGCGTAGGCGTCAGGACGCGTGGGGAGGCGCCTCGCGCCCCCCGGTCCGATCAGAGGGCGTTTGCTTGCCCCCTTCGAAGCCGACTACCATACGCCCATGCGCCCTCGCACGTGTACTCCTCTGACCGCCCTCCTGCTGGCGATCTTCGCCTTCTTGGCGGGTCCAGCGGCCGGGGAGGGGAGCTTCTCCTCATTTGAGGAGGGGTCGGAGCGTGTGGAGGAGGTCTCCACGGAGGATATG
>JAQWJQ010000113.1 GCA_029248265.1 Planctomycetota bacterium
CCCTCGCCGCCGCCGCCTTCAAGGCCGGTGGCAGCGCCCTCTGGGAGGCCGCCGAGGCCAAGACCGCCCCCTGACCCCGCTCTACCTCAGCGGGCCGCGCGCGGCCCGTCCACGTCGTCGTCCGACCGCCCCGGCCCGGCCATCACGCACAGTCCCCATGGACCCCAGGAATAAGCTCCCTCGCGGCACCCTCGAGCACCTGATCCTCCGAGGGATCAGCCGCATCCCGCAGCACGGGTACGCGCTCGCCCGATGGATCGAGCAGCGCTCGGAGGGCGGCATCCTCATCGAGGAGGGGAGCCTCTATCCAGCCATGCACCGCCTCGAGCGAGCCGGGTACCTCTCGTCCAGCTGGGGGAAGGCGGAGTCTGGACGGCGCGCGAAGATTTACTCCATCACCTCCCGCGGCCAAGGCGAGCTCGTGGATCGAAACGAGCGTTGGCGTGAGCTGACCAGCGCCATTGCGCTGGTGCTGCGCTGCGCTTTCCCCACACTCGCCGCCTTCGCCGCAGCAGGTGCACGATGAGCTCGAACGACCAGGAAGTACGAGAGGAGCTCGAGCTCCACGTGGAGCTGCTCGCCGAGCAGCTCACCGCCGAAGGCATGACGCCCGGCCTGGCGCAAGCCGAGGCGCGGCGCCGGTTCGGGGACATCGACGCGCTCCAGGACGAGTGCGTGGACCTGCGCCACGGCCTCCTCGGCCGGCTGCGAGGGCGGGCCGCGACGCTGGCCCTCAGCCCACGTGGATACGAGTGGCTGCTGCTGGCTGTGGTCGGGTTCAACCTGACCTGGCCCATGATCGACCGGGACTGGGTCCACAACAGCTGGTGGGCCACGCTCGGGATCATCGCCCTGGCCGCCTACTCGGGGCCCGAGCTGGCGAGGTCGCTCGCGCCGTCGCCGGACGGCGGCACCCGCTCGAGCGTGCCCTGGCGCGTCCTCGCCGGGCTCGCCGTGGTGGGCCTGCTGCCGAGCTTCCACGCGGGCCTCACCCGGGACACCTTCCCCGAGGGACGCGAGGCCGCGGTGACGGCGTGGGACGTCGCGACCGGAGCCGCCGGGGAGGGCTGGCTCGACGTCGCCCCCATCCGGCCCGTTGCGGAGGTCATCGCCTACGGATTCGGGGGCCGGACCCCGGAGCTGATGGTCCCCCACGTCCCCGAGGGCAGCCGATCCACCCGCCTGGACCGGCAGGTCGAGCGGGGCCTCGGCTCCCCGCCGCGCTGGGTGACGGTGCCCATGGCGTCACTCTTCCAGGCGTCGGCCTGCTGGATCCTGCTGTGCCTCCTGCTCCTCGTCGCGCGCTCGCGCCAGGGCGCGAGCCCCGCCGAGGCGGTCACCCCCCTCGTCTCGCCGCTCGCGTGTCTCCTCGTCCTCGGCCCGGCGCTCGGGCTGCTCCTGGAGCCCGTCTCACCGATGCCCCAGGGCGAGGTCTCGGGCGCACTGTCCCTCGAAGGCGCCGCCGAGCTCATGGGCTTCGGCCTGTTCCTCAGCTGGTACCTGGTGCCCGGTGCCATCGGCCTCCTCGCGCTTCGATCCGCCGCGCGCCGACGCTCCGGCGAGCCCGTCCCCGAGGTCGCGAGGCGGCGCTGGACCCTGGCCCTGGTCCGGGCCCTCCCACTCCCCCTGGTCTTCCTCCCCCTGCTCATGGGTGCCTTCGAACGACGAGCCGGGTTCTGGTCCAACGAGCCGTGGCTCGTCCGGCTCGTGGGCCCCACCCTGCTGCTGGCGGTGCTGACCACGGTCTCCCTGGCCCGCTCGGGGCGAGCCTCCGGCCCGACCACGAGGCGCTGACGGTTCCCGGGGTGGCAAGAGCAGGGACACCCTGCGAAGCTCGCCCCATGCCCCTGCTCCCCCTCACGCTCCTCCTCGCCGCCCCGTCCGCCGCCCAGTCCGCCGCCGCGCCGCGGGCCACCCTCTCCTTCGAGCCGGCGGCCCGCCTCGTGGCAGCGGGGGTCCCCATCCAGCTCAACGGCCAGACCACGCCGCGCTTCGTGGACTGGGACGGGGACGGGTGGCGGGACCTGCTCGTCGCCGCGGGCGACGGCCGGATCTGGCTCTGCCGCGGCGACCGGCGGGGTGCGCTCTCCAGGCCCGAGCCCGTGGAAGCCGCGGGCCGCTCCACCTGGGGCGAGCGCGCGACGGGCGCCGCCGTCGCGGACATGGACGGCGACGGGCTCGGGGACCTGTTCGTGGGCACCCAGGCCGGGCGGCTGCACGTCTACCTGAACCGCGGCAAGCGCGGCGCCTGGCGGTTCGAGGCCGAGGACTTCCAGTTCGGGCTCCCCCCGGGCTGCGGCGCCCGCTTCGACGTGGGCGACCTGGACGGCGACGGGACCCTCGACATCGTCACCGGCGAGTTCGAGGGCCCCCTGCGGTGGATGAGGGGGATGGCCCTGGGCGGCGAGGCGGAAAAGGGACCCTACTTTGAGGCCCCCGAGCGCATCGGTCAGCTGGGCGAGGCCTACAACTCGGCCCCCCGGCTCCGCGATCTGGAGGGCGACGGGGATCTCGACCTGCTGATGGGCGTCAACTGGGGCTACGTCGCGCTCTTCGAGCAGCGCGAGCCCGGCTCTCCCCCCAGCTTCGGTCCCAAGACGCTCATGGAGAACGTGGCCACCGGCCAGTCGGTCAACCTCCGCGAGCTCATCAAGGACAACACCACCCCCGAGCTCGCGGATGTGGACGGAGACGGCGTGCTCGACCTGGTCTCGGGTGGGCTGAACGGGACGGTCTGGTGGATGCGCGGCGTGGGACACGCCGACCACATCGGACGACTGGAGCTGGCCCTCGCCGATCACGGGGATCCGCTCGGTCTCGCCCTCAAGGACGACGAGGCCCTGCGCGGGGAGGTGTTTGGCGCCCTCCGGGCCCTCCAGAACGACCTCGGCCGCGGCTTCCTGACCGACGCCGCGCGCCGGGAGCTCCTGCGCTCGCTCCTGGCCCTCGCCAAGCAACATCCAGGCACCCTGCGCCGGGCGCGGCGCGATCCAGAAGTGGACCCCTTTGGGACGCCGCTCTTCGGGCAGTTCACGGTGGTGCTCAAGAACGCGGCGCCGGACTCGGCGCAAGGTCGCCGGACCGTCGCGCGCGCCCTCGGAGAGGCCGAGGGATACGCACGGCTCCTGGTCGACCTGGGCGTGGTGTTCGTGGACAACGCCCGGGCCAGCGAGGCGCAGCTCGAGGCCATGCACGAGGTCCTCTCCGCCATGCCCGAGGACGTGTGGGACGTGGAGGTCGTCGGCGTCGCGGACTGGGTCGGTCCCGGCGCCAAGAACCCAGGAGTGAAGGGCCGCAGCGGCGTGAACATCTTCGCCATGGACCTCGGCGTCCGGGAGAACAGCTTCGGCCCCGACTCCCCGCGCCGCGGCGTAACCGACGTCTACCTGATCTGTCTCGCCCACGAGGTCGCCCACAACATGCTCGACACCGTCGGCCGGCGGCGGCGTCCCGAGCTCTTCCGCCGCAAGTTCCAGGGGCTCCAGCGGGCCGCGGGGGACGCCGTGGTCTTCCACGAGGACCTGGTTCGCGGAATGGACCGAGACGCCACCCGCGCCCGGTTCCGCACACTCGGGCTGTGGAATGGAGAGGACACCACCTGGGATGCGGCGTGGACCCGTTACTTCCACGAGGGGCGCCGCTTCGACCGCTCCCACATCCGTGGCAACGTGGAGTTCTTCCTGAAGGCTCCCCAGGAGGCCTTCGCCACCCTCGCCAACCAGTGGTTCGCCGACAGCGAGCTCATGGTCGAGTTCGCCAAGGTCCGCTTCGACGCCGGCCAGCCCGCGTGCGCGGACCAGATGCTCCTCATCGCCGAGTACCTCAGCGACGGCGGCGCCTCTGTCCCGGCGTACCACCTGACCCCGGGAGGCGAGTTCACGGCCGGCCCCCTTGGGCTCCAGAGGGACCCCAAGGGCCGCATCAAAGAGCTGCGCGGAGAGACGCTCCGCGCACGCTTCAGCTACACCGAAGACGACCTCGTGGAGAGCTTTGAGCTGAACGTGGACTGACGACTCACCCTCCCCTTCAGGGGCGAGAGAGAGACCCCGATCAGGAGCGAGGGGGGCAACCGGCGAGCGGGCCCCGCGGGTGCCCAGCGCCGGAGGGGGGCCAGCGCCGGGAGGAGTTCCCGCCGCGGCTGCCCCGGGGCCCACCCACGCCCCGACGCGGCTGCAGCCACGCCTCGGGGCCTGCTCGCCGCGTCAGCTCGCGATCAGATCGCCGCGGGCTCGGCCTCGGAGACCTCCTCTTCCGCCAGCTCCTCCACGGAGGGGCAGGTACAGATGAGGTTCTTGTCGCCGAAGCCGTTGTCGATCCGGCCCACCGAAGGCCAGAACTTGAAGTCCACGACCCAGGACGCGGGGAAGGCCGCCTGCTCGCGGGTGTAGGCCCGCTCCCAGGTCGTCCCGGTCACCGCCGCGGCGGTGTGCGGCGCGCCCTTGAGCACGTTGTCCTCGCGGTCCGCCTCGCCGGACTCGATGGCCGCGATCTCGGCGCGGATCGAGATCATGGCGTCGCAGAAGCGGTCCAGCTCGTCCTTGGTCTCGCTCTCGGTGGGCTCGATCATCAGCGTCCCCACCACCGGGAACGACATGGTCGGCGCGTGGAAGCCGTAGTCCATCAGGCGTTTCGCCACGTCCTCGGCCACGACGCCCGAGGCCTTCTCGAAGGGGCGCAGGTCGATGATGAACTCGTGGGCGGAGCGGCCGCTCTCGCCGCGATAGAGGACGTCGTAGCTGCCCTCCAGGCGCTTCGCCATGTAGTTGGCGTTCAGGATCGCGATCTCCGTCGCGCGGCGCAGGCCCTTGGCCCCCATCATCGCGATGTACATGTAGGAGATCGGCAGGATGCTCGGGCTGCCCCAGGGGGCCGCCGCGACCGTGCCGAAGGCGCGCTCGCCGCCCATCTCCACCAGCGGGTGGCTCGGCAGGAACGGCGCCAGGTCGGCGACGACGCCGATCGGCCCCATGCCGGGTCCCCCACCGCCGTGGGGGATGCAGAAGGTCTTGTGCAGGTTGAGGTGACACACGTCCGCGCCAAAGTCTGCCGGGCGGCAGAGGCCGACCTGGGCGTTCATGTTGGCGCCGTCCATGTACACGCGGCCGCCGTTGTCGTGGACGATCTGGCAGATCTCCTTGATGGCCGACTCGAAGACCCCGTGGGTCGACGGGTAGGTGACCATGATCGCCGCCAGCTGGTCGCTGTGCTTCTCCGCCTTGGCCCGCAGGTCCTCGACGTCGATGTTGCCGTGGTCATCGCAGCGGATGGCGACGACCTTCATCCCGGCCATCACAGCCGACGCCGGGTTCGTACCGTGGGCGGAGGTCGGGATCAGGCACACCCTCCGGCCCTCGTCGCCGTTGGCGCGGTGGTACGCGCGGATCGAGAGCATGCCCGCGTACTCGCCCTGGGAGCCCGCGTTCGGCTGCAGGGAGATCGCGTCGAAGCCGGTGATCTCCTCGAGGGCGTGAGAGAGGCGGTCAAGCATCTCCGTGTAGCCCTGGGCCTGGTCCAACGGCACGAAGGGGTGGATGTCCCCGAACTCCGACCACGTCACCGGGAGCATCTCGCTCGTGGCGTTGAGCTTCATGGTGCATGAGCCAAGCGCGATCATCGACGTGGTCAGGGACAGGTCACGGGCTGAGAGCCGGTGGATGTACCGCAGGAGCTCGTGCTCCGCGTGGTAGGAGTTGAAGACCTCGTGGGTGAGGAAGTCGCTGGTCCGCGCGTGGGGCGCCGCGATGCTGAGGTCCGCCGCCTTGCTGTGCTCGACCACCGATTGCTCGCCCGCTCCGAAGACGGCGAGCAACCGCGCCAGCTCCTCCGAGGTGACGCGCTCGTCCAGGGTGATGCCGACGCTGGTCCCGTCGATCGGGCGCAGGTTGAACCCGTGGCTGCGGGCCGACTCATGGATCCGCTCGGCGTCGGCCACGCGGACACGCAGGGTGTCAAAGAAGGGCCCCCCATCGACCTCGACGCCGGCCGCGCGCAGTCCATCCGCGAGGGTCGCCGTCATTCCATGGACCCTGTTGGCGATGTCCCGCAGGCCGTCCGGCCCGTGATAGACCGCGTACATGCCCGCCATGACCGCGAGCAGGACCTGCGCGGTGCAGATGTTACTGGTGGCCTTGTCCCGTCGAATGTGCTGCTCGCGGGTCTGCAGCGCCATCCGGAGCGCTCGGCCACCTGCGGAGTCTCGGCTGACGCCGATCAGGCGGCCGGGGAGACTGCGCTTGTGCTTCTCCGTCGTGGAGAGGAACGCGGCGTGCGGCCCGCCGTAGCCGAAGGGCACGCCGAAGCGCTGGCTGTTGCCCACGACGATGTCCGCGCCAAACTCACCAGGCGCGCGCAGCACCGTGAGGGCGAGCAGGTCCGCCGCGACAA
This sequence comes from Planctomycetota bacterium, assembly GCA_029248265.1. Classification (GTDB taxonomy): domain Bacteria; phylum Planctomycetota; class UBA1135; order UBA1135; genus Saltatorellus. The sequence goes on from JAQWJQ010000113.1 coordinate 6,385, forward strand.
TAGTGAGGGCGCCAGCGGCGTGCACGCGCTCGAAGAACGACGCGTAGTCCTCGATCGTGCCGTAGGTCGTCGGGTACTGCACGACCGCGCCGAACACGTCGTCAAGATCCGCGGTGCGGGCCTCGCCCACGACCACCTCGATCGCGAGCGCCTCTGCACGGGTGCGAATGACCGCGATGGTCTGCGGGTGGCAATCTTCGCTGACGAAGAACCGCTTCTTCTTCTGTCGGCACGCGTTGTAGGCCATCCCCATGGCCTCCGCCGCGGCGGTCGCCTCGTCGAGCAGCGAAGCCCCCGCCAGGGGGAGACCCGTGAGGTCGGCGATCAGCGTCTGGAAGTTGAGCAGCGCCTCGAGGCGCCCCTGGCTGATCTCCGCCTGGTACGGGGTGTACTGCGTGTACCACGAGGGGTTCTCGAGGATGTTGCGCTGGATGATCGGCGGGGTGACCGTGCCGGCGTACCCGCAGCCGATGAGCGAGCGCTTGGCGACGTTCTTGGTCGCGATCTCGCGCAGCTCCTCGAGCGCCTGCTGCTCGCCCTTCCCGTCCTCGAAGCCCGGACCGAGCTCCAGGTCCCGTCCGAGGCGGATCCCCGCGGGGACCGTCTGGGAGACAAGCTCCTCGAGGGAGGCCGCGCCGCAGGCGCCGAGCATCTCCTCGACCTGCTGTTCGTCAGGGCCGATGTGGCGACGGACGAAGGTGTCCGTCGGGTTCAGGAATGAGGGGCGAGAGTCGGTCAACGAATCGAACCGACCGGGTGGGGTCGGCTGAAGGGCGGCCTGGGGGAGGAGCAGCCGTGGCTGCGCCGTTGGAAGAGGAGCCCGCGGGGGCGGGCCTTGGGTCCATAGTCTAACGATCGCCCCGCTCCGACGACCCTTCCCCCTGATTCCGTGCGAGACCCCGTCTCACTCCGCCTCCTCACCCCCCGCCCGCCGATCTCAGCGCGGGCCATTGACGCAGGCCCCGCGCCGTTGGAGACCGCCGGGATGAGGTAGGTCGATCCGCGGCTGGCGACTACCTTGGGCGGCATGGATAGCAAGGCACTGCTGGGGCTCGAGGTCGTGGAAGACCGCACGGACGGGGCGCGCTGCGATGAGGGGTTCTTGACGCTCCGCCGGCTCATGCTCCGAAACGTGTACGGCGACGGCAGCGCCTCGGCCCCATACCCCTGTGATGTCCTCGAGCGCCCCGGCAGCGACGCCGTGGTGGCGGTGCTCTACGAGCGCCACGAGGGGGGCGTGCGCGTCCTGCTCCGGGAGGCCCCCCGCGGTCCGGTGTACCTGCGCAAGCACAAGAGCTTCGTCCACCCCGACCCCCGCGAGTACCTCTCCATCCTCGAGGTCGTCGCTGGCCTCGTGGAGGACGCCGATGCCTCCGGCCCTGATGGGCTGCGCGCGCGCGCGGTCATCGAGGCCCGCGAGGAGGCCGGGGTCGAGATCGCGCCCGAGGCCTGCGTTATGCTGGGCGGGGAGACCTTCGCGAGCCCGGGGACCACCGATGAGAAGCTCTACTTCTGCGCCGTCGAGACGCCCTTGGAAGCGCGGAGCGCCGCGACCGGAGACGGGACGGTCATGGAGGAGTGGTCCCGGGTCCACCTCGTGAGCCTCGCCGAGGGCATCGCCATGTGCCGGGACGGGCGGATCCCGGACATGAAGACCGAGGTCGCCCTGCTCCGCCTCGCCGATCACCTCGGCTACCTCCCGGCCCTGGACGCCTTCATCGGGGACCTCCCCGGGCGATGAGCCGCGCAGCCCCTCCCTTGCGCGCCGGGATCGTCGGCGCCCGCCGGGTCCGCCAGGGGCTCGGCCCCTTCGTCGCCCGCGACCTCGCGGCCGCTGGGGTCGAGGTCGCCATGGTCCTCGGCACCACGGAGGGCACCGCGCGCGCGGCGGCAGAGCAGGTCAGCGCGCAGGTCGCGAAGCCAGGCGGCGCCCGGCCGCTCCGCTGGACGGACGACCCCGACGAGTTCAACGCCGCGGACCTCGAGCTGGTCTGCGTCCTCAGCCCGGCTGGGTCCCACCTCCTCCACGTGGAGCGCGCCCTGGCCGCGGGCCGCCACGTCCTCTGTGAGAAGCCGTTCCTCTGGGGCCCTGAGCCGCGCTGGAGCGAGACCGCTCGCGAGCTGGAGGCACGCTTCCTCGAGGCGAGGCGCGTCCTGGCGGTCAACACCCAGTGGCCCTGGACCCTCGGCGCTCACGCGGCGGCCACCGGTCCGCGAGCCGAGGTCGTCCGCGAACTCGTCATGGGCCTGACGCCCGCCTCCGCGGGCCTGCAGATGATCGGCGACGCGCTCCCCCACCCCCTCAGCATCGCCCAGGCCCTGCGGCCGGACCTCGAGCGCACGGTCGGGGTCGAGGTCAACGCGCCGCATGAGGGGCACATGGAGGTCGTGGCGCTGCTCGAGGGGGCTCACGGAGCCATGACGGTCCGGGCCCTCCTGGACGGTACGGCGGCGCCCGGACCGCGGGCGGCGTGGTACTCGGTGGACGGGCGGCGCGCCGACCGGCACATCGAGGCTCCCGACTACTCGCTTTCGCTCCAGGCGGCAGGCCGGGTCGTACCTCTGCCGGATCCGCTGACCGCGAGGATCACGTCCTTCGTCGAGCAAGTGCAGCACGGCGGCCCCTGCCCCTGGACCCGCCCTGGCGACCTCACCCGCCGCGCCTCCACGCTCGAGGCCGCAGCCGCGGCCCACGAAGGCCTCCGGTCCTGATCCAACCACCGCGACAATCGGAGGCCCGCCACGACTCCTCTGCCGCGGCCCCCTATGATCGGCCCCCGAAGAGCGCCCATGAAGCATGCCATCCACGACTTCTCCGCCAAGCTCCGGCAGCCCTCCGTGGCGCCGACGCTTCAGGCCTACGTGGAGTGGCGTCGCGCCGTTGAGTCCGCACGCGCGGACAACGCGCCTGCGCCGTCCATGCCGCCGATCGCGCCGGTGTCCATCAACCTGGACCTCACCGTGGCCTGCAACTACCGGTGCACCCACTGCATCGACTGGGACGTGCTCAACACCAAGCATCGCCTGGCGGAAGGCGAGCTGCGCGCGTCGATCGAGCTCATGCGTGAGCGCGGCCTCAAGTCCGTGATCCTGATTGGCGGCGGTGAGCCCACCCTCTACCCGGGCTTCGTGGGCTTCGTGGAGTTCCTGAAGGACCTCGGCCTCCAGGTGGCCATCGTCACCAACGGGAGCCGCGGCGACCGGCTCATGGACGTGGTCGGGTTCCTCGACGAGCGGGACTGGATCCGGATGTCTCTGGACTCCGGCTCCAACGAGCTCTTCGCGGCCATGCACAAGCCGACCTCGAGCAAGGTCACCCTCGACGCCATCTGCGAGTGGGTCCCGCGCATCAAGGCGGCGAACCCCGCCCCCCGCCTGGGCTTCAGCTACATCATCGTCTGGCAGGGAGCGACCCGCGACGAGACGCCGCTCCACGAGAACATCCACGAGATCGTCCTCGCCGCCCAGAGGGCCACAGAGGCGGGCTTCGACTACATCTCCTTCAAGCCGATCCTCGAGCGTCAGGAGGACGGCGCCGAGGTGATGGACCCGACCAAGGCCGCCGCGGCGGAGCAAGAGGTTGCCGTCCGTATCCGCGGCGAGGTCGAGAAGGCGAAGGAGTTCGCGAGCGACTCGTTCGACGTGTACGAGAGCGTCAACCTGCGCATGCTCGAGGATGGTTCCTGGCGCCAGTCCACCCGGCAGCCGGCCACGTGTCACATGCAAGCCCTGCGCCAGGTCCTCACCCCCCTGGGCGTGTACAACTGTCCCGCCCACCGCGGGGTGGACAAGGCGCGGATCGGGGACAAGCCCGCCTACGCCAGCGAAGAGAACGCGGCAGGCACAGGCGAGGCGGTCGCGGGCCTCCTGGACCGCTTCGACGCCAGCCACGAGTGCCGGCACGTCACCTGCCTCTACCACGATGTGAACTGGTGGATCGAGGGGATGGTGAAGGACGGCACGGACCCCGTGGAGGTCGGCGTGGAGAGCGCGGACTACTTCCTCTAGCCGACCGACCTCGCGCGGCGGCCCTCCACCTCGCCCACCGGCCCGGGATCCCCGGCTTCAGGGTCGACGGGCCTGGCCACCCGGGCGGACAATTCGACCCGATGCCCGCTGCGCCCCCGCTCCCCTCTCGGATCTACGTCCGCCTCCCCAACTGGGTCGGCGACGTGGTGATGTGCACGCCCGCCCTGCGGGCCCTGCGCGCGGGCCACCCGCAGGCCGAGATCCTCGTCGAGGGCAAGGGCTTCCAGCGCGGCTTGATCACCGCCCTGAGCAGCGTGGACGGGTTCATCCCCGATCCCGGACGGCGCCCAAAGGACCTGCTCCAGCACGGCCGCCTCCTCGCTCAGGAGCGCTTCGATTGGGCGGTGCTCCTCGGCGAGTCGGAGCGCGCTGCGGCGCCCGCCTTCCTTGCACGCATCCCGGTCCGCGCTGGCTACGGCCGGGGCCTCCTGCGACGGGCGATGCTCACCCACCGCTTGTCCCGCCCCAAGGGACGGGACGGCGATCCGCTCGCCTTCTCCATGATCGAGCGCTACTCCCGGGTCACTCGCGCTCTCGGCTTGCCTGACCACGGCTCTCAGATGGATCTCGCCGTGACCGCAGCGGCTCGCACCGCCGTCGCTGCCCGCCTCTCGGCCGAGGGCCTCGACGCCGAGGCGCGGCTGATCACGGTCGTCGTCGGCGCAGCCTTTGGCTCCTCGAAGATGTGGCCTCCCGGACACTTTGCAGCGGCCTGCGACGCGCTCTTTGAGCGCCACGGGTGGCGGGCTGTCCTCGCCCCGGGTCCTGGCGAAGAAGCCCTGGCCGACGAGGTCGCGGCGCTCGCGAAGCACCCCGTCCTCTCGATCACCCAACCCGTACTCGACCTGTGCGAACTGGCGGCTCTGCTCGAGCGTTCAGAGCTGGTAGTCTCCAACGACACCGGGCCACGCAGCATGGCCGTGGCCCTCGGACTGCCCGTGATCGTCGCGGTTGGTCCCATCGACGACGCCTACACCCGGCACCACCTCAAGCGACAACGCGTCCTCATGGCGGACGTGCACTGCCGCCCCTGTCATCACCAGGTCTGCCCGACCGACCACCGCTGCATGACGCGAATCACGCCCGACCAGCTCGTGTCCGCCGCCGAGGAGCTTCTGGAGGCCGAGGGCCCCGGTCAGGTGCGCCCGTGAGCCACCCCGAAGCGCCCCACGACTCGCCCCAGCAGGGCGGAGTCTTCTTCGAGTCCAAGGACCTCCCCCTGCGCCGCGACGTGGGCTGGCTCGGCCAGCTCCTGGGCCGACTCCTCCAGGAGCTCGGCGACGAGGAGCTCTTCCCCGCCGTGGAGGGCGCACGGCTGCTCGCCCGCCGCCGCCGGCGAGGTAGCGAGGAGGCCGAGGCGCAGCTGATCAAGCTGCTCGACGGCCTCGACGATGACATGAGCCACGAGGTGGTCCGGGCATTCTCCGCCTACTTCGGCCTCGTCAACATGGCGGAGCGGGTCCACCGCATCCGCAGGCGGGTGGACCGGCTCCGGAACGGGGAGCCGCAGCCCGGGGGCGTCCGGGCCGTCCTGAAGTCTCTGGCCGCAGCGGGCGTGGAAGCGGAGGAGGTCGAGGAAGCCCTGGACGGCCTACTCGTGGAGCCCGTGTTCACGGCCCACCCGACCGAGGCCGTGCGCCGGACGATCCTCCGCAAGGAACAGCGCATCGCGCGGGTCCTGGTGGAGCGCTTCCACCAGGGGACCATGACCCCCGAGGAGATCGCCACCGCGAGGCAACAGGTGGAGCTCGACATCGCGACGGCGTGGCAGACCGACGAGCAGCTGCAGGACAAGCCCACCGTGGGCGAGGAGCTCGAGCACGTGCTCTTCTACCTGACGGACGTGATCTACCGGGTGGTCCCCGCGCTCCACGACGAGATCCAACGCGGCTTCGAGGCCGCCTACGGACGGCCCCTCGTCCTGGAGCACCCCCTGGTTCGCTTCGGGAGCTGGGTCGGCGGAGACATGGACGGCAACCCCAACGTCGGCGCGGAGACGATCCGTGCCACCCTCGCCCGGCAGCTCGAGGTCGTGGTGGAACGATACCGCGCCGAGGTCACCGAGCTCTTCGGCCACCTCTCCCAGTCCTCGAGCCGCGTCGGCGCGAGCCCCACGCTCCTCGCCCTCGTGAACGACTACCGGGGGCGGTTTCCAGGCGCCTTCGAGAAGGTCCCGGAGCGCTACGCCGAGATGCCCTACCGGCTCGCGCTACAGGGGATCCACGCGCGCCTCGGCGCCACGCGCGACGGCGACGAAGAGGCCTACCAGGGGCCCAGCGAATTCCAGGCGGACCTACGGCTCATCGCCGCCAGCCTCGACGAACACCGCGGCGCGAAGGCCGGCCTGGAGCTCGTGGAGCGGCTGCTGATGCGCGTCGCCACGTTCGGCTTCCACCTGGCCACCCTCGACTGCCGCCAGGACGCGGAGGTCCACCGACGCGTGGTCGGTGAGCTGCTCCAGGTGGAGGGGTTCGGGGCCCTCTCCCGTGAAGAGCGGACCGTACGGCTCGCTGAGGCGATCGCCGCGGAGGGATCCGAGGGCGAGCGCTTCGCTGCCGTCGACCCCCTCTCCGAGGAGGCCGTCGCGACGCTGGCGGTCTTCGAGACCCTCGCCGAGGCCCGCCGTCGACACGGGCCCGAGTCCGTCGGGACCTTCGTCGTCAGCATGGCCGAGGGGCCCGACGACGCTCTCGCGGTCCTCTGGCTGGCCCGGCTGGCCAACCTCGTTGACGATGACGACGCCGTCCCCCTCGACGTGGCCCCGCTGTTCGAGACGGTGGACGACCTCGAGCGCGGCCCCGCGGTCCTCGACGTGCTCGCCGCCGAGCCGGTCTACGCCAAGCACCTCGAGAGCCGCGGGCGCCGCCAGATGGTGATGCTCGGCTACTCGGACAGCAACAAGGACGGCGGCATCACCGCCTCCCGCTGGGCCCTCCAGAAGGGACAGACCGCCATGGTCGAGTCCGCGCGAGCCGCGGGCCTGGAGCTCACCTTCTTCCATGGCCGCGGCGGCTCTGCCAGCCGGGGCGGGTCGAAGCCGCGAGCGGCGTTCATGGCCGCGCCGGCGGGGGCGATCGCCGGCCGCGGGCGGACGACGGAGCAAGGCGAGGTCATCCACGACAAGTTCGGCCTGCGCGGGACGGCCCTCCGTACCCTCGAGTTGGTGCTCGGGGCCGTCCTCGAGAGGACGGCGACAGGCGACTCCCCCTCGGCCCCCGACGCTCACTGGGTGGCCGCCATCGAGGAGGCCGCGCTCTCGAGCCGCGCTCGGTACCGAGCGCTGGTGCATGATGACCCTGGCTTCCCGGAGCTCTTCCGGAGCATGACCCCCATCGACGTCATCGAGCGCCTGAGGATCGGCTCGCGGCCTGGCAAGCGTCGGCAGATGCGCGGGGTGGAGGACCTCAGAGCGATCCCCTGGGTCTTCGCATGGACTCAAGCCCGCGTGATCTTGCCCGGATGGTTCGGAGTCGGCTCTGGGCTGGAGCAGGCCGTCGCGTCCCACGGGGTGGAGACGCTCCGCAAGATGGCGCACCGGTGGCCGTTCTTCGACACCTTCCTGGCGGACATCGAGATGGTGCTCGCCAAGGCCGACCTCGGGATCGCGGCCCGCTACGCCGAGCTCGCAGGCGCCACAGGCCAGCGACTCTTCCCGCAGATCGAGGAGGAGTTCGACCGGACGCGCGCCGTGGTCCTGGAGCTCAGGGAGGCGTCGATTCTCCTCGAGCGTGACCCGACCCTGCGCCGGTCCATCGAGCTCCGAAACCCATACGTGGACCCCATGAGCTTCCTCCAGGTCGACCGGCTCCGGCGCTGGAGAGAGGGCGGCCGAACGGACCGCGCGCTCGAGAAAGTCCTGATTGAGACGGTCCGAGGCATCGCCCGCGGCCTGAGGAACACGGGCTAAGAGCCAGCCACGACCCGGCGCCGAGCCGCTGCCGTCGCATCACCGGCCTCAAACTCCAGGGGGATCCCATAGGATCGGAGGGAGCCGAGAGCGCCGCATCGTCGTGCCGCTGCTCGAGGAAGCTGCCAAGAGCCCCCGACCAGGGCCTCATCCAAGGAGAACCCCGTGACGACCCATCGAATCCTCCTAGCGGATGACCACCAGATGTTCCTGGAGGGTCTGGAGCGACTCCTACAACAAGACTTCGAGATCGTCGGGAGGGCCCAATCGGGTCCCGAGTTGGTGTCGCTGGCCGGTGAGTGCCAGCCCGACCTCATCATCTCCGACTGGTCCATGCCCGGGCTCTCCGGCTTTGACGCGGTGAAGGAGCTCCGTGCGCGCGGCATCACCGCCAAGTGCATCATCCTCACGATGCACGATGATCCGGCCTACGCCTCGCAAGCCATCGAGGGCGGAGTGGACGGCTATGTCCTCAAGCGAGCGGCGACGTCTGAGCTCGTCTCAGCCATCGAAGAGGCCCTCGCCGGGGGCTGCTGGATCTCTCCCGCGCTCGCCGCGAAGATCATCCGCAACAAGAGCAAGGTGGACGCTGGAGGGGACGCGACCCCGCAGTCCGCTCTCACGAAGCGCCAGACCTGGATCCTGCGCTTGCTCGTGGAGGGGAAGATCGCCAAGGAGATCGCCAGCGACCTCGGCATCTCCCGCAAGACCGTCGAGTACCACAAGTACAAGATGATGAGCCAGCTCAAGCTCGGTTCGACCGCCGAGTTGATCAAGTTCGCGGTGCAGAACGGACTGGACAGCTAGGGCCTCCCCGACCCGTACCCTGCCCTCGCCGATGATCGAGTACACGGACCACCCGCTCCTGTGGCCGGCGTCCTTTGTGGCGCGCTTCGAGGCGCCACTGCGAGACATCTCGACCCCGGCCAAGGTTCGGGCGGCGCTCATCAACGGGGCCGGCGGGCAAGACCTGGAGCTGGGCTTCGGCCCGGTGCCCCCTGTGCTGCGCGAGGCGATCAAGAAGGACACTCGCGCCTTGCTCCGGCACGGAGGGTACAAGCCCTCGGGCCGCGGCAAGCCCTCATCCGAGTACCTGGCTCGGGCCATCAGTGAGGGAGACTTGCCTGAGATCAACGCCGCGGTGGACTCCTGCAATGCGCTGAGCGTTCACTCCGGCCTCCCGATCAGCGTGGTCGACCTCGACTTGCTCGAGCCCCCGCTTCGGGTCGCGATCGCTGAACGAGAGAGCTACGTCTTCAACGCGAGCGGTCAGGAGATCCAGCTGGACGGACTCCTCTGCCTGAGCGACGCCACGGGGCCGCGGGCGAATGCGGTCAAGGACTGCCACGCGACCAAGACCCACGCCGAGAGCCGCTCCCTCATCGTCGTGGTCTGGGGCCCGGCCGCCCACGGGGCGCTGTGCGAGGGGGTGCTCGAGGCCTACATGCGCCTCATGGCCGAAGCCGGCGCCGAGGTGGCGCGGGTCGGGCCGGCCGGGCGCTGAGGACCCGGCGCCCCCACTCCAGGGGGCTCGCTTCAGCCCGGGAGGGTCCGCCAGGGACCCCCTGGCTTCTCCTGGGACTCCGCGGCTTCGCCAGAGACCCCGCGGCTTCGCCAGAGACGAAGCGGAGAGATGGTCGGGCCGAGAGGATTCGAACCTCCGACCTCTGCAACCCCATTGCAGCGCGCTACCAAACTGCGCCACGGCCCGACCTAGTTGGGGCAGAAGGTTAGGGTCGGAGGGGGTGCGCGTCAATCCAGGGAGGACGGTTGCCGTGACGATTGGACCGGAAGCCGCCTTACAGGGTCACCGGCCTGTCTCTTTGGGCTACAACGAGTCCATGCCTCGCACCATGCGCTCACAGGCGGTCCCCACCAACCGGGTCCGCTCCCGACACCGGAGTTGGATGAGGTCGATGACCCTGGCCACCCTCGGCTGGGGAATCGTGTGGTGCTCTCTCGCCCTCGCAAAATGGGGTTGGGCGGTCCCTGCCAGCGCGATCTACGTGGTCTCCGGCGTCCCCGCTGCCCTCGGAGTGGTCTTCGCCCTCACCACCATGCGCGTGCGGAGGACATGGGCCCTGATGACGACCGTGGCTCTCTTCGCCAACGCCTCCCTGCTGGCGCTCCCGCTGCTCTTCGACGAGGACATCCGCGCGGTGCTCACGCGCTGACGCCACCTCCGATCAGGCCGGATCGATGGGCACCGCGCCCATGAGCATCATCACGCCCGTGACCGTGGCGGCCACCGTGAGGCCGAGGGCGACGTAGGCCCCGACGTGGTGCGCCCTGCTGGGGACCTTCCCCCTCGCCGCCAGAGGTCCCGTGAGCAGCGGCCACAGGTACGCCACCGTGGTGATCCGCGCCAGGCCCAGGTGGATGGGCGTGATCACTCCCGCCGCCTCGAGGTCATAGACCTCCCCCACGCTCAAGGCGAAGTAGATCGCGACGCCGAGGGAGCCGACCGACCCGAGCACCATCAGGACGTGCGCGCGGATGCGCCGCAGCCGCCCCGTCACCATGGCGCCCACGAGAAAGGCGACGGTGACCAGCAAGGCCACCACAAAGCCTGCGACAGGCCCCATCAGCCTCTCCCGATCCCCTCAAAGAGCCCGGCCATCTCATCCGTGGGCTCGCGGCTCATGAGATCCAAGACGGCCTCGCGCGGGTCCTTCGACTCGAAGAGCACCGCGTGCACCTGTTGGGCGATCGGCATGGAGACGCCGTCCTCATGGGCCTCCGGACCGAACAGTGCCTTGGTCGTCCACACGCCCTCGGCCACCATGTTCATCTCGCCGAGGACCCGCTCAAGCGAGTTGCCGCGGCCGACAGCCTCTCCCACCGAACGGTTCCTCGAGTGCTTCGAGGTGCAGGTTGTGACCAGATCCCCGAATCCAGCGAGACCGAAGAAGGTCCTCACGTCGGCGCCTCGGGACTTCCCGAAGCGGGCCATCTCGACGATCCCGCGGGTCAGCAGCGCGCTCTTGGCGTTATCTCCGAGCTGGAGTCCGTCACAGATGCCAGCCGCGATCGCGATCACGTTCTTGAGGGCTCCGGCGAGCTCTGCTCCATAGCCATCCGGGGTCGTGTACACGCGGAACGAGCTGCTATTGAACGCGCCCTGGACTCGAAGCGCGAAGTCGCGGTCGTCGCACCCGGCGACGACGGATGCGGGCAGATCGTGGGCGACCTCCTCCGCGTGGCTCGGCCCGGTCAGCACGCAGATCGGGCGCTCCCCCAGGATCCGCTGGAGGATCTGGCTCGGCGTCCGGAAGGTCTCGATCTCGAGGCCCTTTGAGGCGGTCACCAGGGGCAGGTCTCCCGGGAGCGCGTCCTCGAACCTGAGCGCCACCTGGCTCACGAATTGGGTCGGGACCACCGAGACGACCAGCTCCGCCCCCTCCGCGGCCCCGAAGGGGTCGGCGCTGGCGACGAGGTTCGAGGGGAACCGCACGCCCGGCAGATAGGCCTCGTTTGATCCTGCAGCGGTGATGGCCGCGGCCTGCTCCGGAAAGGCGCTCCAGAGGACCGTGTCGATCCCATTCTTCGCGAGGCGAAGCGCCAGCGTGGTCCCCCAGGAGCCGTCGCCAATGACGAGTGCCTTCTTCACGGATTCGGCGGTCGATTCAGTCATTGGTTCGAGTCCTGTTCAGGAGCCTGGGAGGCCTTGCCCTTGGCGCCGATGCGCGGCTCGGTCCCCGCGACCATGCGCTTGATGTTCGCGCGGTGGCGGATGACGACGAGCAGCGAGAGCAGCGCGCACGCGAAGACGAAGGCGGCCGCGTCCTCCATGCGCGTGGCCGCGACCACGGGGAAGGCCAGCCCCATGGCGATCGAGGCGAGCCCGACGTACCGGGTCGTGACGAGGCACAGCACCCAGACCAGACCCGAGTACACGAAGATCATAGGGTCCACCCCCACGATCGCTCCACACCCGGTCGCGACGCCCTTCCCGCCCTTGAAGCGCAGGTAGACGGGGAAGCAGTGCCCGAGGACCGCGGCGGTGCCACAGAGGGCGGCGGCGAGCCACGGTGTGGTCGCGTCAAAAGGGGCCGCGTGGAGCGCCAGGACGTGGGTCGGAACGAGTCCCTTCCCGAAGTCCAGCATGAACGCCACGAGGCCGAGGGGCTTCCCCAGCACCCGCATGGCGTTGGTCGCCCCGATGTTCCCGCTCCCCACCTCGCGCAGGTCGACGCCCTTGATCAGCCGCGCCATGACGAGGCCAAAGGGAATCGAGCCCAGCAGGTAGGACGCGAGAATAGCGAGGACGGGGACGAGCATGGCGGAGGCTTCAGGAGCGGGTTACGCGGGGCGACCATGTTATTCCCGCTCCCTCCCGCGCGTACACTCGTGTCCAGATCCCATGCCTGAGCTCCCCACGAACCCCGCCAGAGACCTCCTGCCGCCTGGCACCCGTGTGGGTGTGGACACCGGGGGGACCTTCACCGACCTCGTCCTCGCCATCCCGGGGGAGCCCGTGAGGATCGCGAAGGTGCCCTCGACCCCGGACGACCCTGGCCGCGCCCTCCTGGAAGGCCTCCTGGAGCTCGGCGTGCCCGGCGCACCCGGCGCCACCGTCGTCCACGGCACCACGGTCGCGCTCAACGCGCTCCTGACCGGCCGGACGGGGGACGCCGCGCTCGTCACCAACGAGGGGTTCGAGGATCTCGTGGAGATCGACCGCCAGGCGCGACCTGACCTCTACGCCATGGAGCCACGGCGCCCCACCCCGCTGATCCCGCGGGAGCGGCGCTTCGGCCTTCGGCAACGCAGCTGGCCCGCTCCCGGACCGGGGGGCCGTGTGGAGGAAGCCGTGCGCCCCACCGACGCGGAGATCGCCGAGCTCTGCGACCGCGTGGAGGCGTCCGGTGCCCGGAGCATCGCGATCTGCTTGCTGCACAGCTACGCGGACCCTGAGCCCGAGCGGCGCGTGGCCCATGCCCTGACCGGGAGAGGGCTGGAGTGCACCACCTCCTCCGGCCTCATCGCCGAGTACAGAGAAGCCGAGCGCTTCTCGACGGCCGCGTGCAACGCTGCGCTGATCCCCGTGGTGCGCGCGTACCTCGAGCGGCTCGATGGCGCGCTGCCGGATGCCCGCTTGGAGGTGCTCCAGAGCTCTGGGGGCGGCCTCTCCGCGGCACGCGCGGCGAGCGAACCGGTGCGGGTCCTCCTGTCCGGCCCGGCGGGCGGCGTCGTTGGCGCCGCCAGGGCCGCCGCCGCCGCCGGCCTCGACGCCATCGCGACCCTCGACATGGGCGGGACCAGCACAGACGTCGCCTTCCACTCCCGCGGCGCCGAGCTCTCCGGGCTGGCTGAGGAGGTGCGAGTCGCCGGGCACTCGATCGCCGTGCCGACGCTGGACATGCACACCGTCGGCTGCGGCGGCGGCAGCCTCGCGCGCGTCGATGCCGGCGGCGTGCTGCGCGTCGGGCCCGACAGCGCAGGCGCTGACCCTGGGCCCGTCGCATTTGGCCGCGGCGGGGTCCAACCGACGGTGACCGACGCCCACGTGGTCCTCGGGAGGATCGCTCCCATGGACGCCGAGGGAGGCTTCTTGGGCGGCGCCCTCGAGCTCGACGTCGACGCCGCCAACGCGGCCTACGACCAGCTCGGCGCCGCCCTCGGTGTGGATCGACTGCGGGCCGCCGAGGCCGTGATCGACGCCGCGAACGCCTCGATGCGCCGAGCGCTCGGCGTGATGACCATGCAGCGCGGCCGGGACCCTCGCGCCACCCCGCTGGTCGCCTTCGGAGGCGGGGGCGGGCTGGCCGCGGCGGAACTGGCTCGAGGGCTCGGCATGCCCGCCGCCCTCATCCCCGCGTCACCGGGGGTGCTCTCCGCCCACGGCATGACCCGCGCAGAGCGCTCCGCGGACCGATCGGCCTCCGTGCTTCGCCCGCTCCGTGAGGTCACCAGTGAGCGCCGCGCCGCCATCCTCACAGACCTGCGGCGGGAGGCCTTGCAGGCCATCTCCGAGGGCGAGGCCCTCGCCCACGAGCCGCGATTCGAGACGAGCCTCTCCGTGCGCTACCGGGGCCAGTCCTATGAGCTCTCGATTCCGGACTGCGAGGACCCCGAGGCGGCCTTCCATGAGGCTCACGAGGCGCGCTTAGGGTGGACCCTCGAGGAGCAAGAGGTCCAGCTCGTCCACGTCCGTCTGCGCGCGACGGAGGTCCTCGCCGGGCAGCCGGACCGCGCCAAGGGGCCCGCGGCCGCGGCCCACCTCGAGCCCGCCGGCCGGCGGACCGTGGTGTTTGGTGGAGAGGCCCTGTCCGTCGAGGTCCACGAGCGCGCGAGGCTCGAGGAAGGTGACCGAGTCGTCGGGCCTGCGATCATCGAGGAGTACTCCGGGACGACCGTCTTGCCGCCCGGCTTTGAAGCGTCGGTTGTCGGGGGGCTCGGTCTCCTGATCAAGGACCGTGCGTCCTGACCGCCCCACACGACTGACCACCATGCAGCTGCCTATCTATCAGGTTGACGCCTTCGAGGAGGGCGTGTTCACCGGCAACCCTGCCGCCGTCGTCCCCCTTGACCAGCCCATCGACGAGGCGCTCATGCAGCGCATCGCTGAGGAGAACAACCTGTCCGAGACGGCCTTCACCGCGCCGATCGCCGACGCGGAGCGTGACGCTCCCGCCTTCGCGTTGCGGTGGTTCACTCCGACCACCGAGGTCGAGCTGTGCGGCCACGCGACCCTCGCCGCGGCCGCCGCGCTGCGCGACCTCGGGGCGCTGGAAGGCGAGACGCATGTTCATTTCTCCACCCGTAGTGGGCCCCTGACGGCGTCCCTCGGCGAGGGGGCTGAGGTTGAGATCGACTTGCCCGCGGCGGTCCCCACAGGCGCCCCAACCCCAGACCAACTCGACGCGATCGAGCGCGCGCTCGACGCCCCGGTGAAGGCGGTGTTCCTGCACCGCTATGCCCTCGCTGTGCTCCCGTCCGAAGAGGACGTCCGGCGCCTGCGTCCCCGCGAGGATCTCCTGCGGCAGGCAGGGATCCCGATCATCGCCACTGCGGCGAGCGCTTCGGACGAGGTGGACTTCGTGAGCCGCTTCTTCGCGCCGACGCTCGGCGTGCTCGAGGACCCGGTCACGGGCTCGGCCCACTGCCAGCTGGTCCCCTACTGGGCAGCCGAGACGGGGCGACGCAAGCTCCGCGCGCGGCAGCTCTCCACCCGTGGAGGACGGCTCGAGTGCGAGTTGGATGGGGAGCGCGTGCGGCTCGCCGGCGGTGCCCGGATCTACCTGCGCGGCACCATCGAGGTCAGCTGAGCCCGCGCCGTCCGCCCGCTGGGGCGAGCGGCCCGTTCTGGAAAGCAAAACGCCGCCCCGACCTGGGTCGGAGCGGCGTTCTGTTGGACGGTGGAGCGGCTGATGAGATTCGAACTCACGACATCAACCTTGGCAAGGTTGCGCTCTACCACTGAGCTACAGCCGCGTCGCGAGGAAGGATAGCGTGGTCACCACGAGAGGCAACCCCGACCTTCCGAGATCCTGAGGATCCCTCAGGAGTTGGCCGCCCGGATCCGCTCGGCGACGAAGTCCCCAGCGGCGCGGGCGGCCTCTTCAAGCCCCCCACCGGCAGCCAGCCGGCAGGCGAGGGCCGCAGCAAAACGGCACCCCGACCCACGAATTCCCGCTCCGGGGACCCGGGATCGCTCCACCCAGACCGGCGCCTCGCCTGGCTCCAGGACGAGATCTCGCACGAGGTCCTCCTCAGGGCCGTGCCCCCCGGTGGCCACCACGCCGCTGGCCCCCGCGCGCAGGAGCCGATCAGCGGCCGCCACCCGGGCGTCTGAGGAGCGCCCGATCTCGGATCGATCCGACCAGGTGAGCTCCGCGAGCTCGTCCAGGTTCGGCGTCACGATGGGGCCGGCGACGAGCAAGCTGTCCCGTGCCTGGACGAGCTCTCGATCCGACCAGAACCGGTAGCCGCTCGAAGCTCGGATGACGGGGTCCACCACAGACGGGATCAAGCGGGCCCCGTGGCGGCCCCGCGCGATCAGGCGCGCGGCCTCCACAATGGAGGCGACGCCGGGCAGCAGGCCAAACTTCATGACCGCCAACCGGTCATCGTCGAGGTGAGCCTCCGCCTCCCGCGCCCACATCATCCGCTCCTCCACCCGGCGGACCTCGAAGAGGTCCTGATCGGTCATGGCGCTGGGCACCTCGTGGGAGGCGCACTCGAAGGCCCTGGCGGCGTCACGGTCCGCGTCGAGCCCGGCGCCGCCCGAGGAGTCCAAGCCGCCCACGAAGAGCGCCTCGGGGGGCGACGGTGATGTCGGTCTGCTCATGGGCAGAGCCTATCCGACGCCAGGCGTCAGCAGCTACTCATCCAGCCGACGACCGTCGGGAGCCTCTGCCCCCTCCTCCCCCGACGCCGAGATCACGGCCAGGGCGTTCTTGAGCAGGCGACGCTCGATGCTGCCGATGGCGCTCTGACCGGGGTCCTCCATGGGGATCCGGCCCCCAGCGATGTGACCGTGGCCGCCGAACGACCCCTCGTCCGCCAGGACCCGCTCGATGAGGGGGTAGGCCTTACCAAAGGCGTAGTCTGTGCGAAGGGAGAGAACGTAAGAGTCCTCGAAGGCTCCCCCCGCAACGACCCACGAGCAGCCCTTCATCCTCAGGAAGAAGTCCGCCATCTCAGCCACGTGCTCAGGGTTCTCCACGCGACCGAGCAGCGCGATGATGAGGGGTCCGTGCTGCCGGGCGGTGGTCAAGGCCTGGGCGACATGGCGGTAGTAGCTGCGTGACAGCGGGGGGTTGTCGATCGCCGCGATCTTCGAACGGTCCCCCCGCTTGAAGGTCTCGATGTAGGCCTCCTCGTCGAGCGGGGAGGCGTTCCGGGACAGGTCGGCCGTGTCGTAACGGATGCCGCAGAACAGCGCTGAGGCCGTCCGCAAATCCAGCGCGACGCCCGCGTCACGCAGGTACTCGAAGAGCATCGACGAGGTGGCGCCGAGGTCGATCCTGACGTCCTCGTGGGGAACCTCCGACGCCCCGTCGTCGGTCTGCGGCGACCTGTGGTGGTCGAAGACAGCAAGGACGGAGGGAGCCGCAGGCACCACGGTGTGGCGGAACGAGGGCTGCGTGTCGACGAGGAGCACCCCGCAGAAGGCGCTGACATCGGTGGCATCGTACTCCGCGAGGTCGAGCTCGAGGGTCTCGAGGAGCGCGACGTTCTCGGCGCGGTGGACCTTGCCGTGGGTCGCCACCACACACTCGTGCCCGAAGCCCTGTTCAAGGAGCAGACGGAGGCCCTCACAAGCCCCGAGCGCGTCGGGGTCGGGCCCCATGTGCGTCAGGATCAGGAACCGGCCGCGCACGCCAGGCACGCTGGCCTCACAGCACGCGGCCAGCACTCCACGGAGATGCTCCACCGGCGCCGTCCCCTGGAAGCGCGCGGTCTCCACCGCGCCGTCGTCCGGGCTGGGCAGGTCCTTCGGACGATCAGCCGGGGCTGTCATCGGGCCGTTGGAGGTTTCGGTCATGGCAGGAGCGGTCGCCGAGGAGAAGGTCCGGCTCGACGGAGCATTATCGAGCTTCCAGGGGGGTGGAGACCATGACCCTCTACGAGAACTCGACACCTCGCGACCCTCAAGTCGCACAGGGAAAGGGGCTTAGACCAAAGTGAGCAGCTCGACCCGTTGCGAGACGAGCCCCCGTGGAAGCTCAGAAGCCGAGCCCAAGGAGGAACTGCACCGACGCCAGCACCTCTGGCCGCCCGTGCGTGGGGTCCACATCGACCACGCGAGCGCAGGTCTTGGGCAGGTACTCCTGGACGAGCTTGAAGTCGACCTCACCGAGGCTCGGAGGGAGCCCAAAGTCCGCGTCCGTCGCGTCCCGGAGGTGGACGCCGAGCGCCCGGTCAGAGAACGCCTGGAGCCAGGCGCCCTGATCCGGGATTCCGAGGTTCCCCCGACGGTGGATCCGCGCCGTGTCGTGCCAGTACCCGACCTTGTGAGCCGCCAGGTCATCCAGGATCCACTGCACCGCTTCAAAGCCGAACAGGTCGTCCAGGTCGTTCCCCGGGGCGATGGCGAAGGAGGTCTCGGGAAACTCCGTCCGCAGCGTGTGGACGGAGCGGCAGAAGTGCTCGACCTGTCGCTGCGACTTGGCCTGCAGACGGTGGACGAAGTCACGCGTCCGCTCGCGGACGAGGTCGAGGTCGTCCACGTGGGTGGAGCCGTGCTCCTCAAGCAGCTTCGCCGCCTCGCGCTCGAGCTTCGCGTCCTCAACCGCGCAGCCGCGCAGGATCACGACAGGGGCGCCGAGGGTCTGGGCCAGTTGGACGTGGCGCCGTGAGCTGTTGAGCGCCATCTCGCGCTGATCAGCGTCCATGCTCCCGAGCATGCTGCCCGTCATCGTCGGGGACTTGGGCTTCAACGAACCCACCACGACACAGGACATCTTGATCCCCGTCTCGCGCTGTGCGTCCGCCCAACCGCGCAGCTCCGGCGGCGTCGCGGACAGGCCCAGTTCAAGCCTCCGAAACCCCATCGCCACCGCAGAGAACGCCTGGTCCTCGATGGAGCGCAGCCTCGGGCCGTAACACGACGTCGAAAGGACGAGGTCGTTGGGGATGCCAGGCTTGGTCACAGGGTTCTTGGGTCTCGAGAAGAGGGCGCGTCAGGCAGGGCCGCTGGGGAACAATATCCCGCTCGTAAGGCCCCGGTCGAGATTGCCCCGCGGCCCGTGCCGGGGAGATTGCAGGCGGGGACCCGGTGTGTCAATCCGTGGCGCCGGAGTCCGCCATGGGCGGTGACAAATGACCTCGCCCCTGGCCCTCTCCTGCCCGCCTCACGCCCGTACAGACCCTCAGACACGGATTTCGGCCTCGCTCCGCGCGATGTCCGAATACCGGTCCAAGATCGGGTCCACCTCGGCCTCGAGGAACTCCTCGACCTGCTCAGGAGCCCTGCCGACGAACCGTCGACCGTCCAGGAGGTCATCGAGGCTGCCGGCCACGGCCTCGAAGGCCGGGTCCCCCGCGAGCCGCTCGCGCAGATCTGGCTCCCGGCCAGCCTTGATCTCGGCGGCCGCAGCGTGGCTGTGGACCCGGATGCGCTCGTGGAGATCCTGCCGGTCGCCGCCGGCCTTGACCGCCTCCATCATCACGGCCTCGGAGGCCAGGAAGGGCAGCTCGGCGTTGAGGTGACGCGCCACGATCGGCGGGTGCACCAGCAGCCCTCCCGCGACATCGCAGTAGAGGCTCAACACGGCATCCGTCGCGAGGAACCCCTCGGCGATAGAGAGCCGTCGGTTCGCAGAGTCGTCCAGGGTCCGCTCGAGCCACTGGTTGGCGGCGGTGTGGGCCGCGTTCCCCACCAGCTCGATCACGAAGCGTGAGAGCGCGCAGATGCGCTCCGAGCGCATGGGATTGCGCTTCCACGGCATCGCAGAGGAACCGATCTGCTTGCTGCCAAACGGCTCCTCGAGCTCCCGCTTGTTCGCGAGCAAGCGCAGGTCCGTCGCAAACTTATGGGCTGACTGCGAGATGGACGAGAGCACCTGCAAGACGCGGAAGTCGAGCTTGCGCGGGTAGGTCTGCCCGGTCACGCCGAAGGTGCGCTCGAAGCCCATCTTGCGGGTGACAAGTTCATCGAGCTTGCGGACCCTCTCGTGATCTCCCTCGAACAGCTCGAGGAAGCTCGCCTGGGTTCCCGTCGTGCCCTTCACACCGCGGAAGCGGATCTGGGACTCGACCTGCTCGAGGTCATCGAGGTCATGCACCAGGTCCTGGATCCAGAGGCAAGCGCGCTTGCCGACCGTGGTGGCCTGCGCGGGCTGGAAGTGGGTGAACCCGAGGGTCGGCAGGTCCTTCCACTCGCGCGCGAAGGCCGCGAGCTCGCCCAAGACCCCCACCACCTGGCCGCGGAGCTGACGAAGCCCCTCGCGCATGATGATCAGGTCGGTGTTGTCCCCGACGAAGCAAGAGGTCGCCCCGAGGTGAATGATCGGCCTCGCCTTTGGACAGACGTCCCCCCACGCGTGGACGTGAGCCATGACATCATGACGGAGCTCCTTCTCGTACTTCGCCGCCAGGTCGAGGTCGAGGTCCGTCGCGTGAGCGCGCAGCTCGTCCAACTGCTCGTCGCTGATCGCGAGGCCCAGCTCCTGTTCCGACTCCGCGAGGGCGATCCAGAGGCGCCGCCAGGTCGTGAACTTGGTGCGGTCGGAGAAGTTGGCGCGCATCTCTCGGCTCGCGTAGCGCGAGCCCAGAGGGCTGATGTACTGCTCTTCGATCATGGTTCGGCGCGCGAGTCTACGCGCCCGGCGTCGGCGAGAGGGCTCAGAACGGCCAGAGCCCTTCCCCGTGCAGGACGTCCCAGCCCGTAGCCAGCCCTGCGACGGCAATGCAGGCGCCGAGCCACCCCAGGAATCGAATCCGGAGCCCGCGCGAGTTGGCGTCGGGGCGCCCGAGATAGAGCACCACCGCCACCACCGCAGCGGCACCGACGCCGTCGGAGCACACGTCCAGCAGCGAGGCGTCCCGGCCGGGCACCGTGGACTGGTGCAACTCGTCCGTGAATCCGTAGAGGGTCACGAGGAGGACCGTCCAGAGGGCTCCGATCCCCGTCATCGCCGTCCACTGGTGCTGGCCGAGCGCTCGACGTGGCGCGACCGGGATCACGAGGAGCGCGAGCAAGCCGAAGAGAACCGGGTGAGCGAAGTTCCAGATGAAGCCCTGCAATGGAAAGACAGGGCGGTCGTCCGCCGGGCCAGAGTACGTCGAGAGCAGGAAGAGCATGGCCGCCCACGCGAGCGGGGCGAGCCAGGCGAGCCAGCGTGGCTGCGCGAGCAGGGCTTGGCCAGCAGAGCGCAGGTAGCGCTGCGCTGGTGAGGGGTCGTGGCGCTCAGTCATCCGAGTCCTGGCTTGCCTCCAAGCTCAGTCCCTTTCCGTCCGGAGAGACGCTCGCCTCGAGGTGATCGACCATCTCCCCCAGGAGGAAGAGGCCGCGCCCCCGCTCGTCTTCCAGGTCGGGCACACCGCCCTCAGGGCGTATGAAGGACTCCAAGGCGTCGACGTCTCCGCCCCCTTGATCGTCGACGCGAACCGCCCAGGCCCGCCCGGCCCCCGCCTCATCTCCGATCCGAACGACCAGGCGCACACGCACGCTCGTGTCCAGGTCGGCGAGGCTCTGAGCAGCGCCTCCACCGCCATGGTCCACGGCGTTGTCGACGAGCTCGCCAACGGCGAGTTGAAGGGTGTCTGCCACGCGACCTTCGAGGCGGCGCTCTTCAGCGAAGGCCGTCGCCACCCTTCGTGCCATGCGACCGTGGGCGTGGGTCGCGGGTAAGTCCAACTCCAACACCCCATCGGCAGACTGGATGCAGATGACCTCGGAGCTCGGGCCGTTGAGGTCCCGGTCAAAGACCAACTGCAGCGAGAGATCAAGCGCCGGCGGCGAGTGCGTGAGCTCGCCCATGGAGATGCGGTCCACCCCGGTCTCGGCGACCGCCGGGAGCGTGTCGAGGGTGATCCCACCCGAGGCCTCCAACGCGACCGGCCGCCCCCGCTCCTCAGCCAGAGCCCGGAGCGTCGGGATCAAGGCGGACATCTCTGAGGGGGTCATGTTGTCCAGGAGCACCACGTCCGCGCCCCCGCGCACGGCCGCCTCGGCCTCGACTCCGTCCCGGGCCTCGCAGGTGATCGTGAAGCCGGCGCCGAGGTCGGCGCGGAGGTCGGCCAGAAGCGTCTCCACTGACCGACCGGAGAGGTCGATGTGGTTCTCCTTCACCATCGCCTCATCAAAGAGGCCGATCCGGTGGTTCACCCCACCGCCCACGCGAACGGCGTACTTATCCAGGTACCGAAGGCCCGGCGCCGTCTTCCGAGTATCGAGAATGCTCGCCCCCGTCCCCTCGACGCGCTCCACAGCCGCCCGCGTACGGGAGGCGATCCCGGACATGCGTTGCACCAGGTTCAGGGCGGTTCGCTCAGCGACGAGCAGCGCCCGCGCACCCCCGCGGGCGTGAAGGACGACGTCTCCCGGGACGATGACCTGACCGTCCCCCACCATCGCGTCGACCCTGGCATCAGGGTCCAGCATGCGCAGGATCCGCTCAAACGCGCCCCCGCCGGCGAACACCCCCGCCTCCTTCGCGATCAACGTGGCGCGCCCCGCGACGCCCTCGCCCACCGCGGTGCGCGTCGTCACATCCTGTTGAACAAGGTCCTCGGTGGGCGTCCCAGCGCGGACCTCCATCCCGAGGTCCTCTGCGAGCGCCCGCCGCAGGACCTCGTCCAGGTGATCATTCAAGTCCTTGGGAGTCATAGGTCCGTTGAAATCAGCCTCGGCGCCTGCGCACACGTCGCCCGACGCAGGAGGAAACATCAGGCGAGTAGTCTATCCGCCCGCCGCATCCGCGGAGAGTCCTACCCAGTTGAGGCCAGGCCCTCGCGGCCGTATCAGTCCTCCACCACCCCCCGCAGCGAGAGCTCCTCCAGCACCCCCCGCGCGGCAAGGGCCGTACGGGGCCCGACGCCGGCGAGGCTCTCCAACTCCGCCTCGGGACCCTCTCGCCACAGGTACCTCGCCAGGTCCACCGAGCGCCTCGGGCCGATCCCAGCTGCCCGCCGGAGCGCGCGCGGATAGGCGAGCGGCAGGTCCGAGGCCCACGGTCCGCCGGCCAAGCGTGGCCCCTCACGCCACCACCGCCAGGCGCGCTCGGCCTCCGCGGCCTCACAGATCAGTGCGCCCGACCACCACCCGACCAAGGCCAGCAAGACGACCGAGCTCCCAGGCCCCCGCCCAGGCCCCCGCCCAGGCCCCCGCCCCGTGCCGCGACGTCGCGCACGAGACGGCCCGCGCCGGACCTCCTCCGTGGAGGTCGTGCTCACCCGCTGCTCCTGCTCCCACTCTGTGCGCACCATCCCTCTCTGCATGGGACGAGCGGCCCCCGGGCTGGTCGCGGGGCGCGCGGCACGAGGGCCCTGGGGCTCGCCCACCACGCGCCCGCCGGCTCAGGCCCGGCGCGGGGTCCGCTCTCGCGTCGACATCGCCTCAAGCCTGGCGCCCATGCCGGCACCGTCTTCTCCCTGCAGGCGCTCCTCGAGCTTCGTCGCCACGAGCTCGAGGGCCTGAGCCACGGGGGAGTCGGGCTCCCCCGCAACCACGGACTGCCGCTGCTGGGTGCTGCGGAACACGGCACGGTCCTCGGGTAGCCACCCGAGGACCTCGAGCCGCCGGTCGAGGAACTTCCGAGTGACCTCCTGGAGGCGCGCGCCAACCTGACTGGCCTCGTCTGCGTTGGCCGCTCGGTTCACCACGAGGAGGGGAAGCGCGCGGCGCTCCCCGAGCGCCTCGCACTGACGAGTGAAGACCTTGAGGAAGGCGTAAGCATCCGTCATCGCCGTGACGTCTGGCGTCGTCACCAGCAGGGTCTGATCACAGGCTGCTGCGAAGGCCACCGTCTGACGGGAGAGACCCGCTGCGGAGTCCACGAGGAGGTAGGCATAAAGCGGCTCGACGCGGGTGAGGCCGCGCCCGATCATCTCGAGCTCGTATTCCTGGAGGCCGGCCAAGCGGCCCACCCCTGACCCGCCGGGTAAGAGGTCGAGGTCCGGGGCGCAGGCGGTGACGATCTCGTGGACCTCACGGTCCCCTGCGATCACATCCGCGAAGCTGTGATCGGGGTGCACGTCGTGGAAGATGTGGGCGTTGGCGCAGCCGAGGTCCGCGTCGAGGAGCAACGCCCGCCCCTTGTGGCGGAAGAGGTCCGCCAGGGAAGCGGTGATGGAAGACTTGCCCGTCCCGCCCTTGCCGCTGGCGATGCAGATCGAGCGGCAGCGCATCGAGCGGGGGCCGCGGTCGGGGCCCCTGGACCAGTCATCGAAAGGCTCAACCGGAGCGTCCCCCCCGGTCTCGGCCGGGCGGCCGATCCGGAGCAGCTGGCGCGTATGATCCCATCGGCCCATCGTCCCACGTCTCCTGTCCCTGCGAGGGACCAAGCTTCTCGAGCGGCCGCCTCCCCTCGTTTGGGGGGGGAGAGCTGGGGCCTGGGAGTCCGCCGCCGAGGAAACTCCCCGGGCGCGGTCCCATAAGGCCAACGGCCGAAGAGCCCCGGGTCCGCACCCAAATCGCGTCGAATTGTCAGACGCCCCGCTCCCGCCCTCGTCACGCCCTCGTCCCAGGCGAGGCCCCGGCCAAGGGCCCAGGGCGCGGCTCCCCCGCGACCCAGCCCGACGCCGCCCTCCGGCGACGTTCACCGTCCGCCCAGCCGCCCCGCGAAGCGCTGGCGGTGCACGTAGGTCAGGGCGAGCGCCAAGGCGTCCGTGGCGTCCAGGGGCTCAGGGGCCACCTCCAGCCCCAACTCCGCCGCGACCATGGCCGCCACGCGCTCCTTCTTGGCCTGCCCATCCCCCACCACGGACTTCTTCGCCTCAGACGCCTGGTACTGCACCACCTCGGCGCCATGCACCACGGCAGCGGAGAGGACCACGCCGCGGCCCTCTCCGACCCGTAGGGCGGACTGCATGTTGATTGCTGTGAACGCGTGCTCGACCACCACCACGCTGGGCCGGAGCCGTCCCATGAGCACATCCAGCTCACGGCGGATCGTCCCCAGGCGCGTCGGGACGTCCTTCGAGGAGCCTCCGCGGATCGCCCCGGCCGCCAGCATCCGCGGGCCATCCGCATGATGGATGACCGCCCCGTAGCCCATGATCTTCGTCCCCGGGTCGATCCCGAGGATCACCGGCCAGGCGAGGTCCTCGGGGACCTGGGGAAGTTCTGCAGTGGACATGAGCTTTGCGACCGTGCGGCCGCGGTGGGTTGAGCCTACGTTATCGGCGCTGCGCCGAGAAACCGGTCCCCCTGACCCGCGCGGCCCCCCCATATGGAGCTCAGAGAACCACAAGAAGGTCCGGCCCTCCGGTCCGCCGCCGTCCTCCTCGCCGCCGGCGCGTCCACGCGCATGGGCGGCGAGACGTCCAAGGCCCTCCGCCCCCTCGGGGGCCGAAGCCTCCTTGAGCGGTCCGCCGCCGCGCTGCTTGCGGCTCCCTCAGTGGTCGAGCTGGTCGTGGTGATTCGCGAGGCAGACCGTGACGCCATCCTCAAGGCGCTCGCCCCGCACGAGGCAGCGATCCGAGCCATCGTCGTGGGCGGGGTCGAGCGGACCGACTCGGTGCGGGAGGGTGTGCGTGCGGTCTCCGATGAGGTAGACGTGATCCTCGTCCACGACGCGGCGCGCTGCTTCGTGGAGGCCGATCACATCGAGCGGGTCGCAAGCGCCGCGTATGAGCACGGGAGCGCGCTCCTCGCGACGCGCATCAGCGACACGCTCAAATTTGTCCCCAACGGCTTCCTCTCAGAGGAGTCCATGGACCGCGACCAGTACTGGTCGGCGCAGACCCCCCAGGGCATGCGCGCGGCGCGCTTCCACGACGTGCTCGCGCGTGCTGAACGAGACGGCTTTCGCCCGACCGATGACGCCGCCCTGCACGAGCACTACCACGGCCCCTCACGGGTCGTCGAGGGTTCGCGCCACAACATCAAGATGACCTCACCGGAGGACCTTGTTCTGGGCGAGGCGCTCGCGACGTTGGCCGAGGAGTCCGCATGACGATTCGCGTCGGGCTCGGGTTTGACCTCCATCGCCTCGAGGAGGGGCGTCCGTGCATCCTCGGGGGGCTCACTCTGCCCCACCCGACCGGGCCCGCGGGGCACTCGGACGGGGATGCTGTCCTGCACGCCCTCACTGACGCCGTGACCGGCGCGGCAGGTCTCGACGACATCGGGACGTTGTTCCCCGACGACGACCCGCGCTGGAAAGGCGCCGACAGCGCGACCCTCTTCAGCGAGGCCGTGGAGCTTGTGGGGCAGGCGGGCTGGGTCGTCGTGAACATCGACGTGGTGATCGCCACGGAGGGGCCCAAGATCAAGCCCCACCGATCAGCCATGCGGGCACGAATCGCGGAGCTCTCCGGCGTTGAACCCGAGGCGGTCAACGTGAAGGGCAAGACCCTTGAGGGTATGGGAGCCCTCGCGGGCGGTGCGGGCGTCGCCGTGCAGGCTGTTTGCTTGCTCGAGAAGGGCTGAGCGCACCGACACCGCCAAAGGCGAGGTCTTTCCCCTCCTAGGCAACGGGGGGAACGAGCGCTAGGGTCAGGAGAATGCCTCTGATGACCACCACGCCGTCCTCTCCCCTCCGCAGCCCCTGCGTCGAGGTGCGCCCGGAGCGCAGGCCGGCGAGGGTCCTCTTGAGAGGCCTCTACGGCGCGGTCTCCTTGCTCCTTTTGGCTGCGTCCAGCACCGCACAAGACAAGGACGCTGCGCCGGCGCCTCACAAGATCCCGCACGCGCTCCAGAACCAGGTCAACGAGGCCATAGACCTTGGGGTCGAACACCTGCTCACGCACCAATCCATGGACGGCTCGTGGCTTCAAAACCTCGACAACTACGGCCCTGGAATGACCGGACTCGCGCTCTACGCGCTGATGAAGTGCGGCCTCTCGGTGGAGCACAGCGCGGTCCAGCGCGGCTTCGATTTCCTCGAGCGACACCCGCCCCACAAGACCTACAGCCGCTCCTGCGTGCTGCTCGCCGTGGCCACCCGCGGACGGCCGCAAGACGAGGAGTGGATCGAGCGGCTGACCGACGAGCTGATCGACACCCAGGTCCGGGAGGGGTGGTCCTATCCGGGCAACCACCCCGACCTCTCGAACACCCAGTACGCGGCGATGGCTCTGCGCGCCGCGGAGGCGGCCGGGGCCTCCATACCGGTCAAGGTCTGGAAGCGCCTCGCGGACGCGATCCTCGACTACGCCGAGCCCGTCGAGGGAACGGAGAGCGGCTTGCGGGCCCGCGGCTTCCGCTACACCACCAATGCAGAACACGCCACGGGGAGCATGACCGCCGCGGGGGTCGCTGTGCTCTCGATCTGTCTCGAGAAGATGCGGGGCAGGACCGCTGCCTACGAGCGAGCCATGAACGAAGGCTCTCGCTGGCTCGAGCAGCACTTGGACATGGAGAAGAACCCCGTCCCCACGTCAGAGAGTGGCTCGATGGGGCGGTTCTTCTACTACCTCTACGGCGTCGAGCGCGTGGGCTCTCTCCTCAAGACGGACTGGCTCGGAGGGAAGCCCTGGTACCAGCTGGGGGCCGAGAGCCTCGTGGCGAAGCAGTCCGAGGAGGGCCGCTGGGGCAGCAACGAGGGAGAGACCGCCTTCTCGCTCCTCTTCCTCTCGCGCGCGACGGGCTCACTCCGTCCAGCCTCAGGGAACGGCAAGGCCGACAGGGCCGCCCGGTGGGCCTTCGGTGAAGACGACCCGGCAGCGGACGTCTCCCTCCGCGCCAGCGGTCGGGCCAAGACCACCATCTGGATCTCCTCCTTCGGCGACGACGCCTCGTTCGAGTACGGGTCCGGAGAGGACGGCGATGGACCGATCAAGGTGGAGCGCGTGGAGTACTGGCGCTCCGCCTTTGTGGGCGAGAGCGGCCTGGTGCAGATCGGAGCACTCATCGCCGACGAGGATGGCGCGGCGGCCCGGCGGCGCTTCGCCCTCCAGTGCGACCTCGACGGCCCCCGGTTGTGCGATGTGACCGCCCACGTCTTCATCGAAGGCAAGTCCGAGCCGCTCAAGTCGAAGTCGCTTCGGATCCGCGTGGGGATCACCGATCGCCCCGAATGGAGGGCCTACGCGACGGACATGGACAAGAACCTCCTGCGCCTCGTGAAGGTGAAGGCCACGGCCTCTTCAGAGCAGGAAGGCGCCCGTGGGAAGGCGGCCGCGGTGATCGACCGGATGCTCGGTGTCGGGTGGACGCCGCTGGCGGAGGATGCGGCCCCCTGGGTCGAAGTCTCCCTGAAGAAGAAGCTGAAGGCGGACCAGATCGTGCTCACCCACGGCAGCGAGAACCGCCCCCTGTTCACGGACTTCAAGATCACCATCAACGGACGGGACCGGGACGCCATCACGGGCAAGATGAACCCGGACAAGCGGCTCAAGACCACTGTGGCGCTCGAAAAGCCGGTGCCGGTCGGGACGCTGCGGATCGAGTTCGCTGGCGGCCCCTTCGAGCAGCCGCCGTCCCTCGGCGAGATCGAGCTCCG
Source organism: Planctomycetota bacterium (assembly GCA_029248265.1). GTDB lineage: Bacteria > Planctomycetota > UBA1135 > UBA1135 > Saltatorellus. The sequence continues at coordinate 34,381 of JAQWJQ010000113.1, forward strand.
CCGCGCCCGCTGAGCCGGGAGGACCCGTGACGGGTCGCTCCTGCAGCGCACCTCTCCCTCGGACCCCGCGGTTGCGGCTCAGAGTGATTGGGCCTGAGAGAGGCGCGCGTAGGCGCCGCCGGCCTGCACGAGCTCCTCGTGCGTGCCGCTCTCGACCAGGCGCCCGGCGTCCATCACGAGGATCCGGTCCGCCTTACGGATGGTCGAGAGCCGGTGGGCGATCACGACGGAGGTTCGCCCCTCCATCATCTCGTCGAGCGCCTCCTGGACGGCGCGCTCGCTCTCCGTATCAAGGGCGCTCGTGGCCTCATCGAGGAGGAGGAGCTCCGGGTCGCAGAGCAGCGCCCGCGCGATCGTGATGCGCTGCTGCTGCCCTCCGGAGAGGCGTGCTCCCGCATCCTGAACGTCCGTCTGATACCCCTCTGGGAGCGACAGAATGAAGTCGTGGAGGTGGGCTGCCACCGCGGCCTGCTCCACCTCCTTGTCGGTCGCATCTGGGCGTCCGTAGCGGATGTTCTCCGCGATCGAAGCGTGGAACAGGAACGGCGCCTGCGTGACCACCGCATAGCGCGACGTCCATGAGTCGAACGAGATCTCACGCAGGTCATGACCCCCCACCAACACGCGACCGGACTGCGGGTCCACGAAGCGCGCGACGAGGTCGAGCACCGTGCTCTTGCCGGACCCGCTCGCTCCAACGACCGCCACGGTCTCGCCCGCGCGTATCTCGAGGTCCAGGCCCTCGATGGTGAAGCCGTCCTGGCTCGCGGCGCCGGCGTCCTGTTCGGTGGGGTACTGGAAGCCCACGTTCTCGAACACGATGCCGGAGCCGATGGTCGGGAGCGAGACGGCGTCCGGAGACTCCACGAGATCGGGCTCTTCGTCCAGCAGGTCGAGCAGGCGCTGCGCGGCGCCCTGAGCCTCCGCCACCTGGGCCACGACGCGCGTGGTCCGCTTCAGGTGTGATGAAGCTTGGCTGATCATCATGAAGAACGTCAGCATCTCGCCGCCGTTGTTCACCGCGTATCCATTGATCACCACCAGGCCCACGATCACCACCAGCGCCGCCACGCCGAAGTTGGTGAAGAAGATGGTCCAGGCCCGCGACAGCGCCGAGGCCCGGATCATGCGCATCGTCGCCTGGACAAAGCTGACGTTGGTGGCCTCGAAGCGCTCGAGCTCACGCTCCTCCGCCCGGTACGCCTTCACCGTCCGGATCCCCTGAAACATCTGCGTCAGTACCTGGAACGTGGAGCCGAGCCGGGTCGCGCTGCGGTGGCTGCCCTTGCGGACCTTCTTCATCAGGATCGCGATCGGGATCACGAAGATCGGCAGACCCAGCACCACGAAGAGCGTGGGCAGCGGCGCGATCAAGAACGCGAGCCCCAGGGAGACGAGGAAGAGCAGGGGCTCCTGGATCAGGTCCTTGAGGATGACCTGGACCACCTGGGTCGTCCGGGCGACGTCGCTGCTGATGCGGGAGAGGAGGTCTCCGAACCGACGGCCGGAGTGGTACCGCAGCGACAGCCCCATCAGGTGCCGGGCGAGTTGCATGCGGAGCGAGACCACCAGGAGCAGGCTGACCTTGCCCGCGATGACCCCCATGCCGTACTGGGTCGCACCAGCCAGGAGCGCCATCAGGGCGACGATGGCACCCACCATGAGCAGCGCATGGAGGCGCTGCTCTCCGCTCTCAGCCAAGGTCCCCGGGTCCCCGAGGATCCACTGCTTGGCCGCGGCCTTGCGCTCTTCGAGGCCGGCGTCCATCGACACGAGCCACCCAGCCGGCCCCGACTCCCCGTCGACGCCAGGGTCCACCGCGCCCCCCGCCATACCCTCCGCGAGGGACGGCACCTGCTCTCCCGGGAAGAGGACCTCCCAGGTGGGCTCGAGGAGCAAGAACGTCCCCTTCTGAAGGAACGCGCTCGTCAGCCCGAGGAACACGACCCCGATGAGCGCGAGGACGTGCGGGCCTGCGTGGGGTCGGAGTAGACGGTAGAGGTCGCCGAGGCGGTGCATGGAAGCGGAAGGCTAGGGCGGCCCCACCCCTCGTCGTGGCTCAAAGGGTGAGAAAACGGCGCGAGGCGCCCCCGGGTCATCCGGGAGCGCCTCGCGGGGTGGCCAGGGGCCCTGCAGCGACTCAGAGGCCGCTGGTCTCCGCAGCCGCCAACGCTTCGTGAGCGTACGCCTGGAAGGCCTTGCGGACCCAGTCCTCCTGGATCATCTGCTGGTGCCTCTCGGTCCGCATGTTGAGCGGATTGGTCGGCCGGGTGCGTCCCTTCAGGTAGATGAGGTAGAAGCCCTTCGGCCCGCGGTACGGCCCGGCCACGGAGCCCGGCTCCATGTCGAAGAAGACCGCATCAACGATGGCGCCGTTCGCGAGGAAGTGCTCGTACTCCGACTCGCCGATGGCGCGCTTCATATCGTTCCGAGTCATCGGCTCCTCGTTGAAGGCGCCGAAGTTCTTGAGGCCAATGGCCGGCGGTTGCTTGCCCGTGGCGGGCAGGGGCGGGTCCCAGTAGTCACTGTTCTGACGGAGCAGGTCGGTCCACCATCGATCGAAGGGGAGCAGCTCCTTCTCAGGCGCGAAGTTCTCACCCTTTTCCACCGCCGCGGCGCGAGCCTCGGCTTCGGTCGCGAGCTCGGCGAGGTAGGCGTCGACCTGCCCGCGGAGCGCGGTCGCCCTCTCATAGGCGCTCTCCCAACCGCTCTCCTTCCAGGAGAAGCTCGGGAAGTCGAAGGCCGACACGAGCAGGATCTCCGCGCGTGCTTTGGCCAGCCCCATGATCCCGTTGGCGATCGGGAGGTGCGCCTGCAGCTCTGCGGACAGCTCCCCGTTCTCGCCGATCTCGAGCTCCGCAGAGCGACCGCTCTTGAAGGAGTCAACGAGGCGGAGGTGCTGCTCGTAGGCCTCAGCTGAAGGGAAGCCGTGGCCTTGGAGCGCGAGGAAGTCCATGTTGAACATGGAGTTCGCCATCTGGTCGCGGATGGCCGTGATCATGGCCTGGAAGTCCTCATCGGAGCTCATGACCCCCTCGGACTGAAGCTTCTGGCTGGCCGCCGCGAAGAGCGCGAGGCAGACCTTGGCGTCCTCGATGTCCTGGCCGCTGAAGGCCACGCGCATCTCGTCGAAGACCTCCTGGGTCTTGACCTCGGCGCTCCAGTCACCGCCGTCGATGAGCATCGCGAGGTCCTCGGAGATCCCCTGGGTCGCCGTCTTGACCTCGGCGAGACTCCAGAGGGCCTGCATCACGAAGTCACGCAGCAGGGACATCATCATCTCCTGCTCGGCGACGATGGGCTCACCGCTGTCCTGAGACACCGCGAGGCGGCGTTCGTACTCACGGGCGTAGTCAGCGATCAGATCCACCTGGGGCGAGCCGCCCTGGATGGCCTCGACCGAGAGCATCGGCCAGCTGTCCGGGTGATCGGGGAAGAAGAGCTGGTCGAACTCCATGGTCTGGCGGACCTGGTCTCGATACCAATCCCCGGAGCCGTACGCGCGGCGCAGCTCCACCTCGTGGTCGAGCGTCGGGAAGCGCTCCTCGAAGCTCGCCTTCTCCGCCGCGAGGCGGCGTTCGACGAAGCTCATGTCGAGCTCGTAGCGCTGCATGCGCTTCGCCACCTCGGCCTGGCGGTCCTCAGCGCTGGCCCCGTCCATCTCGGAGGCGACCTGTTCGGCGACCTCCTCGACGCGGATCTCGCGCTCGTGATCCATCAAGATCTGGAGCTTGCGGGCGTCCAGCCCGTTTCGGCCCGGGCCGTAGACGAGGAAGCGCTTGATCGCCATGTCCGAGATCCGGACGCCGTTCACGACGACGGGGTCCCCGAACTCGGAGGCCGTCGCGCTGGCGTCGTCCGCCTGAGCGGTGGAGGGCAGCGCGGTGGAGGGCAGCGCGGCGGGCGCGGAAAAGGCGGCCGGAGTGGCCAGCCCGAGGAGCGGGAGGGTGAGGAGAATGCGATTCTTCATCGGTCCAGTGGAGTGCAACGGACGGCGTAGCCTCGGGCCCAGGGGGGCCGGAGCGTGGCTCGCAGGTCGATCAGATGGGGTCTGGGGAGTGGGATCCTACGGAGCCACTCCCAAGGTGAGAGAAGAAAGCGGGAACTGGGCTGCAAACGACCCGTGCCGCCTTTCGGAGGTCGGCCATGGTCGGGGGCGCTGGGCGGGAGTTGAGGATGTGCACAAGCAGGGAGCGGCCCTCCCCGCTACGTTGATCGGCATTCCATGGCCTACCCCACGCGCACAATCGCCCTCCTTTGCGAGCTTATTCACCCCGCCATCGCCCCGGACCCGAGGCCCATCCAGCGGCTTCATAATGAGATGTTCGAGGGCGGTCAGCCCGCCTACGCGGGCTATCAGGTGAGCCCGATCGGGCCCGTCCTTTCCAATCCCATGGCCACGCCGGGCGCAGTGTCGCAGGTCGCCTTCCTGGCCGACCGGATCCAGTTCCGGGAGGAAAAGGGCACCCTCACCCACGAGGCCTTCGCGACGCGCGTCCGCGAAATCGCAGAGCGCGCGGCGCCCCTGCGCGGGTTCTCCACCCTCTCCGCCCAGCAGGTGGTGCTACAGAGCCTCGTCAACCCCAGGACGCAGACGGACACCCGCGCCTTCCTGAAGGACCGCGTCTTCGGCTTCGGAGACGAACTGCAGACCCTCGGCCGGTCCTCCCAGCTGGTGGGACTGCGCCTCGGCTTCAGCCCTGAGCCAGGTGACGACAGCGCGTTCGGCCTGCGGATCGAGTCCTTCAGCGCCGATCCGCGCTCCCTCTACATCGAGGTCCATGGCACCTTCGGCCCCTCGTCACCTGAGAGCGGGCTGGAGGCCCTCGAGCACAACGTGCTGAAGACATACGACTTCCTTGCCGGACGCGTCCTGCCGTTCATCTCGAGCTTCGATCGACGAGAGGGAGGCCGAAACGGCTCCCCCGAAGGAGACTAGTGTCGACCATGCGCCGCCCCTTCCTCACCTTGTGCCTGACCCTGGCTCCGTTGACCCTGAGCAGCGGGTGCTCGGACCCCGCGCCCGCGCCGGCTGAAGAGCGAGTGCTCCCTCCCGGCACGGTCCTCGTGGTCGAAGACCAGCCCATCCTCTCCTCGGACGTGGACCGCTACGTGGACGCCATCGGGCTCATCGAGCCTGAGTTCGTGCTCCGCGACCACCGACGCAAGGTGCTCAGCAACATCTCGATTCCCCTCGCCGCTGGCGCCGCCCTCGACCCCGAGGCCCGAGAGGTGGCCTTCGGGCGGGCCCAGAGCCTGCTCTCTGCGGTGCGCGAGACCGGTGAACTGCCCCCCGATGCGCCCGAGCCGCAGGTTCGAACGGGGACGTTCAAGGACGTCGGGCTGATCCCCTGGGCCATTGCCTCGGAGATGGAGCCGCTCACCTTCTCCGAGCTGCACGAGACGCCAGGGGCCTGGAGCTTCTTCAAACTCACCGCCACCTCGGAGCCGCCGGGAGGCTTCGTCGGCGGCTCCCAGGTCACGATTGTGCGGTACGACGTGCCCTACCTCCCGCAAGACGCCGTTCGGGGCCTGGTCCAGACGGCGGTCGACGGCTTTCAGGTCGAGGTCATCGATCCTGAGTGGGAGCCGATGGTCCCCCCCCTCTACCTGTACCCCACCTCGGGCAGCCGATGATCCTCTCGCTCATCCTCACCCTGGCGACCCCCGCCAGCTCGACACTCACCCAGCCCGTCGCTCCGTGGTCCCCGGGGCCGACCGCCACACGCCGCGACGAGATCCAACGGGCCACCGCGTGGCCAGAGTTCGGCAATCAAGCGGAGCTGAAGCAGTGCATCGCCCGCGTCCGCAAGGCGCGCACGGAGGAGATGGCCGTGAAGGGCGCAGGCCAGCTCGAGGAGATCGGGCCCGCCGCTGCCCCCCTGCTGCTGAAGTTCCTCGGGTCCGAGAAGGACGCCGAGGCGCGCGCGCGGATGGAGGCTGTCCTCGACTCCATCACGGCCCCGGAGCACACGCGCCTCCTCGCCGAGGTGCTCGATGAGCGGGCTGACGCGCCGCGGCGGTATGCCGCAAGGCGCGTCGCAGAGCTCGGAGACCCGGGGTTGCAGGAGGCCTCCGAGGCGTTCCTCTCGGAGTGGACCGAGAGGGCGAAGGACAAGCGAGCACGCAAGCCCGTGGAGGCCCTCGACCTGCAGCTGGCCGCCGTCCTCTGCCTCTCCACCGGCTCCCTCGAGGGCGTCCCTGGAGCGCTCGAACTTGCGGCCCCTGAGCCGTGGAAGACCTGGGGTCCAGCCCTCGAGGGTGCGTGCGCCCACGCCAAGGCCGCCAGCGAGGCCGTCGGCGCGGAGCTCTCGGCTCGCCTCGCGAAGGCAGGGGACCCCGCAGGCCGAGTGTTGCTCCTGCGCCTCTTCACCTACGCCGGCTCAAAGGACCAAATCAAGCCCATCGTTCCGCTCCTCAATGCGGAACAGAATCAGGTCAAGGTGGCCACGATCAACGCGCTGCGGATGATCGTGGATGGCGCTGCGCCGCTGAAGCGCCTCTCCTCTTTCGACGCCATCGAACACGCTAACCGCTGGAAAGAGCGGCTTTGAACATGCCCATGAACACCCAACACACCCAGCTGCGAAGGCTCGCAGTCGCCATGGTTGGGCTGTTGGCCCTCACCGCTGTGGCCGCCGCACAGAAGCCCCTGGATCGCTCCAAGCCCCTGACGGACCCCGCCAACGACCCCTACACCCGAGGCGGCAAGGAGAAGTACGTCGAGGCCGCCGGATACGCCTCCATGGGCGGGTTTGAGTTCGGTGCCCGCGACGACACGACGACCGAGATCTCGGCGTTGCTCGAGGGGGTTGAGGTCCGGTGGATCGAGACGGCCCACTTTGAACTGGGGATCGCCCTCCCGAAGGTGAAGGTGACCAAGGAGGAGCGCAAGAAGGTGAAGGCTGAGCTGGCCAAGCTCCAGAAGGCGCTCCCGGTGGTGAAGCCGGACACCAAGTTCCTGGACCCTTGGCTCCGAGCTCACCTCTACGCCCAGCGACTGGAGGAGCACTACGCGCGGCTGCAGGAGATCATGGGCGTCACGGACGAGACGTTCGCCGCGAACAAGGAGATCTGGGACATCGGTACGCCCTACTTCGGCATCGGCCCCTACATGGGCCAGATGGGGAAGTTCGAGGTCTTGCTGCTGCCCTCTGAGAAGTCCTCACGCCTCTTCCTGACCGCACGGCTCGGCCTGACGACCAAGCTCAGCCAGCGGTGGAACATCCGCGAACGGGACACGCTCTGCTTCATCGCGCACACCGGGCAGGGCCGCCTCAACCTCGACGAGGCCATGCACGGGCACGTGGTGTTCAACGTCACCCAGATGATGATGAACGGGTACAAGCACTACTCGTACGACAAGCCCATCTGGATCCGCGAGGGCGCGGCCCATTGGGTCGAGCGAGAGATCAACCCGCGCTTCAACACCTTCGATTCCTCGGAGGGCTCTGCAGCGCAGATGTTCAAGGACAAGGACTGGAGGGACCCAACGCTCAAGCTGGTCAAGTCGGGCGACGCCCCGTCCTTCGCCTCCCTGGTCAAGATCCGGACCTTCGCGGAGCTCGAGAAGCCGCAGCACCTCGCCACCTGGTCGGTCTTCGACTACCTGATCCAGGTCCACCCGGAATTCCTGAAGACCTACCTCGCTGCGATCTCGGGCATCAAGAACGAGCAGCACATCGACGACTCCACCACCCTGCCGGACGTCCAGCGGGACCTCTTCCGCGAGGAGCTGGGGATGAGCTACGCCCAGTTCGACCGTGCCTGGAAGGCGTGGGTCGAGGAGACCTACTAGCATCTGGCCGGGCCCGGGGCCGGGCCCGGGGGCGGCCCGGGGGCGGGGGCTCGGCGCGAGGCGGCGCCCGATCGGGGTCCCCGAGCGGGACATGGAGCAATTAACCGTGTCAGATCGTCGCCGCTGCCGCCGGAGGCCACCGCCTGGAGGCCACCAGCGACGGGGCTTGGGGTAGGCTGAGGAGCCCTCCAAGGGTGGCTTCTGTTGGCGGGGAAAGGTTTCGCAGAGATCCCCCCTCACCGTGAGCCGCCTCCCTGCCGATCATATGGGCAGGGGCTTGTCCCCGACCGCTTCCCTCCAATGATCCAGCGCAAGAAACGAATCGTGCTGTTTATGCCCCACCGGGCCGATCCGGAGGAGGGTGTGCGGGTTGCCGCAGACCTCCTGCCCCTCGAGCTACTTCAGATCGCGGCCTGGCCCGTGCAGGAGGGCTACGAGGTCGTGATCGTCGACGCCATGGTCCATGACGACTACATGG
>JAQWJQ010000127.1 GCA_029248265.1 Planctomycetota bacterium
CTCTTCCCCGAGGGCCTCACCGACGGAGAGGGGCAGCAGCTTGACCTGCGGCCGACGAACTCCTGGCGGATGCAGCTCGATGAAGTGCCGACCGTCGAATTGCTCGAGGTCCAGCTCGTCAACTCCATCGCACCCTTCGTACTCAACAGTCGGCTCAAGCCCTTGATGCTGGCCGTCGAGACCCACGACAAGCACATCGTCAACGTCTCCGCGATGGAGGGGCAGTTCAACCGCGCGCTGAAGACCACCCGGCACCCCCACACCAACATGGCCAAGGCGGCGCTCAACATGATGACGCGCACCTCCGCGGCGGATTACGTCAAGGACGGCATCCACATGAACAGCGTGGACACTGGCTGGGTCACCGACGAGGACCAGCTGGAGAGGGCCACCGAAAAGGAGGTTGCCCAGCGCTTCGCCCCGCCCCTGGATTCTGTGGACGGGGCGGCCCGCTGCGTCGACCCGATCTTCGTGGGCTTCAACACGGGGCACCACTGCTGGGGTCAGTTCCTGAAGGACTACGGCCCCACCGACTGGTAGCCCGGCGCGCGGCCCCATCAGGAGGCGCGCCGACGTCAGGGGGCGCACCCGGCGAGCGCGCGCGTCGCCTCAGGGGGTCGAGGTCGGGGCAGGCGTCAATAGTTGAACAGGTCACTCGGCCGGTAGGCCTCACCCGAGGCGGCGCACATGGCGGCGCACACCTTCGCCTTCACCTTCAACGTGAGGCGCCGCCCCTTGCAGGCGCGCGCCACCATCTTGTGCGTGAGCTGCTGGGTGGAAGCCCCCACCAGGTCCAGCGCCTTGAGGCCGTGATCGGCCATGAGCTGCGCCACCGGCTGCTCGCCTAGGTCGCGTTGAAGTTCCTCGCCCATGGGGCCTAGCCTGACCTCCGGATGCCCGCGCGGGGGAGGGAATTCCAAACCAGCAACCTGACGCAAGAAAGGCTCGCCATGCCTCGACCCTCCGCCGGGCCGCCGACCTTCGTCACCCGAACCCCATACGGACTCCTCCCCGCCCCCAGGTCAAAGGGACGCTCCACCGGCGGCCCCGACGACGGGTCCACCGCAGGCCGATCGCCTTCAAGGCGTCGGCGTCACGCGCTCGATCGACCGACCGAGCTCAGCAGGAGCTGCATCACGTGCTCGGCGGCTCTGCGCTCTTCGCAGCAGCCTCCTGTACGTCCACGACACGCACCTTGTACATCAGGCTCTGGCCTGCCAAGGGGTGGTTCTGGGTGACGATGACCTTGTCCTCACGCACCTCCTTCACCCAGACCGGCGTCACGCCACCGGAACTCTGAGCTCCGAAGGACATGCCCGGCTCGAGCTCTGCATCCGCGGGGAAGAGCGAGCGCTCCACGGTCTGTTCGAGGGACGGGTCCAGCTCCCCGTACCCGTCCGCGGGCGCGAGGATGACCTCTCGTTCGTCTCCCGCGCGGAGCCCGGCCAGGTCCCGCTCGAGCCCAGGGGGAATCGTTCGTTCGCCCTGGGTGAAGACGTGCGGCTCCCCCCCCTGCGTGTCCTCGGCGACGGTTCCATCTTGGAGCGTCAGACGGTAGTGAACAGCCACGGTGTGGCCATTCGCGATGGCGATCGACATGAGTTTGCTGGTCGGTTTGCTGAAGGTGAAGAAGTGGAAGAAGGGAGGGCTCCGGAGAGCGCACGAGCCCAGGGAGGGCACCGCATGCGCCCCAGCCCCCTCCGAACCAGTGCGGTGGGTCGCCTCACTCCAAGGCGTGCTCAAGGGCCTCATGGACGAGGCTGAACACGTGGTCGTCAAGGAGCTTGAAGTAGACGTGTCGGCCGGCGCGCCGCCTCGACACGAGCCCGGCATGCTCAAGGAGCTTCATTCGATGCGAAACCGTCGAGAGCGGCTCATCGAACATGGCAGCAATTTCGCTCCCGCAGGCCTCCCCCTCGCTCAGGAACGCCAGGGTGCGGAGACGCGGCTCGTCGGAGAGCGCCTTGAACAGGGCCACGGCGTCCCGGAACGCCTGATCAGGGACCCTGACCGGAGTGCGCTTTGCGTGGGCATCAGGGCCGCACGCCGGCTCGAGGCTTGAGTCTGTCTCGTCATGCATCAACCGAATAGCATGACGCCTCAGCAGCACGACAGATGGCCAAGTGCACAAGCGTCGAACCGTCACGCCCAGGGCCTGCCCCTCCACCCGTGAGGGCCTCCGAGGGCGTATCAGGACGGCACGCCCCGCTCGCTCCATGCCTTGCAACGTTGCACATCCTTCGAACTGAGCTCGCCCCTATATTTCCTCACCTGATTGGAGGCTTGGGTCATTGGGATCCGACGCGACCGATCCGCCTGAGATGATGAAGGACACAAGCACAAGCATGGCGAGCGAGCGCCAGCGGGCCTTCGAAGAGCTCACCTCCGACCACGTCGCTGTGCTCCACCGGACGGCGATTCGAGTCCTCAAGTCCGAGGACCTGGCCTGGGATGCCGTCCAGGAGACGCTCATCCGTGCGTGGTCCTACCCCGACCTGCCGCAGACCCCTCGGCGGCTGCTCCTGTCCATCCTCCGCCAGTCCTGCCTCCACATCCTCCGCTGCTCGCGGCGCCGCTCCGATCACGAGTTCGCCGCCGCACGTGATCAGGCCACGCGCTGCTGCCCGATGGACCCGGAGGCCGCCGCGACCGACCCGGCCGCCAGCGCTGCGGAGCGAGATGAGGTCCGGCACATCACCAAGGTCGCCTCCCGGCTCACCCGCGAACACCGCGAGATTCTGGAGCTCGTGGTGTGGCAAGGCCTCAGCTACCAGAAGGTCGCGGACGCCCTGAGCCTCCCGATCGGCACCGTCCGCTCTCGAACATCCCGGGCCCGCACCGCCCTGACCCGATTCCTCTCCGAGGATGCCCCGGAGGCCGAAGCATGCTGACCGCCCTGACGCTCGCCCTCTCCGCCGGCCTCCACGGGTCGCCTGCGCCCCTTCCCCTCTCGGCCTCAGGCACCCCCGTTCCTGCCCAGCAAGAGGCCACCGCGCTTCTCATGGGGCAGAGCCAGCGCTTGACCTTCGAGCGCGACGTGCGCCGGTTCTCCGTGGCCAACGGAGAGGTCCTCCGCACCGAGGTCCTCGACAGCCGCGAGGTCCTGATCTCCGGCACGGCGATCGGCATCACCTCCCTCACGGTCTGGTTCGTGTCAGGAGAGCCCCTGGAGCGTCTCGTCACCGTGGAGAGAGACCTCTCCCTGCTGAAGGACCTCCTGAGCGAGATCGACACGGGCATCCGGGTGGAGTTCGCCGCGGACCGTGACTTCGTCATCCTGCGGGGGCTCGTCCCCACCGCCGAGATCCGCGCCGCGGCGCAGTCCACGGTGGAGGCGTACATGGGCGCCAAGAGCACCCTCCCGATCCTCAGCAGGGACGAGGATGGTGAGCTGGACGCGATCGGCGAGGTGCCGCCCGAGGAGAGCGACGTCCGCCGGGACGGGAGCGTCGTGAACCTGCTGCGCGTCGCAACGGCTGCGCCGACCCTGGAGGCGCGAATCTCGGCCTCCATCGCGCCGCTCGCGAACGGGGACGTGACCGTCCGACGCGTGCAAGTGGGAGACTTCGCCAACGATGAGGAGGACGTCTTCGTCCTTGACGGCAAGGTCCCCGACCAGGTCACGTTGACGCGCGTCTTGTTCGTCGCCTCAAGGACCGTGCAGGGGGCCAAAGCTGGCGGGTCTGCGAACAACGAGGTTCGCGCCCTCGCCGACGAGGCCGGGGCGCTCACGATGACCCGCAACATCTTCGGCGCCGGCTCCGGCGGCGGCGGCGGCAATCAACAGCGGGGCCTGGGGAGCCTCAACAGCTCGGCCCTGAGCGGCGGCGGTCAGCAACAAATCGCCAACAGAATCGGCTCCCAGGTCGGCCGCGCGAAGATCGTCGAGGCCGCAGGGGGGCGGATCCTCTCCACGATCCAGGTCACGTATCTTCCGTTGGTGCGGGTCGATGTCCGTCTCTATGAGGTCAACAGCGGCAAGCTCCGGAGCTGGCGCAACGACCTCAGCGTCGCGCAGGCCAACTTTGACCAGCCCGGCCTGCTCCCCTCGCCCGAGGCGACCTCACTGCAGGGGCCCGGGGCCCCCACGGTCAACGACGGCGACCTCCAAGGCCTGCTCGGCTTCCTGAATGGGACCTTCTCCGGCCGGGGCCAGGCCGTGTCCGGTGGCTTCGCCGTCGACACCTTCTTCCAACTCCTGGTCGAAGAGGAGATTGCCAAGAGCATGTCCAACCCCTCCTTGGCCGTGCTCTCGGGGGAACTCGCCCAGTTCCAGGTAGGCGGACAGATCCCCATCCCGAGCGCGGTCACCGTCGGCGGGGGCACGGACCAGGTGCTGAACAGCGTTGAATTCCGCGACTATGGGATCGACCTCACCGTGCGGCCCCTCGTGGAGGAGCGCAGCTCAAGCCGAATCACGCTCGACGTCATTCCGCGCATCTCGACCCCTGACCTGGCACTGACCACGGCCATCGGCAGCGCCACGGGGCAGCCCAGCGCCGCCACGGCGTTCGAGTCCCGAGCCACAAGGACCTCCGCGCGGGTCTTTGACGGCGAGGCGCTCGTGATCGGTGGGCTCTCCCTTGCACGGGCGCAATCCGCGCAATCCCGAACGCCGGTGCTCGGCTCGATCCCTGTGCTTGGCTGGCTCTTCCGCAACGAAGCGGACGACGACCAGGAGAGCGAGCTCGTCATCGTGGTCACGCCGAGCGTGATCCGTGAACCACGGCCCCAAGCCGACCTCTGGGCCTTTCCCAGCACCGAGGAGATCCTCGACCGGTGCAGAGCCCTCGTCTCAGCGCAAGATTCCGAGCCCGATGCGGAACCGGCCCCAGAAGACCGGCATTGACCTCGTTGGGGAATTCGCTCTTGAGTCCCCGACGCTTCCCAGACCCTTTTCTCCATAGAAACATGTTCAAGAACCTCATCCGTGACGAGAAGGGCGCTGCCCTCCTCGAGTACTCGCTTCTCGCCGCCGGCGTCGCCCTCATCTCCGCCGCTGGCGTCGCCATCTTCGGCCACAAGACCAACGACCTGATCAGCTCGGTCGCCGCGATCATGCCCGGCGCCCACGCGGACGACAACGGCCCGATCCTCAGCGGCAAGATCATCGAGACGACTGGCGCCGACTCGGGCCAGATCCAGATCGACGTCAACCGCATCGTGACCGATGGCACAGACACTCCGCGCCTCGGGAACAACCTGGGTGTGCAGGGGCTGGACGGCCTCGTCCTCGAAGTCGGCGAGTGATCGTCTTGCGCGCGTGCCCCGCGAGGGTGCTCACCCACGGACGGAAGTGTTCCTGATCGCTCTGGGCGCGACGTCGCTGGCCACGGCCTTCGACCTCCGTTGCCGCCGGATCCCGAACGCGATCCCGGGCGGGCTTCTTTGCTGCGCGCTTGCGCTGGTGGCCGCAGGCCTCCACCCGCTCGGGTGGAGGCAGGCGGCCTTCGGCCTTGTTACAGCCATGCTCATCACGCTGCCCCTCTTCCGGTGGGGCTGGATGGGCGGCGGCGACGCCAAGCTCGCGATCGCCCTGGGGCCCGCGCTGGGCTTCTTGCCCTTCCTCATCTTCTTCACCGGCACCTCGATCTTCGGGGGCGTCCTCGCCCTCGCAGCGCGCAGGCGAGGCGAGGCTGAGCTCGCCTACGCCCCAGCCATGCTCCTCGGGCTCCTCTCACTCCTACCCCTCCAATGGCTCTCCAGCTGAGTCCCCACCCCGCACCCGACGTGCGAGTCAGACGCGAAGGAGCGCTGCGCGGATCCCGTGCGGGCGGCGTCGCGGTGGAATTCGCGCTCATCTCGCTGAGCCTCTACCTCGTCCTGGCGGGGATGCTCTCACTGGGCCGCTGGATGGCGGTCACCCAGGCCGCCCAGGACGCGGCTCGGTTCGCGGCCAGGGAGGTCGCGCTCTATCCGCTCCCGGGAGACTTCGGCTTCGCCGACGCCCTCGCCGAACCTGGCTTCAAGGGAGCGGTCTACGACCCCGACTACGTGGTCGTGGACCTCGACGCGACGCCTCCCGGCGCAGCCCTTGAGGCGTTCTTCGCCAACATGCCGGTGGTCAACCAAGCCCTGCGGCCGCTGATGATCACGTCCGCCGTCGACACACCCGGTGGGCGGCGCCGGCTGCTGCATATGCCCGGCGCCATCGTCGCCTCCAACACCAGTCTCACCGGCCTCTCGGTCCTCGTCCCACGGATTCTCGAACGCGACCCAGTGACCGGCGAGGAGATCAGCATCGAGCTCGCCCCGGTCCTCGAAGAGGTGGCGCAGAGCGGGCAGCCCGGGGCGTTCGCCCTGTCACGCGGCGGCATCGCAGCCATCCGCCTGAACGTCCCGTTCCAGGCCGCCGCGCTGACCGCGTTCCTCCAGGCGGATGGCAGCGACGGGCGAGCGATCGTCGCCAACACCAACCTCGGAGGCCCCAACGTGGTCGTTGGCCCCGGACCTGACGGCGCTGGGCCGTACTCAGGTTCGCTAGGCCTCGGACAACTGGAAGCGCTGGGCGTTTCCGTACGCCCCTTCCGCCGCCTCGTAGCCGCTCAGGCGCTCTTCCGGCGCGAGCTCATCCTCTAGCGCCGCAGCGCTCGCCCTCCTATGGCCATTGCACCCCGCAGACCGCGTCGACGCCCGTATGGGTCCCTCCTCATGCTCACCGCCCTGATTGGCGGACTGAGCTGGATCCTGTACCTGCGCATCAGTGGACAGGCTCTCCGTGGCCCCTTCGGCCTCTTCCCAGCGCCCGCGGAGCTCGTGGAGGCCTCCAGCCCGACCAGCGGCTCGAACATCACCCCGGCGAAGGAGGGGAAGGTCAGGGTCCTCATCTCTGCTCGCGAGATCGAGCCCTACGCCCGCGTGACCCGGGACGACCTCTTTGATACTCAGCGAGGGCTCTTCAGCTTCATCGACCTGGATGAAGAGTTCGTCGAAGAGAACGGGATCCTGGTCGGAGCCGGCGAGATCACGGGCCGGGTCATGGGCCGCTCAAAGCGTCCGGGCTTTGCCTTCACGGAGACAGACTTCCTGCCCAAGGGCACGCGGCCTGGCCTGGCGGGCGGCATCCCGCCGGGCAAGAGAGCCTTGCGGATCGACGTCGAGCTGGTGCGAGGCATCATCGGGCTGAACCTTGGCGACCGCTTTGACCTGGTGGCAGCACGCGACCTGGAGAACCGCAGAACATCGGGCCTCGGCCAGGGCACTGACACCAGCCAGTCCTTCAGCGGGGTCTACTCGGACCTGCTCAAGTCCGGTCGAGACGGGGCAGCCGGGGAGGGGCCCCGTGGCCCCCTCAAGCGCGCAAGAGTGGACGTGATCGTTCAAAACGGTGTCGTCGTCTCCCCCATCACGACGCGCTTCATTCCGACCTCCAGCTCCAGCCTCACGGCCGGTCAGGTCAACGGCACGCGGCCCGTCCAGGAGATGATCATCGCCTTGGCCCCCTCCGAGGTCGCGCCGCTCATGGCTGCGATCCGGCTCGAGGCTGATCTGACCTGCGTGGCTCGGTCAGGGCACCCCGACGACCCCGCCGAGAGCCTGACGCCGGGGCTCCCGGGGACGGACGACGCCGCGAACCAAGAGCAGGCCGCTGGCCCAGCGGGCGCCTCGCTCCTCCCCGCCGGCTACGAGGACCAGAACATGACGGTGATCGAGACGATCGTGGGCGGCGAGCGGGTCCTGACCCCCGTCCCGCGTGCCCCCGGTACCGAGGCGGACGAGCGCTGATCGGATGACCCCGACTGGCTCCACCACCAGGCACCGCCGGCTCGTCCGCGAGGGGTTCCGCGCGGCCCCACAGGGCCGGCGCGGCGTCGTCGTCTTGTTCTTCTCGTTCTTCTTCGTCGCATTCCTCGGACTCTGCGCCGTGGTGGTGGACCTCGGGATCGCTCGCACCACCCAGCTGCAGATGCAGACCAGCGCGGACGTCGCCGCCCTCGAAGGGCTGGCGGGCCGAGACTCCGCCGCTCCAGACGCGGACCAGGCGCGCCGCGAGAGCGCCTCCCTCCTCGCGCAGCTCGTCTTCGACGAAGACCTTGACCTCGCCACGGGTCCGGATCAGTTTCTGCTCGGAGCCGGGCTTGTCCTGGGGACCGGAGTCAGCGGCGTCAACGACCCCGCAGGCGGCGTCCTCGAGCCAGGCGCGCCCTGGATCCCAACGCTCCAGCTGAACGTCGGCTCAAATGCGCGCAGCGGCGATCTCGTGGCGGGCACCTTTGCCTCCCTTGACCCGACGGACCCCGCCAGGGTCGACTGGCACTGGGAGAGCAGCGACTACTCACGATTGGACTTCACCACGGCAGCCCAGGGCCCGGCCTTCCTCGCACGCCTCCGGCGGACCCGGCCCACGGCGCCGCTCGACAGGGTCCCGGGCATCAGCTCGTCCGGCCCGACCTTGCCCTACCTGTTCGGCTTGGGCTCCGCCGCCCTCGGCACCCCGGACCCCGCCGTCTACGACCCGCGCCGAGACGGCATCACGGTCAGGGCGACAGCGATCGCGGACGCCCGACCCGTCACGGGAGCGGGGCTGGCCCGCCCCGGGCTACCTGGCCTCGCCCCCCTGGCGACAGACGCCGCCCAGGGGGACGTGCGCTGGCTCTCCTTTGATGCCGCGGGGTGGGCAGCGCTCCCGATCGGAGGCCAGTTCACGGTGACCCTTGACGTGAACGGCGACCTCAGCGGCACCGCCGGAGGCGCAGCCGTCGAGGGCACCCCTCGAGTCGGCGCGCTGGTCAGCGGCGGCCCAGTCACGATCCCCGCCACGCCATCCCCTGAGCTAGACGGGCTCGCCTACGCCTCCATCCACTCGCCCGTATCGGGGGCGACCACCCTCCAGATCCGAGGGTTCGTTGCCGTCGACCTGGTCCTCGCCGCCGTCGAAACTGGACCCACCCTCAGACTCGTCGGGCTCAAGCTCGACGACACCATCGCGCCCGCCAACGCCACCGCCCAACCCACCCTCGCGCTCGACCCCACGGTCGCCCCGGTGGCCCCAACAGACGCCCGCCTGCTCGCACCGGTCCTCGCGCGCTGAGCCGCTCCCATCCCACCTCCCACCTCCCCGGAACCTACGCCGTGCAGCGCACCATCCAAACCCTCCTCCTGACCCACGACCCGGGCCTGGTCACCGAGTTCTCGGCCGCGACCGACGACCTCGGAGAGGACGTGCGCTTCGTCCTGCACGTGGAGGAGGACGAGCGGCGTACGATCCGTCACGCGACGGAGCGCCCGATCGACCTGCTGATCGTCGACCTCGACCAGGACATCAGCCAAGCCAAGCGGCTCGCGGAGGAGCTCCGCGGCGTGGACCATCCGCCCGTGCTGGTCGCGACCTATCGCCGCCAGGAATTCGACGGCGATGGCGCGCTGAGCTCTGGCCTCGTCGAGCTGCTGCGATCAGGTGTTCGGGACTTCTTGAGCCGGCCGCTCTCCAGGCCAGAGGTCCGGGAGTTGGTCGACCGGGAGATCCTCGCAGGGGAGGAGCAGAGCCCGCGCTCCGTGGGCAAGGTGCTCTCCTTCGTGGGCAGCAAGGGCGGGGTCGGCAAGTCGACCGTCGGAATCAACACCGCCGTGGGGCTGAGCCGATCTGGCTCGGTCCTGCTGGTCGATGCCTCGATCCAGCATGGCGTCGCGGCGGACCTGCTAGGCCTCCAGCCGGAGGCGACCCTCGCCGACGCAGCGAGGGAGGTCGAACGGCTGGACGCCAGGCTCCTGGCGGGCCTCGTGACCGAACACGCCTCAGGCCTGCACCTCCTCCCCGCCCCGTCGAACGCGATCGACGCCGCGCCAGTGGACGAGGCGGTGATCTCTCGGGTCATCTCGGTGGGCCGGCGCGCTTACGACTACGTCGTGGTGGACACCTTCCCGCTCCTCGACAGCGTGACCCTGGCCATCCTCGACCTCTCCCACCTGACCTTCACCGTGCTCAACGACTCTGGGCCGACGATCAACGGCTCC
>JAQWJQ010000144.1 GCA_029248265.1 Planctomycetota bacterium
GCAGCTCCGTGGTGCCCGCGAGCGTGGCGATGGTCACCGGAGCTCCCCATCCCCCGTTGGAGTCGAAGGTGTTCTCGCAGTAGACGATGTCGCCCGATGCCGCCGAGTACACGACGGCGTCGAGGTCGGAGTCACCATCAAGGTCCCCGAGTTCGACCAGGGTGGCCTGGGGAAGGGACGCCGTGATGGACTCCGTGATATCGAAGTCGACGTCTTGGGCCGAGGCGGGGACGCACACGAGGGTGCTCACGGCGAGGAGCGGACAGCGGCGGACAAGGGGCAGTTGCATGGGAGTCATGGGCAGGTAGCTGGGGCCCCCTTGGCGAAAAAAAGCGCGAAGGAGAATCACCTGCAACGTAACCGATGCCGCCACGGGGTCGCGATGGACCTCTGGCCTTCAGCCTGATCGCAGGGGGCCTGTCTCCACCCGAGACGACCTCACGGATCGAACGGGCCTGGCGGTCACCCTTGCACGGTGTGCGGGGGGGGAGCGGAGGGCGTGAGCCTGGGTCCCGGTCATGGGGGACCTGGCCGGGGCGGTTGCGTCCGGTCGGGAGGCCCGCGCTGGCGCACCGGGGGGACTGGCCATCGGACTCACGGTGCGGCCCTCGGGCCTCCCCGCAAGGCGCAGGCCCCTCGAGTCATGGCCCGCCGTCGGCGTCCTCGCCTTTCAGGGTTTGGTCGCCTTTCCCCGCGGTCGGGCGCAGGGGGGAGGCCAGGAAGACTGGCCGCAGACACGCGCTGAGAAGCGCCGCGCTTACCGGTTCACTACGAAGTGGACGATCCGGGCGGCGTGCCCGCGGCTTCGCTCGCTCCGGGCCTCGGCGATCCGAAGGTCAAGGCGATGCGGAGCGTACTCGAGCTCGGCCTCAAGCACGTGGACCCAGGGGAGGTGGAGGCCGCCGCTCCAGCGGGTGAACAGATCTTGCCGCCGCCACGGTCCTCCGTCGACCCGATAGTCGAGGGCCCCCGCGTCCGGGCCAGCGGCCACCCACAGGCCGACGGCACGCCCCTCGAAGGAGAGAGAGAGGGAGGCGCCGGGCGCGACGCCGACGAGCATGGGGACGCCGTGGAACCCGGCGCGAACCCCGCCCCCCACGCCGTCCGCGCTGGGGTCGCAACGCTCCACGAGTTCGAAGCCAGAGAGGGCATCGGCCTGGCTCAGCCCGATGAGTTGGCCGCCCTCGTAGCTGAACGGATCAAGGGGTGCGGGGAGGTCGCGGGCAGGGGCGGCGTCCACGGCGGGCCTGGCCCACGCCGCGGAGAGCAGGCGACGTATGGACGCGGCGTACAACCGCTGACCGAAGGGGGAGGGGTGCAGGTTCTTGAAGTCCTCCTCCCAGGTGAACTGCCCGGCGTCGATGCGCCCGGTCACCTCGCGGGCGAGGTCGAGGGACGGGAGGCCGTACGCCTCGGCGACCCCCTCGTGGCGCGCGATGACCTCCGGCGTCTCGCCCTCGCGGAGCTCCGCCATCTTGCCCGGGTCCACGAAGTGCATGAGCACCACGTCGATGTCGGGGTTCAGGGCCCGGGCGTGCCGCACAACGCCCTCCTCACCGCGGGTCATCTCCTTCGGGCTACGCCCGTTGGTGGAGTCGTTCACGGCGGCCTCCTGGAAGAGCAGGTCCACGGGGCCGTCGCCGAACACGTCGCGGGTCAGCCGGAACGCGCCGGGGGTGCTACCCATGGAGGGGATCCCCGCCGCGATGAACTCGAACTCGGTGCTGGGGAAGCGCGCCTCGATGTAGGCGCAGACCTGCTCGCGCCAGCCGGGGTTATGGGTGATCGAGCCGCCGAGGAACCCGACCCGGCCGCGGCCGGTCGCTTCGAACCGGGCGCGGCTGCGGCTGAGGCCGCCCCGGAGCTCGAAGGATTCCCCTGCGGCGGGGGGCGCCGCGGCGTGGCGTTCGATGAAGTCCGCGGGGCGCAGGGGGTCGGGATGGGGGAAGTGATGCCCCCCGGAGGCGGCCGTGCCCTCGGGGACCTCCATCACCTCAATCGTTCCGCCGAGCCTCCGGAACCGCTCGGCCACCACCAGCGTGTTCTCCTCAGGCGGCACGATCTCGTCGTTGAGGCTGACGATAGAGAGGATGGGGATCCGGGCGGCGGCGATGGGCCCGAGGAGCTCGGTCGGGTTGAGCGGGTACGCGCGCGCCGTCTCCTCGGTCAGCCCCAGCTCCCCGAGGAGGTGCGCCCAGGTGGGGGCGTGCCCGCGCCCTTCCCCCTCGCCCAGGGGCCAGCTCCGGATGTCGCAGACGGCGGTGTCCGTGTACAGGCAGGCCACGCGCTCGGGGTGCAGGGAGGCCCAGTGGTAGACGAAGAGGCCGCCGCGGCTCACCCCCTCGAGCGCCGGCCGCGGCCCGAGCTCGTGCTCCGCTCGGAGGAGGGCGTAGAAGCGATCCCAGATGGCCATCGCCCTGGGCCCGCCGAGCATGCCGCCCGTGTCCACGTGTGCGATGTGGAACCCACGGTCCAGCAGGATCCGGTCCGGTCCGGCGTGGAAGTCGGGGAACCGTGCCCGCCAGACCCAGGGTCGGCCTGGGGCGGGGTGTTCGGGGAGAATCAGCCTCGCACGCTTGCCCGCGACCTCGAAGTCGAGGCGCTCGTGTCCATGCCAGCGAGAGGTCGTGGCCTGGGACCCCGCGCTCGTACCTCCGTCCTGGCAAGGGGCAGCGGACGGGGTGGGGGTGAGCGAGAGCAGGCCGGCGATCAACAGCGTGGGCAGCATGGGATCGAGCATAGGCGCCGCCTCCCGGATGTCCCCGCGATTCCCCGGGCCGGCTCAGGCGGCACTCCCCATCGGCGCGGTCAGGTGCGCCTGCCGCGCCAGAGGTTCTACGCCGCCGCCGGGCGACGGGGCTGGTGGAGCACGCGTCCAGCGTCCACGGGTCGGCCGCGTTGAAGCCCGTGCACCACACGCGGTCGAGGCGCGTGGTCGTACGCAGGGCAGCGGGCACCCTACATGGGCGGCAGTGATCCGTGGGTGCCGCTAGGTCGGAGGCGTCGGCTCACCGGGGGACCTGGAGGCCGCTCACGTCCAGCGCGAAGGCGCTGAGCCCGTGGGTCACGGCCACGAGAGTGGACGTGCTGCCGTGCTGGCCCAGGTCGAGCACGGGCGCGGTGGGCATGCCGCGGGAGATGGACTCCCAGGTCGCGCCGTCGTCCCGGGAGACGTAGACCCCCAGGTCCGTGCCGGCGTAGATCAGCCCCTCGATCTGAGGGTCCTCGAGGAGCACGTTGACTCCGGCTGCAGGCAGGCCGTCTCCGATGGAGGTCCAGGTGCGTCCGAAGTCCTGGGAGCGGTAGACGTGGGGGCGGTGGTCGCCGCCGGCCGCTCCCGAGAGGCAGACGAGGACGCGCCAGGAGTCTCGGTGCCCGAGGGTCACGCTCTCGACGGATCGCCGGGGCAGGCCGTCGCCGGCGGGGGTCCAGGTCGCGCCGCCGTCGGCGGACAGGGACATCCGGCCTCCGTCACCGCCGGCGGCGAGGCGCTTCCCGTCTACGGGGGATTCGACCAGGACCTTGAGCGCTCCCCGGCCTCCTGTGAGGTCCGGGCTGATGACGGCCCACGTGTCGCCTCGATCCTCGGACCGATGGACGTGCTGCGAGGCGCAGTAGAGCACGCCGTCGGCGTGGAGCGAGTGGAGCAGGGGCGTGTTCCACTCGAAGCGCAGCCGCGGCTCTCCCTCTGTGGCCCGGGGGGTGATCCGCCGACCGGAGTCCCGTCCCCAGCGAAGCGGTGCGCCCGGCCGCTTGCGGCGCATGTCGCCGTTCTGGTGCTCGTAGTAGACGGTGCCATCGCCGGAGGGGTCGGGGAAGGTCGCGAAGCCGTCACCCCCGTCCCAGGGGTCGAGGTACACGTAGCTCCAGTCGTCGGACCGCAGGTCAGAGAGGCTCGCTCCACCAGGGGCGGTGAGGGACGCGTTGTCCTGGGTCCCGCCCCAGATGCTGAAGTCCTCCTTGCCGTCGAGGTGCACCGTGTAGAACTCGGCGATGGGCAGGTTGTTGAGGTGTAGCCAGCTCGCCGCGCGGTCCATGGAGACGTAGAGCCCGCCGTCCGTGCAGAGCAGGACTCGGTCGGGGTTCCCGGGGTCGATCCACAGGTCATGCATGTCGAGGTGCATGCCCTTCCCGGGGTGGTCGAGGAGGCGGAAGACCTCCTCTCCGCCGCGCGCGAAGGTGGCGCCGCCGTCGCGGGATACCATGAGCCTGAAGCCGCACACGTAGACCTGGTCCGCGTCGTCCGGCGACACCATCACGTCGCAGAAGTCCCAGCCCACGTAGGTGTCCACGTAGTCCTCCGCCGTTCGAGCCCAGGTGCCTCCGCCGTCGTTCGAGCGGTACAGCGCGCCGCCCACGTCGTAGCGCCCTTCCCCGGGCGGAGAGTGGTCGACCATCAGGGCATACAGGACGTCTCGTTCGCTGGCCGCGGCGGCGATGGCCACCCGCCCGACGTCCTTGCCCTCCAGCAGCCCGCCGCCCAGCTTCGTCCAGGTCGCGCCGCCGTCCGCGCTTTGGAAGACGCCGCCGTCGCCCTGGCGCCGGCGGTCCCAGCCCGCGGCCCAGAGCCGGTCCGGGTCGAAGGGGTCACGGACGAGGTCGATGATCCCCACGTGCGGACCCGCGTGGAGCGTTCGCTCCCAGGTCGCTCCGCCGTCTCGGCTCACGTGGACGCCGCGCCCCTCGTGGGCGCCGCCCCGCGGACCGATGACGGCCACGTGGACCACGGCGGAGTCTTCAGGGTGCACCAGGACCTTGCCGATGCGCGCGCTGTCCACGAGGCCCATGTTCGTCCAGGTCTCGCCCGCGTCGCCAGAGCGGAACACCCCGGTGCCGTCGTAGGACATGCCTCCGAGGTGGGCCTCTCCCGTGCCGACCCATACCACGTCGCCGTCGCTGGGGTCCACGGTCACGTCGCCCACCGCGAAGGTGGACTCGTTGGCGAACACGTGGCGCCAGGAGAGCCCGCCGTTCACCGACTTCCAGACCCCCCCGGAGCCGATGCCCGCGTAGATGACCCCGGGCTTCCCCTTGGGAGAGTCCACGGCCTCGATCCGCCCGCCGCAGTTCTTCGGGCCAAGCGGGCGCCAGTCAGCGGTGCCCTGTGGGCTGCGCTCGGTTCGGGAGCGGTGGTCCTCCCAGGCGGCGATGCGCGCCTCTCCCGAGGGGGGCGCGATGGGGTTCAGGGTGGAGGGAGCGAGCGGCGCACCCTGGGTCAGGGCAGCCAATAGGAGGGAGATCATCACGGGCCCATGGTAGCGGCCTCCCAGATCCGCTCCGCGGTTCCCCCGCGCCCACTCCCGGGCTCTCTCGGGACCGAGTCCACGATCACGGCGAGGCCCCGGCTCCAGTGGGCCGCGACTCCACGTGCCGACCACGAGCCTGTGGAGGTGCACGGGAGGGACCAGGGGCTCCTCTCGGGGCGTGGCGCGGACGTGGGCGAGGAGCGCCGCAGAGCACCTGATGGGGGCTTGTCTCTGGCTGTGCCGCAGGCCAAGCGCGTGAGGTGGGTCAGGTGGAAAGCCTCGGCGTGCGTGGGGGAGTTGGTACGATTTCAACCGCTGGCGAGAGGCCGCACTCCCCATGTGCCCCCTCCTCGTCCCTGACGATCGGAGCCACTTGAAGGAACAGCAGTCCAGATGAAGAACTTTGCTTCAAATGACGGGTCCACCTCTCCTGCGGGCGGCGAGGGGGCCCCGGCGGGCCATCGTTGGACGTTTCTTAGCAATCACGCCCACGTGCTCATCTCCCTCGCCCGGGATCCCGAGGCGCTGATGCGTGAGGTCGCAGCACGCACGGGGATCACCGAGCGGGCGGTGGCGAACATCCTCACCGATCTTGAGGAAGAGGGCCTGGTCCTGCGTCACCGTGAGGGCCGCCGAAACACCTACGAGCTGCGCCTCGATCGACCGCTTCGTCACCCCATCGAGCAGCACCGCACGGTGGGGGAGCTGATCGAGCTCATTCTGAAGTAGCGGCCCGGCGCGGAGCGCGCCCAAGGGTCTTCGGCGTCCGCTCCACACGCGGGGCCGCAACCTCGGTGGCGTTCGTGAGCGAGGCGCTGCTGGCCGAGCGGCGGGCATCAGCTGAAGGTGCGGCTCCCCGCCGTCCGACGGGCGGTGAGTGCGCTTCCATGTGGGGAGATCCGTGATGGGGTCCTTGGACCCTCACCGCCGCGGGCGGGTTCTGTCGGGGGGGCGCTGTCCATCGCGTAGGGTGAGGCGCACACCTGCTCTCACAACGACGACCGCTCCCCCTTCCCATGATGCTCCTCCCCCTCGCGCTGGCCTTGCTCCCTGCTGCTCCCTTGGACGCCGTCACCGGTGCCGGTGGGACCCCCGCGCAGGGCGCGGAGCCTCTCGTCCTCGAGCTCTGGCCAGGGGGCGCCCCAGGCGCTCCTGCAGATGCGCCGGCCGAGGTGGTGCGAGACCGGGAGGGTGGTGGCGACCGGCATGTCTCCGGGGTGCACCGCCCCACAATCACCGCGTACCTCCCGGCGGAGAGCGGCTCGTCACGACCGGCGGTCGTGGTCTGTCCCGGTGGCGGCTACGGCCTCCTCGCCCTCGACAAGGAGGGCCATGACGTGGCCCGCTGGTTCGCGGCGCGCGGGGTGATCGGCGTCGTGCTCAAGTACCGGCTCCCCCGCCCTGAAGGCCACGTCTATGGCCACGAGGCGCCGCTGGCGGACGCCGCGCGCGCCATCGCGCTGGTTCGAGAGCAGGCCCCGGCCTGGGGCGTCGATCCCAAGCGTGTGGGGATCATGGGCTTCTCGGCTGGCGGGCACCTCGCCGCCAGCGCCTCCGTCCAGCTTGGAGAGCTCGGGCCGGACTTCAGCGTCCTCGTCTATCCCGTCATCTCCATGGTCGCGGAGGTGACGCACGGCGGTTCGAAGGGGAACCTGCTGGGCCCCGACCCGGCGCCGGCGCTGGTCGAGCGCTTCTCCAGCGAGCGGCGGGTGACCCGGGCCACTCCGCCGGCGTTCCTCGTCCACACCTCGGACGACTGGGTCAAGGTGGAGAACTCCTTGCGCTACTACTCCGCGCTGCGCGCCGCGGGGGTGCCCGCGGAGTTGCACGTCTTCGCCCGCGGCGGTCACGGCTATGGGATGCGCCGCCCGGATCTCCCGGTGGGCCGCTGGCCCGAGCTGCTCGACGCCTGGATCAAGGACGTGATCCAGGCCGGCGACTGATCCGCCGTTCAAGGTCCCTCAGGCTCGCCAACCGCGCAGTCGCAAGGGCTCGATGAGCATCATGTGCGGGACGGTCAGAGCGGCGAGGCCGATGAAGATCACCTGCAGCGTGCGTGCGTCGACGGTGGCGTGGTCGAGGGCGTAGAAGGCGACCGGCGCCGCGGCGGCGGTGGCCAGGGTCGGGAGGGCTGCGGCGCGCCAGAGGTCGCGGGCGGGGAGCTGGAACACCCCGCGGGTCCGGAGCACGTGGCGGGCCGAGTGCAGGACGCAGAAGTAGACGGCGAAGGCGGTGAGGGGGGGCGCGAGGACGGTCAGGGCGCCGGTGGCCGCGGCCTCTGCGATCGCGGCCTTCGGCGCTGACCGCAGGCGACCCGCCAGGTGACCGGCGGCGGCGGCGACGAGGCACAGGATGAGCCCCGTGAGCGCGACGGGCGCTGCGGCGGCCAGGCCGCCTGCCAGGGCCTCCGCCCCTGCTGCAGGGACGAGCATCGCGAACAGGGTGGAGAGCTCGTCCGGGTGGAGGAGCGCCGGGAGGATGATGGGGGAAGCGCCGTGCAGGGCGCGCATGGGGAGCGGCGTCCCTGCCTGAAGGTCCCCGCTGAAGTGGAACGCGGAGATGGCCAGGAAGATGGCGAGGGAGACGCTCGGCGCCCAAATCCAAGCGCCCACGACGGCAGCGGCTACGGCGAGGTAGCTCGCCGTGAACCACAGCCAGCGCGATGGGCTCCTGAGCTTGAGGGAGCGCGCGGCGTGGACGACGTCGAGGGCGCCGTGGGGGACGCCGAGGACGATCACAGCCGCGGCGACCACGAAGAGCTCCAGGCCTGGCCAGCTGTCGTTCAGCGCCGCGCTCGCGGTGATCGCGGCGAGCGCCGCCGCGCAGAAGATCAACGTGTGCTTCATCCGACCTCCCGCTGCGGCGTCTGGAGGAGGGCCGCGCCGACTGCGCGGAGGAAGGGGCCGGGCGGGAGCGACCGCACGACGGCCAGGGCGTCCGCGGTGGAGCCCACGTCGCTGAGGAAGCGGATGACCCTGTCCGTAGGAGCGGCGAAGAACAGGCGCGAGAGGAGCGCGGGGCCGCGCTCAGGTTCACTGCGCAGGACGCGCAGGAACACGGCATCCATGCTCCGGCGCAGGGCGGTATCGCGCGCTGCGGGGAGGGGAGGGGCACCGTCGAGGAGGGCCTCCGCGCATGCCTCGGCCCAGGTCTGGATCCGCTGGAAGGCGTAGCCTGTGCTGGGGCGAGCCCCGCCGTGGAAGAGCCCCGCCTGGACCCAGGGCTTCGGGGTGGGCCGAGCGGTGAGCCCCATGGGCAGCAAGCCGTACTCCGAGCGCGTGATCGAACGGGAGGTCTCCGGGGTCAGGCGCTCGAGGGCGGCGTCGAGGTCCTGGGTGAGGTCCGCTTCACCC
Organism: Planctomycetota bacterium; assembly: GCA_029248265.1. Lineage (GTDB taxonomy): Bacteria > Planctomycetota > UBA1135 > UBA1135 > Saltatorellus. The sequence goes on from JAQWJQ010000144.1 coordinate 8,600, forward strand.
AGGGCCTGGGCTCCGAAGACCGTGGTCTCCACCAGCGCCTCTCGGTCGCTGATGGGGAGCACATAGGTGAATTGGACGCCCCGGCTGCTGGGCGCGGTGAAGTCCATGAGGGTGGCCGCCTCCGCGTCGAAGCGCGGCTCCGCGGTGCGCACCACCCGCCCGAGAAACGACTGCCATAGCACGGCCTGGGGGAGGGCCGCGGGGGGGCGGGTGTCGACCACATGGCGCGCTCGCAAGACCCCGTGGTCGGTCGGGACAGCCCAACGGTCCCCCTCGCGCACCGGGTCCCCCTCGACCCGTACCTGAAGGTCGAGGGTCACGCGGTCGCTCTGCTCGATCCGGGCGAGGGCGTACTCGTAGTACGGCAGTGAGGGGAGCATCTGGTACGGCGTCGCGCTGCAGTCGTACCGCTCCAGTTGCCCCTCGTGCCCGACGCCGAAGGCGTTCCACGAGGCCGCGATCAGCCCCTCGAAGCGGTGCGGGGCTGCGCTCCAGAAGCACCAGGTGCGGTCATCCTCGTAGCGCGCCCTCGCCTCCACAACGTGGGTTCTCGGGGCGCCTCCGCCAGCGTCTGCGAGTCGCAGCGCGAGCGCGAGCCCCGCGCAGCCGCCGCCGAGCACAAGGACATCCAGGTCAGGCACCAGGGGCCGCTCCCCGCTCCGGTGCGTTCGCGCCACCGAGCCCGTCGAGGTCCTGGTGGAGGGTCGAATCGTGGCGCAAGGGCCGTCGCCAGAACGAGGGCCTGAGCGCGTGGCCCAGGAGTGCGGCGATGGAGATGATCACCTTGCCGGCCGTGGGGACAAAGGCCCGCGTCTTGATGTGAGGGCCGAGGGCGAGCGCTCGGGACCCGATCGCGCGGTAGCACTCTGCCGCCACCAGCATGGCGCTGCGGGCCCGCAGGGGCAGGAAGCAGAGCCCGCGCTCGCCGCTCGTGTAGTAGCGGTTGGCTATCTCGAGCAGCCGCTCGCGCGCGTCCACGAGGTCGCGCAGCTGCTGGTCGGTGGGGGCGATGATGTCGTCGGGGTGCAGCTCTCCAACGAGCGAGGCGGGCACGTAGCGTCGGCCCAGGCTTCCGTCCTCGTGGAGGTCACGTGCGATGTTGGTCAGCTGCATCCCGATGCCAAGGTCGACGGCGTGGGGGAGCGCCGCGGCCTTCGGGCGCTCCAACGCGTAGCACATCATCACGCCGACGGTCCCGGCCACACGGTAGCAATAGCGGATCAGGGCTCGCTCATCGGCGAGCCGGACCTCGCCGAGGTCAGAGCGGACCCCATCGATGAGGGAGACCGCCGCCTCGACCCCCGGCCCCTCACCACCGAGGACCTCCAAGACCGCCGAGACCATCGGGTCAGCGGAGGCTCCGCGGACCATGTCCGCCCGGATCTTGCCCAGCGCCTGCTGCGCCTCTTCCGGGTCGGGGGTCTCGTCCGCGACGTCGTCGAGGTACCTGCAGAAGGCGTAGAGCCGGGTCGAACGCTCGGCGTGGCGGCGGCCCAGGAAGCGTCGCGCCCAGGCGAAGGTCTTTCCCTTCTCCCGGAGGACGCGGTCGGCGTCTGCGAGGCTGGCCGCCTGCCGGATCATCCGACGGGTTCGGCGGGCACCAGCTTGTCCACCACCTTGGCGGAGCAGAGCACGCCCGGCATGCCTGCGCCAGGGTGGGTGCCTGCTCCGACGAGGTACAGGTTCTTGATGCCCTCCGCGCGGTTGTGAAAGCGGAACCAGGCGGACTGTCGGAAGAGCGGCGCCACGGAGAACCCGGCGCCGTGGACGCTGAGGTAGTCCGTCTTGAAGTCCTCGGGCGTCATGTAGAAGTCTGCCGTGATCGTCTCTTGCAGCCCGGGGAGCATGGTCTCGTCCAGTGCCTTGACGATCCTGTCGCGGAGGCGCGGCCCCTCGACGGCCCAGTCCACGTCGCCCTGGAGGTTCGGGACCGGGCAGAGGACGTAGAAGCTGTCGCAGCCCTCGGGCGCGAAGCTCGGGTCCGTCGCGGTGGGGCGGTGGACGTACAGGGAGAAGTCCTCAGCGAGGACCTTCTTGTTGAAGATGTCGTTCAGCAGCTCCTTGTAGCGCTTGCCAAACCAGACGGTGTGGTGGGCCACGTCCGGGTATTGCTGGGTCGTCCCGAAGTAGAGGACGAAGAGACCCATCGAGTAGTGGGCCGACGCGAGCTTGGCCTTCGAAGCGAGGCTCCGATCGGCGCGCGGGACCATCTCGCCGTGGAGGTAAGCGGCGTCTGCGTTGGAGACCGTGACGTCTGCTCTACGCTCCTCCCCGCCCTCGAGCACCACGCCCTTGGCGACGCTCTTCTCAATGAGGACCCGCTCGACCGTCTGGCCCATCTCGATCCGTACGCCATGGCGCCGCATGAGGTCCTCCAGCGCCTGCACGATGGAACCCGTTCCGCCCATGG
>JAQWJQ010000158.1 GCA_029248265.1 Planctomycetota bacterium
TGCGGCGCCGCGGGCGCACGACCCCCACCGCCACCAAGCGTGGCGGCCGGCGCCCTTCGTGCACCGGCCTCCTCTCTTGTTGGCTCGCCGCAGGCGCGGGCTCACCTGTGAGCGCCGGGCCAGAGCGAACTCCGGCCCAGCGCCCCCTTCCCTCCTACTGCACGAGGTTTGGGTCGGTGACGGTCACCGTCGTGCCGTTGGAGAGGTGGAAGCCTGTGATCGCTCCTTGCATCTCCGGGAAGGCGGCGGCGTTGCTCGCAGCCGGGCTTCCAAAGGCGTCCACGGTGAGCGGCGAACTGTGGGACCCCTCGATGTAACGAACGGCGGCGCGGAGCCCAGTCAGGTCCGTGGTCGTGGTGCTCACGCTGTCGAGCTCGAGCTCCTGGATGAAGGGCTCCGTACCCGCGAGCGGGTTATTGAGCCCGACGTTCGGAACGGTCAGGTCGGGCTGCCCGCCGAGCGGGCCGCCACCGATGACCTCCATCGCGAACAGGGGCTGGGTCCCTGCGTCGCGGAAGAGCCCGGCGTAGTTCATGGCGTCCGTCGTGTCGATGAGCGTCTGGGCGGTCTGCAAGAACTGGTAATACGTCGGGGTCCCCGGTGCGGCGCCAGCGGCGCTCAGGCTGGCCTGGATGAGCGGGCCGTAGGAGACCGAAGACTCCAGGAGGTAGGGGACCGCGCCGCCGCCCATGGCGATGGTGCTCGCCACGAGGTTGGCGTCATCGAGCGTCACGAAAGGCATCCCGATGATGGCGCCGAGGGAGTGCCCAACGAAGTGCACCTGGGTCTCGTCGAAGACATCGCCGTCGGGCGCCGGAAGGGAGAGGCTGCCGAGCGCTGCGCGAAGGTTCGAGAAGTCGGCCACGGCCTGCTGGAGGTTGTCACGGGTGACGGCAAGGCTCAGCAGGTTGATGAAGTTCTGGCCAGAGGGGTCCGCGACCCCGTCCTGGCCCGGGGCCGGGAGCCCGGACGAGTTGTCGTACTGGTCCATGCCGAAGGTTCGCTCTCGTGGGCCCCCGCTGGCGTCATTGAAGCCAACGAAGATGTTCGCGCCGTTCAGGAGGTCGCCGCCGTTGAGGTTGCTGGGCCCGAACGCGGCCGGGTTGACACCGTGCAAGGGAAGGTCGATGCAGATGACCGCGAAGCCGTTATCGGCGAACGCGTCGGCGATGCCGAGCATGTTGATGCGGCTCTGATACACGCCGTGGGCGAAAATCACCACCGGCCATCCGGCGAGGGGCGGCGGCCCCACGAGGGCAGGATCGGGCACGGACAGCAGCACCGGCATGATCTCCACTCCCGTGGCCAGCGGGAGCGGGTTGAAGCGGGAGACGTTGTTGTCTCGATCTGCAGGGTCGGGGATCGCCGCGGCCTCACCCGGCGCGGCGTAGCGCGTCTGCCAGGTCGCGAAGACCGGCGCGGGGTCGACGGTCGGCGTATTGAAGGCCCCGTTGGCCGCTGCCGTGAGGTAGTAGGGGGCCTGGAAGCTGCCGGCGTAGATGTCGGCGTTACCGGAGGTCGTGTTCGCACCGGTGAGGTCCGCGACGGAACCGATGGTCGGCGCGAGGGGGGCCACGTTCAGCGTGGGGGTCGAGTTCGGGTCGACGCTTGTGTTCCCGCCGCAGGTGCCAAGCGCCGCGCAGGTCGCCGCGATGACCGCAGCCTCGTTCCCGTTCGCGATGGCGATCACGGAGCCGAGGCCCGAGCCGATGGATTGGGTGGTGAACGTGAAGGACGAGACGACATCGTCCGGCGAGTCGCCGGTTGACGCCGCGTAGGCGGCCAACTGGGCGTTGATTGCCCCCTGGAGCAACAAGAGGTTCGGGTCGGTGTTGGGGTCGGTGAAGGGATCCGTCTGAGCGGCAAGGAAGTACGTCGCGTCCCGCTCAACAGCGATCCCGTCGGTGTCCAGAATCTCGTTCGTGAGGACGACCATGTAGACGCTGTTCTCGAGGGCGCCCGTCAGCGGGTTGACGCGGCTCGGTGTCAGCGGCGCCAGCGGTTGGATCTGGATCGCCTGGTTCCCGAACTCGGCGAGGACCGACACGGCGAAGTCGGCGCCCGTGAGCTCTGCGGTGATCCCCGTGACCGGGCCCCCAATCGGTGCCGTGACCGGGTCGACAAAGGTCGAGACCTCGAACAGGCGGACGCTTGCACCCTCAACGAGCGACGTCGGGTCGATCGCCCGCGAGAAGTTCATCAGAATCGGCGCCAGGGTCGACGCGCCGTCCACCGTGTTCAGGCTGATGGCCGGGTCCGAGAGCGCTGCCGGGTCAGCGATCGGAATGTTGAGCGTGCCATCGAGCGTGCCGCTGAAGAGCAGGTCGTTCGGGATGGGGATCGCGCCAGACGAAGGGTCGAAGGTCGCGATCGTCCCAGCGCGGACGTTCGAGACGGGGTCGTCATCATCCACGCAACCAGCGGTGAGCGTCGTGAGTCCAAGGAGGAGGACCGTGGCTCGACGCAGCCTGGAGGGGCCGCTTCGGATCAGGTGTGTCATAATCGAGGGGTGGGGATGGGGGGGCGCAGCGGGCGGCCGGTGCTTGGCGGTCAGCCCGGGCATGCCGGGCTCAAGAGCCCAGAGTCTAGCAGGAGGCGATGCGTCCTCGCGATGCGTCGGAAGGACTTGTCACTTGAGGCACCCAGGGTCGAGAACTCGCCAGTGTTGCGGTTACGCTGCATCTGCCATGGCCATGTCCTGCACCCAAAAAGCGCTCGTCTGCACGCTCTCTGTCTTCATTTCGGCATGCGCCGGTGGGGGCTCCGAGCCCGTGACTTCCCAGGGGAATGGGGGCCAAGGAACCTCGGGGGTTTCCCCCGCGACCGTTCAGACCCCTGTGCTGGGCTACGAAGTCCTGGAGCGCTTTCCCCACGACCCGCGGGCGTACACCCAGGGGCTGCTCATCGTCGATGGGGAGATGTACGAGAGCACGGGGCGGCTCGGAGAGTCCTCGGTCCGGCACGTGGAGATCGAGACGGGGAAGGTCCTCAAGCGCCGGCCGATCGATGCCAGCCTCTTTGGCGAGGGCCTCGCGTCCGTGGGCGGGCTCCTCTACCAGCTGACCTGGAAGAGCGGCCGCGCGCTGCTCTTTGACCGGGCCACGCTCCGGCCGATGAGCTACGGCTACTCCTATCCCGGCGAGGGGTGGGGGCTCACCACCAGCTCGGAGGGCCAGCTTGTCATGAGCGACGGCACCGCGACGCTCCGCTTTCTCGACCCGAAGGGCATGACCGAGCAGCGCCGGATCAAGGTGACCGACCTCGGGCGTGCCATACGGAACCTGAACGAACTGGAGTGGATCGACGGAGAGATCTGGGCCAACGTCTGGAAGCGGGACCGGATCGCACGCATCGATCCGGAGACGGGCCAGGTCAGAGCCTGGGTCGACCTCCGCGGGCTCCTCGGGTCGACCCGGGTGGGTTCGCCGCTCGAGGATGTCCTGAACGGGATCGCCCATGACCCCGAGAGCGGCGCCATTTATGTCACGGGCAAGCGTTGGCCTTACATGTTCAAGATCAAGGTCACCGGGGCGTGAGCGTGGGGCGGCGAGGGGCGGCCGCGGGTTGAATGCGCGCTAGCGTGGGCTCAAGAGCTAGGGCCGGGCGATTCTCGCCCACAACCCCTAGACTCGAAGACCCATGAGCCTCATCCGAAACCAATGGACCGCACTCGCGCCGGGTGCGCGCTCGTGCTCCTCGTCGAAGTCCGGGTCCCTTCGGGCCTCGCTCGGGGTCACCGGCGCGGTGCTCGGTTTAGCGCTCGCGGGTACGGGGCTCCTCGAGCGCGAGGTCGACGTCGCCCAGGGCGTCTCCCGCGCCTTCGAGGAGGTCAGCGAGCGGATCGCGCCTTCGGTGGTACGCATCGAGTCGGCCCGCAAGATGGACGGCGGGATCCGCCCGATCGGCGAAGGGTCGGGGTTCGTCCTTGATGAGGCCGGGCTCATCGTGACGAACGCGCACGTGGTCGAGGGCGCAGACTCGATCCGGGTTCAACTCCTCGATGGGCGAGGCCTGCAGGCGGCGCTCGTTGGCAGGGACACAGAGAGCGACCTCGCGCTCCTCCGTGTGGAGGCGGACGGCCTCGTGGCGGCGCCGTTGCGTGAGGACGAGCCGGCGCGAGTGGGGGAGTGGGTCATCGCGGTGGGCAACCCCCTCGGCCTTGGCCACAGCGTGAGCGCTGGGATCGTGAGCGGGCGTGGGCGTACCGCGAACATCACGACCTACGAGGACTTCATTCAGACCGACGCGGCCATCAACCCGGGGAACAGCGGGGGGCCCTTGGTCGACCTCCAAGGCCGGATCGTCGGGGTGAACACCGCCGTCGCTGACATCCGGATGGGCGGTCAGGGGATCGGCTTCGCGATCCCCGCCCGGATGGTGGCGGAGGTCACCGACCAACTCGCCCGTCACGGCGAGGTGCGCCGCGGTTATGTCGGGGTCAACCTGCGGGAGGTTCGTGATTCTGAGCTCGGCCGGATGGACTACTCGGGCGCCAGCCGGGTGGCCGTGCGAAGCGTCGTCCGGGGCGGCCCTGCGGAGACCGCAGGGCTGGAGTCCGGAGACCTCGTGGTCGGCGTCAACGATCGTGCCGTCACCACGGTGCAGAGCCTGATGGCGGCTGTCGCGAGCTTCGCGCCCGGGACAGAGGTGCGGCTCGAAGTCCGTCGGGGTCAGCTGAACCGCACGGTGTCGGTGATGCTCGGTGAGCGCCCGCGGCCCGAGTAGTCCGAGCCACTGCAGGCCTCAGGCCACCTCGTTCCCGGGGAACTCCGTCGCCGGCCGCTCGCCACGCGCTTCGGCCTCGGCTCGAGCGACCGCGAGGCGCACGTCAAGAGCCGTGTCCGGCGTCACTGAGATCGAGCTGATCCCGCAGCGCACCAAGAACTCGGGGATCTCGTCCGGGTGATCACTGGGCGCCTGCCCGCAGATCCCGATCTCGAGGCCCCGCCGGCGGTACGCCGAGATGGCGTCGGCGATCATGCTCTGGACGGCGGGAGACCGGGCGTCCACGGCGTGGCGGTACCCCTCAAGGTCGTCCCGGCTGACCGCGTAGACGGTCTGCACGAGGTCGTTGGAGCCGATAGAGCCGCCTGTGAGCGCCATGGCGTCGATGAAGCGGTCGGCCTCGATGACGTTGCTCGGGAGCTCGATCATCAGGAAGAGGCGCACGTCAGCCTCGGGGCCGAGCCCGCGGTCGGCGAGCAGCTCGCTGACCTCAGCGCCCTCCTCTGGTGAGCGGCAGAAGGGGACCATGAGCTCGAGGTTCTCGAGACCCAGCCGGCGCTTGACGAGGCGCAGTGCGTCGCACTCCATCTCGAACGCCGGGGTGAAGTCTGGATCGACATAGCGGCTCGCCCCGCGCCACGCGATCATCGGGTTCTCCTCGACCGGCTCGAAGAGGCGCCCGCCGAGCAGCTCGCGATACTCATTGGACTTGAGGTCCGAGAGCCGTACGAGAACGGGGCGGGGGTGGAACGCCGCGCAGATGAGGCCGACCCCCTCCATGACGCGGTCCACGAAGAACTGCCGCTTGTCGGCGTAGGCCGCCGTGCGGCGGTCGATGGCGCCGAGGATGCCCCGCAGCTCCTCCTCGCCCTCCCCCTCGAGGCGCTCCTGGAAGCGCGCCAGAACCGGAGCGACCTTCCCGGTCTCCAGGAAGTCCTGGAGCTCCTGGCGATAGAGAAGTGCGAGCGGGTGGACGCCGACCTCGCTGGTCAGGATGAACTCCAAGCGCGCGAGCCCGACGCCGTCGACGGGGAGCTGGCTGTCGGTGAGCGCCTTGGAGGGGAACCCGACGTTGAGCTTGATCTTGGTCTCGAGTTCGATCGAGGTGTCGACCTCCGTGCGCTCGACCTCGAAGGGGTGGATACCGTCAAAGACCAGGGCGATGTCGCCCTCGGCGCAGGTCCCCGTGACCTCCTGGAGGGGAGCCAGGCGCTTGGTCGCGTCCTCGCACCCGACGATCGCGGGGATGCCGAACTCGCGGGCGATGATCGCGGCGTGGGAGGTCCGCCCCCCCTTCTCGGTGATAATCAGGGATGCGTCCTTCATGAGGGGCTCCCAGTCGGGGGTGGTCATCTCGGTGACGAGGACGTCGCCGGAGTCGAACACCCGCTCCTCAACGGGAATGTCCTCGAGCCGCTCGCCCGCCGCGATCCTCTCGCGGAGGGCTCGCTTGCGGAGGATGACCTCCTCGTAGTTGCGGTACCGGCGGACCCGGCCCGCTCCGATCCGAGTGCCGACCGCCTGACCCTCGGCGAGAACCTTCCCGTCGACGGCGAGCTGGGCGGCGAGCCCTGAGGGCATCGCGTAGCGAATGATCTCGGTGGGGCGGGCCTTGGAGTGAACCGTCTCCGGGCGCGCCTGAACGATGAAGAGGTCCTGACTACGGCCGTCCTTCGCCCACTCGATGTCCATGGGCTGCCCGTAGTGCTCTTCGATCGCGAGGGCCATGCGGCCGAGCTCGCTGATCTCCTCCCTGGAGAGGGACCACTGCCGGCGCCGGGCGCTGGACGTATCGTTGCTCTCGGTTCGCGTGCCGCCTTGGGTGGAGTAGACCATCGCCTGGTCCTTGGCACCGAGGTGCCGATGGACGATGGCGGAATAGCCGCGGCGCAAGCCCTCCTTCCAGATCGTGAACTGGTCGGGCGAGACGGAACCCTGGACCACCAGCTCTCCGAGCCCATAGCTGGAGCTGACGTGGATGACGCCGGGGTGACCTGAGTCCGGGTCGAGCGTGAACATCACGCCGGAGGTCGCGAGGTCGCTGCGGACCATCTTCATCACGACGACGGCGAGCGACGCCGCGAGCGGGTCCATGCCCTTGGCGAGCTGGTAGGAGACCGCGCGCTCGGTGAAGAGGCTCGCGCAGCACTCCTTCCAGCGCAGCAAGACCTCGTCGAATCCGTTGACGTTGAGGTAGCTCTCGCACTGGCCAGCGAAGCTGGCGTCCGCAGAGTCCTCCACGGTCGCCGACGACCGGACGGCCACGTCCACCTCCGCGCCGTATTCCTCGCAGAGCTGGCGGTATCCCAGCTCGAGTGCCTCGGTGACGTCAGCGGGGACCGGGGTCGCGACGACGAGGGTCCTGGCGAGGGCCGTGCGGCCGTACATGTCGAGCTGGTCGGAGGCGTCTGCGCCTTCAAAGCAGGCGCGGAGTGCGTCATCGAGGCTGGCGCCTCGAACCGCTGCGGCGCGCACCTTGGCCATCCCCTCGGGCTCCTCGGCTTCGAGCCAGGCGTCGGGCTTGACCGGGGCCTCCAGGAATCGGCGGTAGGCGCAGGCGGTGGTGGTGAACCCGTTGGGGACCCGCACTCCTCTGGGGACCAGCTCGCGGTAGAGCTCGCCCAAGGACGCGCCCTTGCCACCGACGAGCTCAGCGTCGCTACGGCCGACCTCCGAGAACCAGAGGAGGAGGGATTGGTCACGTTGCGTCATGGGATCCTTGGGGTGTGGAGCAGGCCTGTCCGTGTACCTCTTCGAGAGAGGTGGGCTCGGGGGTGAATTAGGGTAAACCCTATTCCGCACCTGTGGCGCCCTGACGCGGGCCTGGCGCCTTCTTCCCCGCTCGCAGGCTCCTCGCGGAGGTTTTCACAGAACCCTCTCGTCCACGGCCTTACGCCCGGGCGAATGATGGTGGGTAACAGGTCCGGGCCCCCGCTTCCTGGGCGGCCCTCAGCCACCGTCTATCTCATGATCACAAAACTGGTTCAGGGAACCCTCCTCGTGGCCGTTGCCGGGGTCGCTTCGAGCGCCCTCGTCATCGCCCACCAAGAGGGCCCCACCTCAGCGCCCGTCGCCCAGAAGGGCGACGACGGCCCCGCCGTCCAAGGCGACACGAAGAAGAAGGAGGCCAAGGAGGACAAGATCACCGTCTGGACCCTCCACGCCTCCGGCAAGGGCTGAAGCGCAGGCAAGAAGGCCCGTGCGGCCTTCCTCACTGTCCTCGACGAGGACGACGACATCGAACGCATCTTCTGGAGCGGGACCCGCGCCAGCTTCACCCTGAAGAAGGGGGTCAAGGTGGATGAAAAGGCCCTCAAGGCCGCCATCGAGAAGCAGCGTCTCAAGTGGGTCTCCCTCACCAGCCGCGAGTCCGAGCGGGCGAAGGCGGCCTACGTCGCCAAGACGCCCGGTCTGACATGAAGCGACACCGCAGGTAGGGTCCGTGAGACCCTCATGAAGTCCCTCGGGGACAACGTCGCCGACGTCTACGCCGGTCCGGAGATCATCATCCAGATGAAGAAAGACGAGAAGCTCGACGAGGCCAAGCTCAAGGCCGCCCTCGCCAAGCACAAGGTGAAGATGAAGAGCATCAAGAAGGACAAGACCTACATCCTCTGATCACCCGCGCGACCGCGCCCCCCTCCGGGCGCCCGTCGCGCCTCGTCACGCAGGCACCCCGGCGGTTCGCTCCGCCGGGGTGCTCTGCTATCCGGAGAGGATCCGCAGCCGGGGACTCCTTGGGCACCGTTCCGGGGCACGGCTTCGTCCCGTAGAGTCGTGATCCACCATGAGCTCCTTCGACCCGACTCCCGACGATCGCTTCTCCTTTGGCCTCTGGACCGTGGGCAACCCCGGCCGCGACCCCTTTGGTCACGCCGTCCGCCCGGTCCTCGACCCCTGCGACATCGTCGCCAAGCTGGGGGAGATCGGCGCCTGGGGCGTGAACCTCCATGACGAGGACCTCGTCCCGTTCGGCAGCTCGGCCGCGGAGCGTGACCGGATCGTGGGGGACTTCAAGCGGGCCATGGCGGACTCGGGGGTGGTCTGCCCCATGGCCACCACGAACCTGTTCTCCCAGCCGATCTTCAAGGACGGCGCCTTCACCTCGAACGACCCGGCGGTGCGGGCCTTCGCGATCCGCAAGACCATGGACGCCATCGACCTCGGCGTCGAGCTCGGGGCCAGCACGTACGTGTTCTGGGGCGGGCGAGAGGGCGCCGAGGCCGACGCATGCCGCGACCCGCGGACCGCGCTGTCGAACTTTCGGGACGCCATCGACTTCCTCTGCGGGTACGTGAAGGACCAGGGGTACGACCTGCGCTTCGCCCTCGAGGCCAAGCCGAACGAACCGCGCGGCGACATCTACCTCTCGACCACGGGGCACATGCTCCACTTCATCTCGACCCTCGACCACAGCGAGATGGTCGGGGTCAACCCGGAGGTGGCGCACGAGACCATGGCGGGGCTGTCCTTCGTCCACGGCGTCGGGCAGGCGATGGAGTGCGGCAAGCTCTTCCACATCGACCTCAACGGGCAGCGGATCGGTCGCTACGACCAGGACCTCCGCTTCGGCTCCGAGGACCTGAAGCAGGCCTTCTTGCTGGTGCGGCTCCTGGAGGGCACCGGCGGCGGCGCCCGCTACGAGGGGCCCCGTCACTTCGACGCCCACGCCTATCGCACCGAGGACCACGACGGGGTCTGGGAGTTCGCCAGCGGTTGCATGCGCACCTACAAGCTCCTCGCGGCCCGCGCGGCCGCCTTCGACGCCGACCCCGACGTCCAGGCGATCCTCGAGGGGACCGTGGCGGCGAACCTCGTGGACGTCGGCGCTGGATACAGCTCCGCCCGCGGCGACGCGCTCCGGGCGCTCGAGATCGACGCCGAAGCCCTCGGCGCGAAGGGCCTCAGGTACGAGCGGCTGGACCAGATCATGGTGGAGCACATGATGGGGGCCCGCGGATGAGCGCTGACGGGGACCTGTTCCTCGGGGTCGACGTCGGGACACAGAGCACCAAGGCGGTGCTCGTGGACGTGGAGTCCGGCGACGTCGTGGCCCGGGCCGCTCGGGCCTACGACCTCATGGAGGGGCTCCCCGCCGGGCACGCGGAGCAGCACCCGAGCACCTGGACCGAGGCGGCCACCGCCGCGATCGGTGAGGTGTCCCAGGGGCGCGGCCAGCGAGTCCGCGGGATCGGGGTCTCTGGACAGCAGCACGGGGCCGTCCTGCTGGGGGACGGAGATCAGGTCCTCCGGCCTGCCAAGCTCTGGTGCGACACCTCCGCGGCCGAAGAGGCGGCGGCCCTCTCGTCCGAGCTCGGCCGTTCGATCCCCGCCGGCTTCACGGCGCCGAAGCTACGCTGGTCCGCCGAGCGGGAGCCCGAACTCTGGGCCCGAGTACGGCGAGTCCTGCTGCCCCACGACTTCCTCAACCTCTTCCTGACGGGCGAGTTCTTCACCGAGGTGGGGGACGCGTCCGGGACGGGCTACCTCGACCCCGCGCGCGGGGCGTACGACGCCGAGGCGGTGGATCGCACCGCCCCCGGGCTCGTCGACCTCCTCCCGCCGCTCCGCCCCTGCGCGGCCCCGGCGGGGGCGCTCTCCGCGGCGGCGGCGGCGGCCCTCGGGCTCGAGGCTGGCACGCCGGTCTCGGCAGGGGGCGGCGACAACATGATGAGCGCCGTCGGGGCGGGGGCCACGCGTCCCGGCGTCTCCGTCTGCAGTCTCGGGACCTCGGCGACTGTCTTCGCCTTCTCGGCCGAGCCAGCCGTGGACCCCGGCGGTGACATCGCGAGCTTCCGCGCCTCGAGCGCTGGCGTCGGCGGTGAGGCCGGGCACCTCCCGCTGCTGTGCGTGATGAATTGCACCGAGCCACTCGAGGACCTGCGCGCCCTGACGGGGAAGGGGCATGAGGAGCTCACCGAACTCGCGCGCATGGCGTCCATGGGGGATGAGTTGCTGGTGCCCTTCTTCATGGGCGAGCGAGTCCCGAACCTCCCCGACGCCACCGCCTCGCTCACGGGCCTCCGTCCTGGATCCCTCTCGCCCGGGGTGCTCTACCGCGCGGCCCTAGAGGGGGTCGCCCTGAACCTGGCCTCGGGTGTGGAGCGCATGCGAGGCATGGGCATCGAGCCCGACGAGGTCCGGTTGGTGGGGGGCGCGGCCCGGAACGCCCTCTGGCAAGAGATCCTCGCCACCACCTTCGGCGTGCCCGTACGGGTGCTCATGGAGACCGAGACCGCAGCGGTCGGGGCAGCGCTCCAGGTCGCCGCGGCCGTGCGGCAAGAGCCCCTCGACGGGGTGGCCCAGCGCTTCGTGGCCTACGGCGGTCCCGCCGTGGCCCCCTCGACAGAGCCCGCGACGGTCGCCCGCCTCGCGGGCCTCAAGCGACGCCTGGCAGAGGCGGTCTTGACTCAGAGCGGCGCTTGAGCCCGCGGGGCGCTGTTCCCCGCCCAACTGGGGGGGGGCAGCGCCGATGACCGCGCAAGCCGGGGCGCGTGGCGCCCCGGGCCTTCCATCGCCTCGCGCCTTCCGGTGCGCTGGAGGTCGCGGCATACCGGGCCCGGACGCCCCTCAGCCCCTCCCGGGCTTCTGGGCGGCGAGGGCGAGGGCGGAGAGGGGGCGGTCCCTGTTGGGCGCCGTCAGTGCAGGGGGGCGCGAGGCTGGACGCGACGAGCTCTGTATACACGAGCGCGGCCCGCGCGGGAGAACCTCCCGCGCGGGCCGCGCTTCATGCCAGGGCCTGAATCAGGGGAACTGAACCCAGACGCCGTCGGAGAAGTTCGACGTGGCGAAGCCGAGCACCGAGTCACGGTGCCAGGCCTGGAAGTGCCAGCGGTCGCCGCTCATGGCCGAGGTCATCCCCGTCGGGCTCGGGATCTGATCCAGGTCCACGGGCGTGGCGAACGCGCCCGTCGGGCCGGAGAACAGGATGCTGCCACCCACGCCGCGGCCGATGTCGCCCGCGAGGCAGAGGTTGCCCTGGCTTCCGCCAGCGTTCGGGATGAAGCCCTGGGTGAGGGAGGCGATGAAGTAGCCGAACGCGTTTTGCGTCAGGTTGACCGCCTCAAGGTCCATGGTGCGCAGCGTCAGGT
>JAQWJQ010000172.1 GCA_029248265.1 Planctomycetota bacterium
CGAACCCAGGCCTCGCCCTCTCCGAGGCTGATCACCTCGGCCGCGCTGGTCCTTGCGGATGCAGACCTCGGTGGTGATAGCGCAGGCGGAGACCCCACTGTGGGCACTCTGCCGATGACCGGCGGCGACGGTGTAAGCCTCGACCAGACGATCACACTCCGCGGCTCCACGGAGCGGATCCGCGCAGCGGTACGTGAAGCGGACGGTGAGGGCGGTGTCGAGGTGATCAGCCTCGGAGAGGGCGAGGCCTGGGTTCGCTTCTACGGAAATGTCTCCCTGGAACTCGACCTGGCATGCCTCGTTGAGCTCGAGCTCGGGATCTTTGGCGGCTTCGAAGGCGGCGGGACCTTGTATGCGGTCGAGACCGACGGCGGCATCGGCTCTCCGATAAGCCGTGAGAGCGGCTACAGCTTCGACCTGGAGGTCGAGCGCCTGCTGTCCGACGGACTGGTCGACGAGCGGATGGACATCCACGCGTACCACCGTTGCGGGCGCAGGACGTCCACGGAGCTTCTCCTCGGCGCCCAGGGCAACACGCTCCTCGTCCGACAGACGCTCTGAGAAGTGTCCAGCCTTGGGGAGCAAGTGGCTCCCGAGAGGCACGCTGAGGGGCTTTGGCCTCCACGGAGGCGGAACCGCTGAGGCGGCTCCGCTTCTTTCGTCTCGGCCTGCGAAGTACGTTGTGGGTATGACGTCCAGCCCTCCGACCATCCTCGCTATCGATGCCGGCACCACCGGTGTCCACGCGCTCGCGTTCGATGGCGAGCTCCACCCCGTGGCCGAGGCGTATGAGGAGTTCCCTCAGCACTTCCCATTTCCGGGTGGCGTGGAGCATGACGCCAGAGAGATCCTCTCCGCCGTAGATCGCGTCGTGGGGGAGGTGACGGCGGCGGCGGGGACGCCGTTGGCCATCGGTATCGCGAACCAGCGAGAGACGGTCTTCCCCCTGGACGCAGACACGGGGAAGTCCGTCTCGCGTGGGATCGTCTGGCAGGACCGGCGGACCGCAGCTCGCTGCAGGGAACTCGCCGAGGCGGGCAAGGGAGAGCTGGTGCGCCGGCAGACCGGCCTGGTCCTCGACCCTTACTTCTCTGCGTCCAAGATGGCGTGGATGCTCGACCACGACGACGCGGTACGGGCGACGGCGGAGCGCGGGGCGCTGCGCTTCGTCACGGTGGATGCGCTCATCATCGCCCACCTGACAGGTAACGAGCGTGTCGCAACGGACCCGACCAATGCGTCGAGGACCATGCTCTTCGACATCGAGCGCCGCGTGTACAGCGACGAACTGCTGGAGACCTTCGGGGTCGAGCGCTCCATGCTCCCGGAGGTGATCAGCAGCGCAGGCGACTTCGGAGAGGCTCGGATCAACGGCGCGCAGGTCCCGATCCGTGGGGTACTTGGGGACCAGCAAGCGGCACTCTTCGGTCAAGGTTGCTGGGAGGCGGGGTCGTCGAAGATCACGTACGGGACGGGGTGCTTCCTGCTCCTCAACACGGGGCAGCGTCGCGCGGACTCCAGCGCGGGGCTCCTCACCACGCTGGGGGCCGATGCCGCGGGTCAGCCGTGCTATGCGCTGGAGGGCAGCGCCTTCGCAGGGGGGTCGATCGTCCAGTGGCTCCGGGATGGGTTAGGCGTCCTCAAGAACGCGGCCGACTCGTCCACTGTCGCGCAGTCGGTAGAGGACACGGGTGGAGTGGTCCTGGTGCCGGCCTTCGCGGGCCTTGGCGCCCCCTATTGGGACCCTGACGCGCGTGCCGCGATCCTCGGGATGACACGGGGGACGAGCAGCGCGCACATCGTGCGCGCCGGGCTCGACGCCATCGCGTTTCAGTGCGCGGATCTGATCCGCGCACTCCGGACCGACGCAGGCCTCCCGGTGGAGCGCCTCCTCGTCGACGGCGGCGCCGCTGCGAATGACTACCTCATGCAGCGCCAGGCGGACCTCGCGCATGCCACGGTCGAGCGCTCCGTAGAACTGCAGACCACCGCGAGAGGCGCGGCGGCCATCGCAGCGATCGGCGCGGGGGAATTCGGGGACCTCGCGACGGCGCGGGCCATGTCCAGCGGGCGGACGGTCTTCAAGCCGAGCCTCTCAGCGGCGCGCCGTGCCGCTGAGTGCCGCGCCTGGGCCACGGCGGTGGAGCGTGTCCTGACTCGCCCCTGAGCCGGCCTGGGGCCTCGCAGGGGCCTCTCTGGGGGGCCGGAGCGAGGGAACTCCAGATCCGAGACAAATGGGCTCCAGTGACGGCGCGCTCGTCCGAGAACCCCGGTGTGGACCGTGTTTCCAGAATTCGACGCGTGGCCGATGTGCTGGCCACAAGGCCCATGGATCGGCGCCCAGGGACCCCCGAACCGCCTGCCGGCGACGCTCGGAGGCCGGACGGGGGGACTCCGCCGGGTGGAGAGCGCGGCTCCGAATCGCGGGCAGATGCCGCCCTCGAGCGCGCCTCTCGGGCGCTGAGCGCGCTTGATCCAGAGGCGGATGGAGAGGTCGGGGCCCGGCTTCAGGAGCTCAGAAGCGCCCTGGCTCGCGAGGCCTCGGCGGGAGACCTCCGGGCTGAGCGCCTGTTGTCCCGGCTCGACGCCATGGCTTTCCATCCAGGTCGTGATGGCGGGCCCGAGCTGGCCGCCTTGAACCGAAGGTCACACGTGGCGCGGCAGCTCGCACTGCTCGCGAGCGCGACGATTGCGGGTCTTGACTCGCTTGAGGCCGCGAGACGGGCGCTGCTCGATGCGCTCACCTTGGCGGGGGGGATCGGTCCCGGGGGCCCTGACTCACGCAAGCTGATGGCTGGGCTCGACGCGCTCTTACCAGAGATCACCGGGCGTTCCTCCGGGGTGCAGCTTCGAGCGCACGATGCGGCAGATGTGTTGCGTAGCGTCAGCGCGCGGCTCCTCGAGGCGCTCGCCTTGCACCTCGAAGCGGCCCGCGCACCTGGCGCGGCGTCCGGTCTTCGTGGCGCGATGTCAGGCGGTGTGGACCGAGCTGCGGTTGCCGGCGGGCTCGCGCGGGTGCTGCTGCACCAGCAGGCGGCGTCGGCCGGCGGCGCTCAGCAGGCGGCGGCCTACTTGGACTCGTTGCTCAACGGCTCGCCTCGTTCCGCACAGGAGGTCGCGGCGGCGGTGATCGCGGAGTCAGGTGCCGCGGTGCACGGGCTCCGGGAAGTCATCGGGCGCCACCTCGCGGCGCGTGAGTTTGAGCACGCCTGGAACGTCGCTCGCAGAGAGTTCGGTGAACCCGTCGCCTTCGGCTTCGCGGTCCCCGAGGGGCCCGACCACTACGCGACGATCCAGCTCATCGGTGACGAGCCCTCGGGGCGCGGTGGCGCTGGGTCCCGCCATGGAGACTCATGCCACGTGACGGTTGGTGTGGAGTTCAGCGGGCTGGGCCCTGTCCGCGCCGACCTGGCTGTTCGAGATGATCAGGTCGCCCTGCGCCTGGTGGTGGCCCGCCCCGAGATCGCCAAGGAGATTCGGGCTCGGGCGCAGGAGCTCGAGGCGCTCCTCGGCCTGGAGGGGCGGCGTGTGCTCCTGGCGGTGGCTGACGGAACGGAAGCGGAGGCCCGCGTAGACGCGCGAAGGGTGGGGTTGAAGCCAGAGGACCACGTGATGGACCTGGAAGGATGAAGCACCCCAGGAAGAAACCGCGGGAGGCCCTCGCCCTCCGGCGTACCCCGCCGGGTGGTCAGGGAGCGCCCTCCGTGGTGGCCCGCGGGCGTGGCGAGATCGCCGGTCGGATCATCGAGACGGCCATTGAGGCGGGGGTGCCGATTCATGAGGACCATGATCTGCTCGAGCTCCTCTCCTTCGTCGAGTTGGGGGATGAGATCCCCGAGGAGGTCTACGACGCCGTGGCGCAGTTGATCACGTTCCTCTGGGAGCTGAACGAGGGGCGCGGCGACGAGGTGTCCGGAGGCGGAGAGGCCCCGCTTCAGGGCGGTTCTTGAGACGGACCCTCGCTGCGGGCTTCATTGCGCCGGGCCGAGTCCTAAGATGCCAAGCGTGAAGCCTCTCCTCGCGTTGACCGTCGGGGATCCCTCGGGGATCGGACCGGAAATCACGCCCCTCGCTGTCAGGGCGATGCGGGATGAGGCGCGAGTCGTTGTGCTCGGACACAGAGCCGTACGTCCGGACTGGATTCCACTGGTGGAGGAGCCCT
This sequence comes from Planctomycetota bacterium, assembly GCA_029248265.1. Taxonomy (GTDB): domain Bacteria; phylum Planctomycetota; class UBA1135; order UBA1135; genus Saltatorellus. The sequence goes on from JAQWJQ010000172.1 coordinate 4,163, forward strand.
CCGCCCTCGGGGCAGCGGGCGCTGGGTGGATCGAGACCGGCGGCCCTCCGGAGTGGCGCGTCGGCGAGGTGCAGCGGAGCTGCGGTGAGGCGGCGTTGAGCGCGCTGCGGAAGGGGCACGACCTCGCCTCCGCGGGCGAAGTGGACGCGCTCGTCACTGGGCCAGTGAACAAGGCGGCGATGCACGCGGCGGGGGAGCTGGTCGAGGGGCAGACAGAGCTCCTGAGCCGGTGGTCTGGGGTCGAGCGATACGAGATGATGGGCCTCACCGGCAAGCTCCGGGTCCTGCTCGCGACGCGGCATGTGTCTCTTCGCGAGGCATTGAATCGAATCACCGTGGAGCACGTGCTCGACCGTCTCTTGTTCCTCCGCGAGGCGCTTTTCTCCATCGGCCTGACAGACCCGCTCGTGGCTCTGGCGGGATTGAACCCTCACGCGGGTGAGGGAGGGCTCTTCGGGCGGGAGGAGGTCGAGATCTTGGAGCCTGCGGTGGAGCGAGCCCGCGCCGCGGGGATGCGCGTCCAGGGGCCTCTGGCGCCAGATTCGGTCTTTATTCGGGGCCTCAGGGGAGACTTCGACGCGGTGCTCGCGCTCTACCACGACCAGGCCTTCATCCCTCTGAAGCTTGCGGGGGGCTCCTCCGGGGTGACGTTCGTGCCGGGTTTGCCCTATCGGCGTTTCAGTCCGATGCACGGGACCGCCTTTGACATCGTCGGGAAGCGCCGCGCGGATGGGCAGCCTGTCGCAGACCCCGAGAATCTCACGGAAGCTCTCCGTGTGGCGTCGAGGATCACACGGCGAACAGCCGATTAGACTGTGTCGAGTCGCTTGCTGCTGCGGGCTTCGCCCTCCTCCCCGGAATCATGATCCAGCGCCAGAAGAAGAAGATCGTTCTCTACCAGCCCAAGCAGGTGGACGACAGCCTCGGAGTTCAGTCGAGCAAGGACATGCTCCCGCTCGAGCTCATGACGATCGCTGCGTTCCCGCTGCAGGACGGCTTCGACGTCAAGATCATCGACGGGAGCCTCTACAGCGGCACCGAGGGGCACGAGCGCTTCATTCAGGAGGCCGAGGGCGCGCTGCTGGTGGGGACGACCGCCATCCTCGGCTACATGGTCACGGATGGGTGGCTCGCCATGAAGGCGCTCAAGCAGCGCCTGCCCGAGATGCCGGCAGTGATCGGCGGCTGGTTCGCGAGCGTGAAGCCGGACCTCATGCTCGAGACGGGGCTCTATGAGTGCGTCGTGATCGGGCAGGGTGAGCTCGTCTTCAGGGACGTGGTCAACGCGATCGACAGCGGCGAGTCGCTGGAGTCGATCGAGGGGATCGCCTTCATGAAGGACGGCGAGGTCATCCGCACACCGCGTCGCTCGGTTGCAGGCTGGGACCAGGTGCCCAACGTGCCGTGGCACCTGATCGACCCAGAGCCCTACCGTGAGCATCAGATGCGCGCCAACTCCGCGCGCGACGTGCTCCGACTGCCGACGCCCCCCTGGATCGGACACGGCAAGCCGTACTTCGGGATCACGTACTTCTCCAGCTTCGGTTGTCCGGAGCCCTGCGGCTTTTGCTGCAGCCCCGAGATCAGCATGCGCCGCTGGAAGTGTATGCCGGCTGACCGGATGCTCGACGACATCGAGGAGCTGCAGGATCGATGGGGCTTTGACTCAATCCGGTTCCATGACGCCAACTTTGGGGTCATGCAGAAGCGCACGCGGGCCTTCGCCGAGGGGCTCCTGAAGCGCGACTTGCGGATCGGCTGGAACTCATTCATCGAGACCCACTCGATCCTCAACTACAAGCCCGACACGCTCGACATGATGGCCGAGTCGGGCATGTATGTGGCGGAGATCGGGGCGGAGGCAGGCCTCGATGAGATGATGCAGCGGATCGGCAAGCCGATCAAAGGTGACGACAACATCGCCGCCGCGGTCGAGATGGACCGTCGGGGTGTCCAGGGGTCGATCACGTACATCATTGGCTACCCCGGCGAGAGCGAGGAGTCGATGATGGCAACCATCGATCAGTGCCGCCGGCTCCATAACGCCGCGCCGCTCGCGCGCCCCAATGTCTGGCCTTACCGCCCGATCCCGGGCACGGTCATGTGGGACGAAGCCGTCGCGCTCGGGTACGAGGGGCCCTCGTCGATTCCTGAGTGGGGGTCGATCGGGGAGTACCACCTCGAGGAGACGTGGCCGGGCAACATCCCGCCGAGCGTGGCCCGTGCTCGGATGATGTACCAGCATCACGCGACCCTCAGCTACGGGCTCGCCCGGGGCAAGGTCGGCTGGTGGGAGCGCCGCGCGCAGCGGCGCCTGGAGGACGGGAGTTACGCCAACGCCCGACTCGAGGCGAAGGCCTTCGGGGCCTACAGCAAGCTCTCGCGGCGCCTCTTTGGTGGTGTTGACACGGTGCGCAGCTGGGTCGACCCCGGCCACAAGACGGGGACGTCGGGGAACAAGGCCTCCCGGGCCTCGGTCTCGATGACCGACGCGACCAAGGGGTGATCCCGGGGCCGCCGCGCCTCGCGCGCGGGTCGAGCTTCACCCGCGCGAGAGGTGCTCGAGCAGCGTCTCTCGAAGGAGGTGGAGGCGGATGGGCTTCTCGAGGAAGCCGTTCATTCCGGACGAGACCGCGTCTTCGCGGTCTCGCTCGAAGGCGCCAGCGCTGAACGCGACGATGGGGAGCCCGCTCCACTCGACCGGGAGCGCTCGGATCCTTCGGGTGGCGTCCGTACCGGCCATCACCGGCATCATGAGGTCCATGAGGACAAGGTCGAACCTGGTCTGCTCCACGGCTTCCACCGCGAGGCGACCGTTGGAGACGACCGTGGCCTTCGCGCCGAGCTTCTCGACCAGGCGCTGGGCGATGACCTGGTTCGTTTGATGATCCTCGACGATCAGGATGTGTGCTCCACGGAAGGCTTCGGGCTCTGCAGGAGCGGCGGCGTCGCTGCGCGGAGGAGGTTCGAGCGGGAGCCCCGCACCCGTTGGCTCGGCGATGAACGTGAATACGAAGGTGCTGCCGCCGGGGCTGCTCTCGAGCAGCTGCAAGGAACCGTTCATGGCGCTCGCCAGCTCGCTTGAGATGGCGAGGCCCAGCCCGGTGCCGCCGAACTCACGAGTCACCGAGTCGTCCCCCTGGGTGAAGGGCGCGAAGAGTGACCGCTGTGCGGCGTCGGAGATGCCGATGCCGGTGTCCTTGATGGTGATGCGTATGTCCCTCTCGCCGAGCGACTCCTGCGTCAGGCGGACGCTGCCGCTCGGCGTGAACTTCACCGAGTTGCCCAGCAGGTTCGCGATGACCTGGCCAACCCGTCGCTCATCGAACACCCGGTGGACCGCCGTGTCTTCCTCGCACACCACCTCCAAGAGCAGGCCTTTCCCTGACGCCTCGGCGCGGAATTGATCCGCCACGCGGTGGAGCGTCAACGGCAACGAATGCGGCTTGAGGTCAAGCTCGACACCGCTGGCCTCTAGCTTGGAGAGGTCGAGGATGTCGTTGACCAAGGCCAGGAGGGATTGCGCGCAGGAGTCCATCGTCACGAGTTGTTCGGCCTGCTCCGAAGTGAGCTCGCTTGTCCTCAGCAGGTCGATCATCGCGCCGAATCCATTGAGGGGCGTTCTGATCTCGTGGCTCATGACGGCCAGGAATCGCTCCTTGGCGCGAACCGCGGCATGGGCGCTGTTGAGGGCGGTGCTCAACTCCTTGCTGATCTCGCGGGCGTCCTCCAGCGCGGTCTTGTTCGCCTGCATGGCGAGGAGGAGGTCCGGAGTCGCGTCGCTGGGGGAGAAGTCGCTGAGGGTCAGCTTCTGAGCGGCGACCTCGCTGACGCTCTGGAGGACGGGCGAGCCCACGAAGGCCTGGCGGCCTGGGGTCTCCAGGGAGACCATGCTGCCCTTGATCCTCAGCCCAGACGCGCGGTGCCGCAGGACCAGGGTCGAGTTCGGCTTCGAGTGGACCTGGGTCAGGCGATCGATCCCCCGGGGCCGCACGACCTCGAACGCCGCGTCAACGAGGTCGCCGGCGCGCACATACTCGCGGCGGCTCAGCGCCTCCCCGGCGACGCGGACCCGGTGATCTTGGTCAAGGATCAAGCCGAACGGGAAGGCCGCCGCGAAGCTCCCTTCAGAGATGGAGACGGCCCTGTCGTTCACGAGCTCGGGCCCGTCTCTTGAACATGAAACGCGTGGTGCCCGGAGGCATCGGACTCAAGGAGTTTGATCTCCACAGTCGTGTTGAAGCGCTTCGCTAGCCCCTTGACCAGACCGACGACCATCGGCGCCAGGCCCTCGCGGTCGGAGGAGTAGTGGAGGATGCTGGACCCATCATCATTGGGCTCGCGTTTGAAGCTCGGTGGGACGAGCCCGGGCATGGCGTCACCGATGCGCTCATGCATCGCGTCGAGGTTGTCCAAGAACTCATTCAGTGAGTCGCCCATCATCGCCACCAGGTCGCCGTAACCCTCCTCGATGGTGTAGACGGTCCAGTACTCGCCGAAGGCCTCCAGGACGGCCTCCGCTGGGATCTCGAGCGTCTCCGCGGCGGCCGCCACGAGCTTGTAAGTGATGGCGTCGTCGTACACGTCCATCGCGACGAAGCCGCCTGGGTCAACCTCCGCCTTCTTGCAGATGACGGTCCAGGTGGCGTCTCCGAACTGACTCCGGACGAGTCCTTCGACCGCGCGGTTCACGAGTCCGTACATGGCAGGGGGGGCAGTCTCTCGAGGGAGGTGAAGGCGGTCGTAGACCAAGATCACGGAAGGGGCCCATCTTACCTGGAGCCACACCGGGGCGCCGTCGAGCGCGGCTGCACGGCCAGGTCGACGCTACAGGTCGACCTCGGTGGCCTCTTCAGCGCGCTCCATGATGAAGCGGAAGCGGGCGGAGGGGTCCTTGCCCATCAGGTCGCTCATCACTCGGTCGGTGACGAGGCCATCCGCGATCTCGACGCGCAGGAGGCGCCGTTGGGCGGGGTCGAGGGTGGTCTCCCAGAGCGTACGAGGCATCATCTCGCCAAGCCCCTTGAAGCGAGTGATGGACGGCGCGGAGCGCCCGCTGCCGTGCTCGGCGATGATCCGATCACGGTCTGCTTCATCAGCGGCCCACCAGGTCTCCTTGGCGATGTCGACGCGGTACAGCGGCGGCACGGCGATGAAGAGGCGTCCGGCCGAGATGAGGCCGGGTAGGTGCCTGTAGAAGAAGGTCAACAGGAGCGTCGTGATGTGGTGCCCATCAGAGTCCGCGTCTGCGAGCAGGATGACACGCTGGTAGCGGAGCTTCGAGAGGTCGAAGTCCGGCCCGATGCCGCACCCAAGGGCGGTCACGAGGTCGGCGAGCTCCTTGTTGTCGAGCACCTTCTTGAGCCCCGCGTCCTCGGTGTTGAGGACCTTGCCGCGGAGGGGCAGGATGGCCTGGAGCGTGCGGTTCCGGCCTTGCTTCGCCGACCCACCGGCCGAGTCTCCCTCGACGATGAAGAGCTCCGAGTCATCGCGGTTCTTCGTGGAACAATCGGACAGCTTGCCGGGGAGCGTGAGCCGGCTCGTCGCGGACTTTCGCGAGACTGACGCCGAGGCCGCGCGGCTGGCGGCGCGCGCTCGGCTGGCGGCGATCACCCGTGTGATGATCTGCTCGGCCGTGGAGCTGTTGGAGTTCAGCCACTTCTCGAGGGCCGGGCGGAGCGCTCCATCGACGAGGGCCTGCACCTCCGGGTTGTTCAGGCGGTCCTTGGTCTGCCCCTGGAACTGCGGGTCGGCGATGAAGACCGAGAGGATGCCGAGCAGGCCCTCACGGATGTCCTCGTGCGTGATCTTGACGCCACGGGGAGTGAGCTTGTGCGTGTCGATGTAGTTACGCACGGCCTTGTTGAGGCCAGCACGGAACCCGTTCTCGTGGCTTCCGCCGGCGCTCGTGGTGATCCCGTTGACGTAGCTTCGGACGTGTTCATCAGTGGACTCGGTCCACTGGAACACCATCTCTACCCGCGCCTCCGCGGTCTCCTTGGAGAGGAAGAAGGCCTCCTCGTGGGTGGCGGACGCGACGCGCGCCTTCCGCACATCCTCCAGGTAGTCGCGGATGCCGTTCTCATGGCGGAAGACGGTCCGCTTTCCCGCGACTTCGTCCACGAAGACCATCTTCACGTTGGAGTGAAGGAACGCGGCCGTCTCCAGCCGCTGCTCGAGGGTCTCGGGGTTGAAGGTCGTCTTCGGGAAGATCTTCGGGTCTGGAGTGAACGTGATCGTTGTGCCAGAGCCGCGGACCTCCTTGCCCTTGGCCTTGAGGAGCTTCGTGACGGCGACGCCGCGTGCGAAGTCCATCTTGTACTGACCCCCGTCGCGACGAACCACGGCGGTCAGCTTCTTGGAGAGCGCGTTCACCACCGAGGCGCCGACGCCGTGCAGGCCACCGGAGGTCTTGTAGTTCCCGTCGCCGTCGTTCTGGAACTTGCCACCCGCGTGGAGCTCGGTGAGGACCAGCTCGAGGCCAGACTTCCCGGTCTTCTTGTTCCGGTCGACCGGGATGCCTCGGCCGTTGTCGGCGACCGTCACCGTCTCCCCTGACTTGTGGAGGGTGAGCGTGATCTCGGAGGCGTGACCGTTCATCGCCTCGTCGACCGAGTTGTCTAACACCTCCCAGACCAGGTGGTGGAGGCCCGCGCTGTTGACGCCCCCGATGTACATCCCGGGGCGCTTGCGCACGGCCTCCAAGCCTTGGAGGACGGTCAGTTGGTCTGCGGTGTAAGCCTTGGCCATCGTGCTAGAGGGTCGGCGCGCTCACGGGGTCTTGGATGATCTGCTTGATGCGACCGTTCTTCTGGATCTCATTCCCGACCCCGCCGCGCGCGGTCGTGCGGTACTTGACCGTCGAGATGTTCTTCTGCGCTCCGCGGTTGGTCTCGACCGTGAGCAGGTCCCTGTCGCCGCGGCTGGCCTTGAAGCCGAGCAGGGCGTCGTCCTTGGCCACCTTGATGAGCCGGACACCCTTCCCTGGGCCTCCGAGGTAGTTGATCTCCTCGGCGGCGCAGACGATCGCGCGGCAGCGCTCGGTGACAGCCAGGATGGTCTCGCTGCCGTGGACCTTGAGGGCGCCGATGACCGACTTGCCGGCGCTGGGGCGGGCGAAGCGCCGCCCCGAACGCGTGGAGGGCTCTTGATACTTGTCGAGGCCGAAGCGCATGGCATAGCCGTCGCTCGTGGCCGCGAAGCCGTGGATCATGGGGCACGCGTCCGGCTTCTTGGGGTCCTCGTTGATGTCGCCCCCGAGGGTGCGGGAGTCGAACGAGATGACCGCTACGATGCGCTCGCCGTCCTTGAGCTTGAATAGCTTCTGGATCGGTTCGCCGAACCCGGTCGAGGAGGGCAGGTCCGCGAAGCGGGCCGTGTAGCAGGTGCCAGCAGAGGAGAAGAAGCCAACGGTCGCGCGGGTGGATCCCGCCACGCAGGCGAGGACGCTGTCGCCGTCGCGGATACGTGACTTGGTGGGCTCCTTGATCTCCTTCTGGCGCTTGACCCATCCGTCACGGGTGACGAGCAGGTGGGTGTCCTCGGCGACGATGAAGTCCTCCTCCGAGTACTCCACCTCCTCGGTCGGGGCCTCGACGATGGTGCGTCGCTTGGCTTCCTTGGACTTGCCGAGGTCCTTGAGGACCTCTTGCAACTCCTCGCGCACGATGCCCCATCGGCCGGACGCGGTGGTGTCGCTGTCGTCCTCGCCGAGCAGTGCCCGGATCTCGTCTGCGCGCGTCCGCTTGGCCTCGAGCTCGTCGAGCACAAGGTTGATCTCGAGCTTGGCGAGCCGGTAGAGCTTGAGCTCGAGGATCGCGTCGGTTTGCTCCTCGTCGAGCTGCTTGTACTTCCGGAGGATCTTCTTCGCGGCGTCGGCCTTGCCGCTCGACGCCCGGATGATCCGGATGATGTCGTCGAGGGCATCGAAGACGAGGGAGAACCCCTCGAGGATGTGGATCCGCTTCTCGAGCCCCTGGAGCTCGTTCCGGAGGCGCCGGGTCACCACGTCGAGCCGGAAGTGGAGGAAGTGCCACAGGACCTCCTTCAGGCCCAGGCGGGACGGCGCGCCGACCTCCGGGTTCTCGGTGGGGACGAGGCAGGTGAGGTTGTAGCTGTAGTTGACCTGCAGGTTGGTGTGCTTGTGCAGGTAGGCGAGGACCTTCTGTTCGTCCGCGTCCTTCTTGAGGTCGAGCTCAACCCGGATGTCCTCGGCGGACAGGTCACGGACGTCCAGGATCAACGCCATCTTGCGCTGGACGACGATCTGGCCGATCTGCTCCACCAGGTTCGCCTTGTTGACGCCGTACGGCACGCTCGAGATGACCATGGTCTTCGTGCTGCGCGTCTTGAGCTTGCGGTCGACGGTGCAGGTGCCACGGATCTTGATGGACCCGGACCCGGTCTTGTAGATCTCGCGCAGCTGCTCCCTCGAGGCGATGACCTGTCCGCCGGTGGGGAAGTCGGGTCCCTGCACGGCGTCGTTCGCCACCAGCTGGTAGTCCTTGACCTCGGGGTCTGCGAGCACCTTGAGGCAGGCGGAGAGCGTCTCCGCCATGTTGTGGGGCGGGATGTTGGTCGCCATCCCCACGGCGATGCCTGCGCCGCCATTGACGAGCAGGTTCGGGTAGCGGGCGGGGAGGACGACCGGCTCCTCGTTGGTGCCGTCGTAGTTCGGTCGGAAGGGCACCGTGCCGTTCCGGATGTCATCCAGGAGTGGCAAGGCGGGCGGCGCCAAGCGGCACTCCGTATATCGATACGCGGCCGCAGAGTCGCCGTCGATGGAGCCGAAGTTGCCGTGGCCGTCCACAAGGTTGTGCCGCATCTGCCACGGCTGCGCCATCCGGACCAGCGCGTCGTAGAGAGCGGAGTCCCCGTGGGGGTGGAAGTCCTTCAGCGCGGAGCCGACGACCCCCGCACACTTGCGCGGCTTCGCATCGGGCAGCATGCGCTCGCGCAGCATCGTGTACAGGATCCGGCGCTGCACCGGCTTCAGCCCGTCTCGAACGTCAGGCAGCGCGCGGCTGGTGATGACGGAGAGCGAGTAGTTGAGGTACCGAGCCTGGGCGGCCTCGTGCAGGGCGACGGCCTCTTCGCCGTCACCGGAAGCACCGCCAGCGCCAGCCCCGTCTCCAGGGCCACCGGCGTCCTCGAAGAGGCTCGCGGCCTTCTTCTTGGTTCCCTTGCTCGAACTGGTTTTCTTCGTCGACTTCGACGTCTTGGTGCGCGCCACTGGAGGGTCCTCGATGGTCGCCCGCGCGCGCCCGGGGCGGCTCGCACTGGGAACCCGAGCACGATAGAGGGGCGGGCAGGGCCGTACAAGCCCGCGGCGCCCTCGGCCTACGGTTCCTGCCAGAGGGCGGCGTCAATCACCGAGACGGCATGGAGCAGGAGGCCCGCGATGCCAGGGAGGATGAGGAACCAGAGGCTGTAGCCGATCGTGACCCCCAGGAAGAGGAAGGCCGCGGAGAAGACCCGGCCCTGGACGAGCTGGCCGAGGCCCGGCACGAAGAACGAGGCCAGGGCCGCGAGGACGTTGCCGGTCGAACCACGTCCCGATGGGGGCTGGGGTTGGATCCTGATGAGGTCCTCCGCCAGGTGCGGCTCGGTCAGTGTGTCGTCGCGGTAGATGCGTAGGGAGACCATGGGGGGCCTTGGTGGGAGGGCGGCCCCGTCGATTTCACCGGGGCCGGACCTCACGCGCCAAGCGCTTGAAGGAGCAGCCACCCGAGGAGGAAGATCGCCGGCCCCGTGGAGATGCACCCGGCCCGGAGGTGGCGCTGCTGGAGGGAGCCCGCGCAGGCGGGGCAGACCCTGGGCGCGGGCTTGGGGAGCGTCACGCCGCAATGGGGGCACTGATTGGAGTCGATTAAGCGCGGCATGGCGTCCCTCGAACCTAATGACCTGCGGCGCCGAGATCGATCGGGTCCGGCAGGATGTTGCGGGGGCAGACGCCGGCGAGGGCTGCGCGGCGCTGGAACTCAGCCAAGCTCGGGGCCATCGCAGCGCCTGGGTCGTAGCTGCACTCGTCGGAGAGGTACTCGAAGCACTTCCCCTCGGGAAGGTCCCACTCGGTCGCGGCCTGGGTCGCGAGCTGGCGGATCGAGGCGCGCCCTGCCTGGCGGGCGCGCGCGAAGGCGCCCAGGTGGGGCTCGATGTCCGCGTCGCCGCGGACAATCCAGGCGGCGAAGATGAACGGCAGGCCCGTCCGCCGACGCCACTCTTCACTCGGGTTCCACGCGGGGGCGTCGATCGTCAGTGTCTCGCGTAGCGCCGGGTCACCGATCCGGAGCCAACCGTCGGTGTCGTCTCGGTCGCGTGGATCCTCGCCTCGGGGGACCTCGACGTACTCGGGGGGGCCGCCCTCTCGGTCGTCGAGGAGCGTCCGCGTGAGCGCCGCTGCCGCCCGGCTCGAGGGGTCCATCGCGATGGAGCGCACCTCCTGGATCGGTCGACGCAGGAACACCTGAACGCTCCCGACATAGCTCTCGCCGGCCACGGCGATGCCATCGATGAAGCGATATCCAGGTGTCCGGAAGAGCTCGATAGAAGACACGAGGGCCACGTCGATCTCCCCGGCCCGCAGTTGCTCGATGAGCAGGGCTGGGACGGCGTGGTGCAGCTCGATCCCCGGCTCATCGCCGAGGCCATGGTCGAGGGGGCGGCCGACGAGGTAGGGGACTGAGCCGACTCGCAGCGGCGGGGTCTTGGGGGCTGACATGGGTCGCCAGAGTCTATCGGGCGACCAGGGGGACCATTCATGCGAGCTGCTGCAACGGAGGTGAGGCTGACCCGTCTCCATGTTGAGGGTCAGGGCAAGGCAGCCACTTGGAGTCCCACGCGCAGGTCCAGAGGGCGACTCCGCATTGCGGCTGGCCCTGTCTCGGGCGGCGATCTGTGTGGGCGGCTGCCTGCTCCGGTGGCTAGCCCCTGCGACCTGTCCAGCGAGCCAAGGCCAGCGAGCCAAGGCCAGCGAGCCGAGGCCCAGTGAGCCAAGGTCCGGTGAGCCGAGGTCCAGTGGATCGAGGCCGGTTGAACCAAGACCCAGCGCATCCAGGCAATGATGAGAAAGCACAAGGCAGAGAGCAGCACCAAGTCCCATGGGAACCGGCCCTTGAGCCAGGGAGCCAGCGGCGCAAGGGCAGAGCGACCGGACGCCGTCCGTTGGCGGGGGACGGGGTGGACGCTCCTCGGACTCGCCACCTGCGTCGCGCTCGCTCTCGCTGTGCCCTCCGGGGCCGCCGCGGGATCTGCCCCTCGTTCCTGGGCGGGCGCTTGGGGTCGCTCGTTGGGGGCCCGCTCGGACGCGATGGGGGAGGTCGAGGGGCGTGGCTCCGTGCTGGAGGGATGGGTAGAGGCTCCGGCGGAGCTCGTGAGCTCAGCGGTCCGGGGGCGCTCGCCTGGGTTCGGGGCGGCGGTGACCTTCGGTGCCGCGGCGGAGGCGGGCGCGACCTTGCTCATCGGCGCCCCGCAAGGCCTCGCTGCTGGGGAGGGCGGGGTCGTCCTTGGGGCGCGGCGCGTCAGCGAGAGGCCGGGCTGGCAGGTTGGAGGTCCCCGCTCCTGGTGGACTGGCCCTCTCGGGTCCCGGCGTCGAGCACCAGGTACGGCACCCTCGTTGGGGGACGATGAGCAGGGGCGGGCCCTGGCTTCTGCTCTTGGGTGGGTGGGCGCGGGGGCCCCAGGTGCGGTCCTTGATGGGCAGCGCACAGGGGCCGTCTCGCTGGTCCCCCTTGGGCCTTCGCGGCCGCTTGGAGTGGAGGCTCAAGTGATCTACCCGCCCGCCGAGTCCACCGGCGGCGCCTTCGGGAGCGCGCTCGCGTTCCTCGAGGTGAATGGCGCTGCCCGGACCTTGGCTGTGGGGGCGCCGCAAGAGGACGACCCGCGGACAGGGCTCCCCCTTGTGGGGGCGGTCCACCTCTATGGGCTGGCCGAGAGCACGCATGAGCTGGCCGAGCGCACGGGGACCCAGGGCCCACAGCGCTGGCAGCTCATGCGCACGATCCGCCCTCGGTCGGCCACGATTGGGATGTCATTCGGAGCGTCCCTGGCCTTCGTGGGGGATGTGTTGGTCATCGGGGCTCCAGGGGATGGGAGCAAGGCACCGGGGGCCGGCAGCGTCTCGGGAATGGCGCGGACGGGCGAAGCCCTCTGGCGCCTCACCTCCTCAGAGGCTGGCGCCCGGTTCGGGACCAGGCTCTGTGCCCTCGGGGGGGCTTGGGAGCCCGGCGGGGCTGGCCTCGCGGTGAGCGCGATCGGCCGCGGCGAGGTGTATGTGTACGGCGTTGGCTCTGGGACTCCTCGGGAGGAGCATCGCTTGCTTGGTCGGGTGGGGGACGGGTTCGGCTTCTCGCTGGCGGCGATGGACGCTCACCTGCTGGTCGGCGCACCGTTCGCTGGGTTCAGGGGGTTGCCCCTGGCGGGTGTCGTGGACCGCTTCACTCCCTGGGGAGGTGGCGTCTGCGTGGAGAGGCTGCTGCCGCCTGAGCCGACAGTCGGAGGCGAGTTTGGATCCTGCCTGTCCATGGTTCGCGGGCGAGGCGGTGCTTGCCGGCTCGCGGTGGGGGAACCCGGGAGTGAGCTCGGGAGGCCTCCGGGGGAGGGACTCTGCCGGCCAGGGCGAGTTCTGATCTACGCGCTCCCTTGACCCCGCCCGAGCTTGGCCATGGTGGCGCCGGTCCACTCACCCCACTGTTCGCCGGATCACCAGCAGCGTCAGGTCGTCCGGCTTGCCCACGCGGGCGGTGCGTGAGCGTGAAGCGGGGGCGCGACCCATGCGGTCGCGGCAGAGGTCCACGAGGTGGGAAGCGCCCACGTGCAGGGGACCGCTTCGGAGGCACTCGATCATCTCACCTTCGCGGGCGTTGTCGGTGACGCCGTCCGTCGCGATGAGCACCGTATCCCCTGCATGGAACGGGAGGGTCGGGCCGAGGTGGATGGACAAGGAGGCGACCCCCAGGCCGTTGGAAACCAGGTGTCGCTCGGGGTGGGTCAGCGCGGACTCCTCGTCCATGAGGCCCAGCCGGACAGCCCGGCTGACCGGGGAGTGGGCGGGGGTTCGGTGTCGCAACGCCCCCTCCGATGTGAAGACAAGGACCTCGGCATCGCCCGCGTGGAGCGTTCGGAGGTGGTCGCGCGAGAGCACCGCCCCTGCCACCGTGGCGCCTGCGCCGAGGCAGCGGTCGCGGATCTGGGCGTGCGCCTTCCGCAGCGCGCTGATCGAGGTCGGGACGGGAGACGCTGCCGCCGCGGGGGAGCTCAGTTCATTCGACATCGTTTGCGCCGCAAGCCGGGCGGCTTCCCGACCTCTCGCCATGCCACCCATTCCGTCGATGGCGAAGGCGAAGAGTCCGTGCTCGTCCACCGGAGTGAGGACGCCTGCATCCTCTCCGTCGGCTCGCGCGGGTGAGGTCAAGCAGGTCCAGCAGGCGTCGAACTTGCCGACCCTCGCCTGTTGAAGGGGCTCAGCCTCATCGCTGGGCGCAGGGAGGATGATCTCGGGACGGGTCATCGGGTGCTTGGGACCTTCCCCGTAGGCGCCAGACCTTGCCTGGCCTGCCTGCTCTGTTCGCGGCCCCCCGTGCATGCGAGGGGGATCAGCGCTCGGTCAGGACCGCCGAGAGATTCAACACGCGGCCGGCACGCCATAGCCGAAGGGTGGTGTTCTCTTCGGGTGTCCCCTCGATCAAGGAGTTGGTGAAGCTCTGGGAGTCGGTGAGCTTGCGGTCACCTACGGCGAGCAGGATGTCGCCTTCTCGGACCCCAGCGTCGGAGGCCGGAGTGTCTGGGTAGACGGACCGGACCTTCACAGAGCTCTCGCCGGTGTAGCCAGCTTCGCGGTCGGCGCGGAGGGAGCGTTGGACCTCCCACCTGGAGTAGGTGCCGACCCCGAGGTAAGCCCGGCGGACCCGCCCGTGGGCTTCAATCTCGTCGACCACCTTGCGGACGATCGAGGCCGGGATCGCAAAGGCCAGGCCCTCGTCGCCGTTGGAGGCGAGGCCAACGGCCACGGTGATTCCAACGGCGCGCCCCTGGACGTCCACCAGCGGCCCTCCGCTGTTCCCCGGGTTGATCGCGGCGTCGGTCTGGATGTAGTTCTCGTACTCGGCGATGTCGAGGTTGTTCCGTCCATGCCCGTTCACAACACCCAGGGTGACGGTGTGCCCGAGGCTGAGGGGATTGCCCACGGCAAGCACGAGCTCCCCGACCGGCGGCAGGTCGGTGCGAAGAGCCATGGGCTGGAAGTCCCGGTCGTCGTTCACGCGCAGCACCGCGAGGTCCGTGGACTCGTCGGATCCGAGGAGCTCTGCATCGCACCTCTCTCCGCTGGTGAAGACGACCCGGAAGGCGGTCGCACCTGTGATCACGTGGTGGTTGGTGACCACAAGGCCCGACGCGTCGATCACCACCCCGGACCCGTCCAGAATTTTCCGCAGACGCCCGCGGCTTCGTCGGAAAGATTCCACCTGTACCACCGATCGCGCAGCGTCCGCGCTGGCGATTTGCAGGGCCCGGGAAACCTGAGCGGCGGCCTGGCGGGGGTCTAGCTCCATCGGCGCCGACTGCTGGCCCAGCCCGAATGCGGCGGCCAGGAGGCCTGCGGCAGCTGAAGCCAGGCCAACGGAGCCAAGAAGGGGTCGCCGGGGGGGATGGGTCATGGGCTCTCTTGAAGGCACGCCAGAGGGGGCGCCGTGGCGCGCCGTCACCCCTCTTATAGCGCGAGAGATGCGTTTGGATGCACCGCTGCAAACTGCGGGCGGATCGCTTACCCTGAAAGTACTCCAACATCTCCTGATTGGCCCGTACGGCTAGGGGAGTACCCTCGGCCGCTGTGCTGTGTCCTATCTTCGAGGTAGGAGTGCACCGACCGGAGACTTTGGACTCTCGTCCGTCCCTTCCCCACAAGTCCGTCCGCCTGTCACCTCGATAGAACGCCCGCTGGGCCCTTCCTGCTCCGGCGTTCCGAAGACGACTCACCATCATCCAATGAAATCCATCATCCAGAGCCTCTCGGCCCTCGTCCTTCTGATCGCGGTCAGCGCCTCCCCTGCCGTCGCGCAGGACTGCCCGGCATCGGCTGCCAAGACCGTCGCCAAGACCGAGACCTGCTGCGCCGCGACGTCACGTGCCGCAATCGTGGCCTCGACGCCGGCCAAGTCCGCGTGCTGCCAGGAAGGGAAGGCCCAGCCGGCCGCCGCGAAGGGCGAGTGCTGCGCGGACAAGAAGGCCAAGGCCGCCGTGGTCGCCGCGAAGCCCGCGAAGAGCGAGTGCTGCTCCGCGACCAAGGAGAAGGCCGCGACCGTCGCCGTGACGAAGAGCGACTGCGGCTCGACGTGCCCGACGGCGAAGGCTGCCGTGGTCGCCGCGAAGCCGGCAAAGAGCGAGTGCTGCTCCGCGACCAAGGAGAAGGCCGCGACGGTGGCCGCACCCGCGAAGAGCGAGTGCTGCTCGGACACGAAGACGAAGGCCGCC
>JAQWJQ010000174.1 GCA_029248265.1 Planctomycetota bacterium
CGACGACGACCGAACCATTCAGGGTCAACCATGACGCGCCGCAAGGTCACCATGCTCGAGGCGTTCCAGGATTCCGCCAGGACTTCCCAGGAGCGCCGAGACGCCGCGCTTTCGCGCAACACAGATGCTTCAAGGGAGCGAACCCTTGGCGCAGAAGATCGCCTCCTCGCCGAGGAAGCCCCGGCGCCTGGCGTGACGCCCAGCGTGCACGACGGCCCCGCGATCGTCCCGGTGGACGCCGCCGGGCTCGGCGGCGGTGAGGCGCCGGCCGAGGCCCCCTCGAAGGCCGCGGCTCGTGAGCGTGGTGCCTCCAAGCGTCCGTCGACGGACGCCTCGCCCGCGCACCTCACGCTGCCCTTCAGCGTGTACGGGTTCGTCGCGCTCCAGTGCCTGCTGCTCGCGGGCGCGTTCATGCTCGGTCGTCAATTCGAGGTCGGCGCGTTCGGGGCTGCGCCCGCGGGTGTGACCACGACGGCGGGTGAGGCCGAGCTTGGCGTCGCCAGCTTCGGGCTCCCCGACCTGGGTCTCTCACCCCGTCGAGGTGGGGGGGCGCTGCCCCCTGGCTCGGCGCAGACCGGCGAGGCGCCAAGCTCGGCGGCGACAGCGGCCCCGGCGGGGCCGTCGCAGCGTGGCCAGTCCACGGGAGCGCCGGTCGCCGGTGGGCGGGTCAACGGGGCAGCAGGCACGGGAGAGCCCGTCGAGGCGGATCCTGACACGGCGGCTGATCGCGCCTTCCTTGACCCCGCGATGCGCTTCACCGTCCTCGCGATCACCTACAGCGGGACCCCGGCGAACGAGGGCCTCGCATGGGAGACGTACGACCTCCTGGCAGAGCACGGATTCCCTGTGGTGAAGCCGCTCCAGCGGGGCGCGCGGATCTTCCTGCACGTGGGCGCCGCGGCGTCCATCAGCGAGCTTGAGGCGCTGCGGGATCGGCTCCAGAACCTGCGCGTCGGCCCGCGTCAAACGCCGGACTTCCGGAAGGCGTACGTGGTCAATCTGAACCGGAATCGCGACTGAGGCCTGGCGCCCCCCCGGTCTCGCCCGTGCGGGCCGAGGACGCCCGCCGCTCGCGCGTCTTCACCGCTCCGTTGAGCCGGGGCAGGGGCCTCGCCGCCCGGAGCGGCCCCAGCGCCCCCTCGGAGGGGGGCTGAGCACAGATTTTGAGGTGGACAGGTGGTTGCGGGCGGCGGCCATCGAGTACCCTCTCCGCCCCTCATTCGAACCTGAGGAAACCAACCATGTCGATCCACCCCAGTCTTCGCGGCGTCAACACCCTCGTCGGTGAGCGCAGTGTCTTCACCCGCAAAGAGCGTCTGCTCAAACTGATGGAAGAGGGTCGTGTCTCCGAGGCCGACTCTGCGTACGGACTCCCGAAGGTCCGCACGAAGTTCAAGCTCAAGGCGGCGAAGAAGAAAGAGGACTGAAGCCTCTGGTCGGCGTCCCCGTCGGCCCTCTTCATCTCGTCTTGCCCTGGCGCGCGCTGGGGCCTGCCCCCGACCACCGTGGGCACCCTGAAGCCGATTCTCCTCGAGGGGGACTCGGCTTCCCGCGTTGCTTCACTGTCAGCGTGCCACCGATCCCATGAGCCCCACGCCCGCCCAAGTCGCCGCGCCTGTCATGGAGGTGTTCGCCTCCTTTCAGGGCGAAGGACTGTACGTGGGCCAACCCCAGGTCTTCCTCCGCCTCGCGGGGTGCCCGCTGCGCTGTCGCTGGTGCGACACCCCAGGGTCCTGGGCGACGCGCATGGACCGGGATGCCCGCATTGATGCGCCGAGCGGCTCCCTCCGGGAGCCCCGCGTCGCGTCCCCGTTCCAGGCGGCCCTTTGGGTCGCCAGCGTGGAGCCCGGCGAGCCGAGGACCGTCAGCGTGACCGGGGGGGAGCCGCTCATGTGGCCGGAGTTCATTCGCGCGCTCCGCTCGATGGTGGCGCCGCGCCGCCTGCACCTCGAGACGGCTGGCGGGCACCCAGAAGCGCTCGCGAGGGTGCTCGATCGGATCGACCACGTGAGCCTGGACTTGAAGCTGCCGGCGGACATGGGGGAGCCGGTGGAGCTCCAGTCGGCAGACGGCGAACCCGCGTCCATCGACGAGCCGGCGCCGGCGACGGCCGACGACTGGCGCATGGCTCGCCGGCGCTGCCTCGACCTTCTCCAGGACCGGGACGCGTGCGCCAAGGTCGTGGTTTCCGCCGACCGCGAGTCCCGTGACTACGACGAACTCTTCGAGGACGTCGCCAGGAGGGCACCCGGCCTCCCGGTCTTCATCGCCCCAGTGACGCCCATTGGCGGGTGCGTGGCGCCGCCCCTCGATCAGCTGATCGAGGTCGTCGAGCACGCCCGGGAGCTGGACCTCGACGTCCGAGTGCTCCCCCAGGTCCACCGAGCCATGGGCATCGCCTGAGTGGCAAAGCCCGATCGATCCATGAACGAGCCCACCGAAGTCGACCCGCCCGCGGACGCGGGAGCCGTGTCGTCCGAATCCAAGACCCCGACGACCCCCCCCCGGGCCTCCGTCCCGCTGCCTCGGGTCGCCCTCGTGGGGCGCCCCAACGTGGGCAAGTCCACCCTGCTCAACCGGCTCTGCGGGAGCCGCGTCGCCATCGTCGAGCCGACGGCCGGCGTCACACGGGACCGGATCGCCGTCCCCGCTCGCCTGAGCACGCGGGACGGTGAGCGCTGGGTCGAGGTGATCGACACCGGCGGCCTCGGCATCGTGGATCGCGATGACCTCGGACCCCACGTCGAGGCGCAGGTGGATACGGCGCTCAAGGGCGCCGACCTCGTGCTGTTCGTCGTGGACGTTCGGGACGGATTGACGCCGCCGGACAAGCAGGTCGCGAAGCTCCTGCGTGGCACGGATGTGCCGGTCCAGCTCGTGGTCAACAAGGCCGAGGGCGGAGGCTTCGAGTGGGAGGCCGAGTCGTTTCACGCGCTCGGGGTCGGGGGCGAGCCGATCGTCATCAGCGCGCAGAACGGGGAGGGCATCACCGACCTGCGCCAGAGCATGGCGGACCACCTCCCCGGAGCGCCGGAGGAGAAGCCCACCGCGACCCCGCTGATGAAGATCGCGGTGGTCGGGCGGCGCAATGCGGGTAAGTCCACCCTCGTGAACTACCTCGCAGGCGAGGAGCGGATGATCGTCTCGGAGATCGAGGGCACCACGCGCGACGCGGTGGACGTGGTCTTCGAGCGAGATGGGGACACGTTCACCGTCATCGACACCGCGGGCATCCGCAAGCGCTCCAAGCTCGAGGACGCGATCGAGTTCTACTCCGACGCGAGGAGCCTCAAGACGATCCGGCGCGCGGACGTGGTCATCCTCCTCTTCGACGTGACGCGCAAGCTCTCGTCGATCGAGAAGAACCTCGCTCGGTACGCCATCGATCGCCACAAGCCGACGATCCTCGCGGCCAACAAGTGGGACCTGGTGGAGGGGCAGACGCCGGAGTCGTTCCGTGAGTACCTCGACGCTCAGGTGCCCGGGCTCAGCTTCGCGCCGATCGTGTTCCTCTCGGCGAAGGAGGGGCTGCGCGCGGACGATCTCATCGACGTGGCGCGCGATCTCTTCGAGCAGGGCCAGCAGCGCGTGAGCACTGGCGACCTCAACAAGGTGCTGGAGCGGGCGCTCGAGGCCCGCCAGCCGAGCTCGAAGGGGTACCGGGCCAGGGTCAAGTACGCCACCCAGGCTGAGGTCTCACCGCCCACGTTCGTCCTATTCGTCAACGACAAGCGGCACATCGGCAAGGACTGGCTACGCTACCTGACGAACCGGCTCCGCGAGGAACTCCCGTTCCACGAGGTGCCGCTTCGCATCATCCTCAAGGACCCGAAGACGCTCTCGGAAGAGGCCGCGCAAGAATGAAGATCCCGTCGCTCGTCTCGGTTCTCCTCCTGCTGCTCGTGTCAGGCTTGGCCTCGTGCATCTCCGTGAACAGGGAGATCCCTGCAGAGCGGACCGTCGTCGCGAAGACCGAGTTCGAGCTGTGGCAGGCTCTTCGGATCGCGGTCGACCTGAGCGACTACCCGGTCGGTGGGGGCGCGGACTCGGCGAAGCGCGAGATCCTTAGCGGCTGGAAGCTCGACCTCGCGCCGTACCGTGGGAAGGGCTTCCGCACGCGGGTCATCGCGAGCTATCAGCCCTCGGAGGACGCCACGACCCAGGAGCCCCTCGAGGCCTTTGATGTCACCATCCGGGTGGAGAAGGACACCAACGAGTCGTACCGCTCGTTGGACCCCGCCTACGCCAAGTGGGAGGGAGCCCCGGACGACCTGGTGGCCGCGAAGACGATCATGCAGCGCCTCGAGTCGCTCCTCGGGTCTGGCGAGGGGCCGGCGGGGCGCTGATCGCGGGCTCCCGGAGGGGGCCGGGCGCGGTGCGTACAGCGAGTTCCTAGCGAGTCTCGGGACGAGAGCGTCCCCGGAAGTCGCAGGGTGCCGGCGTTTGGGCTGAACACGGCGGCCCCCCGCTGCCGATCCGCTCCGTGTGAACCTCTCCCATGTAGACCTGACGCGCTCTTGCGCCCCGAGCGCACGTCCCTCCTCCATCTCACTGCTCCGCGAGGCGACGAGGACGGGCCTCGCAGAGAGAGGCTTCCGCGACGCTTCACCCTCCGAGGCGGACCTGACCCTCGTGGACGTCCTCGATGACGACCTTGGTGCCCCGCTGGCGGAGGCCGAGCTCGAGGGCCTCAGGGCCTGCCGAGGACCGCTCGTCGTCCGCGTCCATGCGACGCCCGGGGACCACGCTCCCTCGGCGTGCCTGCGAGTCCTCCTCGGGCGCGCCGACGCGGTGATCGTGTCCACGAGGAGCCACCTGGTCCGCCTGGGCAGCGCCGGGCTCCTGGTGGCGGACCGCACCAACCTGATCGCCCCAGCAGCGCCCATCCTCCGTGGGGACGCCGCTCCCTCGGCGGGCGCGGGAGCCCTGGTCCTCGGAGCTCAGCTCCCCGAGGCCCTCGAGCTGGCGTTCGGCGAGCTCTCACTCGACCACTCACTCCTCGGGCCAGAGACCCAGGACGCAGGGGCCGCGCGGCGCCTCGGCGCGGTCGCAGGGCGGCACGCCCTCCTGGTGGTGACCTCGACGGCGCACGCGGAGGACGGTGTGCTCGCCGCGGTCTGCGGGCAACTCGGCCGCGCCCTCGTCGCCCCAGGCGGCGTCGACCTCGCCTGGCAGCCGCACTGCTTCCCGGTCGGCTCCTCGCCCTCGGTTCAGGACTGGGTCGAGGCGCTCAGCGCAGGCCTGGGGGCGTCTCTCGCCGCGTCCAACATCGAACACACCGCTTCGGATCAGCTTGACCGCCTCGCGAGAGTCCTCTCCCGTGCCACCCGGCGGAAGGATTGCCCTCAGGCCTCGGCTGCCTGATCCCCGATCGGGGGTACCCTCCCTCCACACTTCCCCAAGTCCCCCTTGACCGATTCCAACCACAACGCGTTCGTGTCCTTGCGGACCCTGCTCGTCCGGGTGGGCTCCAGCGAGAGCTTTCCCGCCGCGCTCGGCGGAGAGGTCGTCCATCGCCTCACGCTGACCGAGGCGGGCGAGGGCGGCCTGGGTCTCGAGCCCGGCGCGATCGGACGGTCCCACGGCCTCATCGAAGGGCTCGGGGACCTCCTCGCGGATCACGCTGTCGAGGCGGTCTCGCTGCCCGGAGGCGTGGACGCCGATGACGATCAGCGGGCGCTCGTGGCGGCGGCCGTCGCGGCCTCAAGCCTCCACGGGGTGCTGGTCTCCGTCGATGGGGGCGCCCCGGCGCCCGCAGCCGAGGCCTACCGTGCGCACCGCCGCGCCGCGCGGGCGCGATCCGGCGACGACGCCCGAACCGTCACCGCCGTCATCTCGGCCTGGAACAAGCGCGAGGATGTGCGCGCCAACCTCCTCGGCATCCGCGCGCAGACGCGCCCGTTCGATGACGTGGTCGTCGTGGACAACCACTCCAGCGACGGCACCCCGGAGATGATCCGGTCGGAGTTCCCCGAGGTGCGTCTCGTGGTGATGCCGAACAGCGCCTACGGTGCATGTGAGACCTTCAACGTCGGCTTCTCGACGGCGCTCACCGAGTACATCGCCATCCTCGACGACGACGTCGTGCTCACGCCCTGGTGGCTCGAGCGCTCCTTGGCTCGGATGGCAGATGAGCCGGAGACCACCGCGGTGGTCTCCACCAAGGTGGTGGAGCCCGGGATGCCAGCCAGCTTTCGCGACGCCGAGGCGCTCAACCGAGAGCGGTACATGAGCACCTTCCGCGGGTGTGCGAGCCTCGCCCGCAAGGAGGCCATCGACAAGGCCGGCGGTTACGACGAGCGGCTGTTCATCTACGGCAATGAGCGAGACCTGACCTGTCGCCTCCTGAACCTCGGCTATCGGGTGCTCCAATTCCCCGGCGCGGAGACGTTTCATCGGACGCCCTTTGGGCTGCAGATGGGCAAGCGCAGCCTCTTCTACCACGCTCGGAACGCCTGGCTCGGGATGCTCAAGTACGCCCCCGCCAAGGAGCTCGCGCGCATGCCCTTCCTCGTGCTCACCAAGGTGCTGCTGCGGGGGAGGAAGGCCGAGGAGGCTGGCGAGGTCACCGACGCGGTCGGGACCATCGGAGTGGGGAGGTCCCTGCGTGAAACAGACGGCGCCTGGTGGATCGTCACGCGCGCCTTCTTCAGCGTTCTGTACAACGTCCCTTACTGCTTGAAGCACCGAGAGCCTGTTCAGGCGCCCGACTTTGAGCTCCCGCTGCAGTAGCCCGAAAGGACCCGCACTCCGTCTGCCCGATGGCCGAGCCCAACCAACACTCCGAGGGAGCCTGCCCGCCGCTGGGGCCTATCTCCGCGGTGGTCGTGAACTACCAGGGAGAGGCCTACCTCGAGGCCTGCATCCGCTCCATCCAGGCGCAGTCGCTGCCTGTCGCGGAGGTGATTGTCGTCGAGAACGACAGCACGGATGGCAGCCTCAACCTGCTCAACACGCACTTTCGCAACGTCGAGATCCTCCGCATGGTGGAGAACGTCGGCGCCTGCACTGCGCGTAACGTTGGCATGCGCGCGGCCAAGTACAGGTGGGTCCTGCTGGTGGACAACGACGTCGTGCTGGCGGAGGACACGCTGGAGCAGCTGGCTGGGACCGTCTCCGCACACGAGGGCGCCGTCATGGCGCAGCCCCGCAGCCTCTTCAAGGCGGACCCGACGCGCGTCCATTACGACGGCGGGGACTTCCACTACGCGGGCCTCATCAGCCTCCACAACTTCGGGGCAGAGGTCAGCGTCCTCGCCTCTCCGGCGGTGGAGGAGATCGACGTGGCCATCTCGCTCTGCCTGTTGGTGGACAAGAAGGCGGTCATCGATGTGGGCGGGTTCGACGAGTCGTTCTTCATCCTCTTCGAAGACCTCGACCTCTCCCATCGGCTGCGCCTCGCCGGCCACCGGATCCTCAAGGTGAACTCGGCGGCCGTCCTGCACGACGCGGGCACCGCTGGCATCAGCTTCAGGGAGGGCACGGACTACCCCGGCCGGCGCGTGTTCTTCCACTCGCGCAACCGGTGGCTGTACATGGCCAAGTGCCACCGCCTCTGGACCCTCCTGGTGAGCGCGCCCGGGCTCCTCGTGTATGAGGCCGCGTGGGTGGTGTTCGCCGCGAAGCAGGGGCACCTCAGCTCCTGGTGGCGCGGGAAGGTCGCGTTCTTCAGGCGTCTCCCCGAGGTCCTGCGCAGGCGGCGGCAGGTCCAGCGTCACCGCAAGATCGGCGATCGTGGGTTGCTCGTGGGCGGCCCCCTCACCCTCAGCCCCAACCTCTCCTCCTCCGGAGGCCTCGGGCTCCGGCTCCTGGACAGCGCGCTCCGTGCCTGGTGGGGGCTCTGCCGCTGGCTCGTGGTGTGAGGGCGCTCGGGGTCACCGCGTCGGGTCGGAATGAGCCCTCGGTGGCCAATTCCAGGGCGAGGCGCTGCCGCCGAGGGGCGCCCGCCCGGCGGCAACGTCGGGACTTCCGTGGCCGAGCGGACTAGGGTGGAGGCAGACCCCCCAAGACCCATGCGCGTCCTCCTCGCTACTCACCTCTATCCGCCGCACCACACGGCTGGTGTGGAGGTCTTCGCCTCGGTTACGGCCAGGCATGTCGCTGACGCGGGGCATGAGGTCGTGGTGGTCACCACGGAGAAGGACATTGCGCGCGAGGACCTCTCGGTCCGCGACCGCGAGCACGAGGGGCTGCGGGTCATCGAGGTGGTCAACAACCTCTTCGCTGGGGACTTCGAGGAGACGTGGCGTCGGCCGGCGGTCGACCGCGTGCTCGCTGGGGTCCTCGATGAGGTGCGCCCGGATGTCGTCCACGTGCATCACTTGCTCTACCTCTCCGTGGGGCTCCTCGACCTGTGCGAGGCGCGAGGTATCCGGGTGGTGATGACGATCCATGACTTCTGGCTGGGCTGCGCGCGCTTCGGCCAGCTGCTGCATCCCGATGGCTCACGCTGTGCCCAGGTGGACGCCGCACGCTGCGGGACCTGCCTGCCCAGCTTCAAGTGGCGCCAGTCGGACCTCGAGCGGTCGGTGGCGCGGGGGATCTCCACCGTGAAGAGGGTGACCGGGCTCGATGTCTCGGGCGCCGCCCGTCGCCTGGCGGCCGGCCGCCGCGGGGCGGGAGGGGGCGGTTGGTCGCCGCCGGCTGCCGCCGAGGCCGCACGCTTCGAAGGCCTCGTGGCCCGCCGGCTGGAGGACCTGGTGGCGAGCGTCAATCGCTGCGTCGATCGGGTGCTCTTGCCAGCTCGCTTCATGGTGCCTTGGTTCGAGGGCCTCGGGCTCGACCCCTCACGCCTCCACGTCGAGACCACCGGCGTGGACTGGGAGGGCGCCCGCCGTCACGCCCGCGTCGAACGCGGAGCGAGCGGGCCCGTGCGCGTCCTCTTCCTCGGCTCCCTGGTGCCACACAAGGCGCCGCACCTCCTCCTGGAGGCCTGGGCGCAGCTCCCTGAGGCCGTCCGCGGCGCGGCGAACCTGCGGGTGCTCGGGCCTGATCAGCATCAGCCGGCTTACGTGGAGGAGCTACGCCGGGCGGCGGAGCCCCTCGGGGTCGCGGTCGGAGGCGCCCTCGGGCGAGAGGAGGTGCGAGCGGAGATGGCGCGTACGGACGTGTTGGTGGTCCCCAGCCAGTGGGCCGAGATTCGTCCGCTCGTGATGCTCGAGGCCTTCGCCGCGGGCGCCAGGGTGGTCGCCACGGACCTGGGGGGCATGGCCGAGCTCCTCGCGGACGGCCTCCCCGGCGCGCTGTTTGGCGAGGGGGACGTGGGCGGCCTCCGGACCTGTGTCGAGGCCGAGATCCAGCGGGCGCTGCGGACCGAGCGGGGGGCGAGCCCCGCAGTGGCCGCGCCCTCGCCTCGTTTTCGGCCCTGGGCTGAGGTCGGCGGGGCGATGATCGAACACTACGAGCGGGCGGTCCGAGGAGATCAGGCTCCGATCGGATAGGCTCGCGTCATGGCATCGACCTGGAGCATTTCGCGCCGCCAAGCGCGCTGCGCGGAGACGGAGCGGGAATTCGGGGAGGGGGAGCGGCACGTGTCGCTCCTGACCGTCGTCGAGGGCGCGCTCCAGCGCGCGGACCTCTCGCTGGACGCCTGGGGGACCCTCCAGGCCAAGATCGAATCCGGGGAGACGGCCGCGCCGCTCTTTCACTGGTTCACCCGCCACCAGGTCGAGCGCAAGAAGACCGTCCAGCTCGACTTCGAGTCCCTGGACCGGCTCTTCCTCGAGCTCGAGGGGAGAGAGGAGCTCCAGGTCCGTGAGCTCCGCTATGTGCTCTGCCTGCTGCTCATGCGGAAGCGACGGGTGAAGGTCGAGAAGATCCTCCGGGAGGGCGACGAGGAGGCGTTCCTCGTGAAGCGCCCGCGGGATGATCGACGCTACAAGGTCTTCGTGTACGACTTCGAGGCGGATCGCCTCGATGAGGTCCGCGCCCAGCTCCAGGCCGTCTTTGACGGTGCCGAGGGACCCCACGGCATCCGGCTTGGGCTGGACGACGGCGACCTCGCAGAGGACGCGGCCGAGGCGGAGGCTTCCCCCGCGGAGTCCGCCGGCGACCCTGACCCCGAGGCGTCCAGCGCCGAGGGTGGCGTCGCCAAGGGAGACGCCCCGGTCGAAGCCTGAGTGGCGGGGGCGGCCCTCCGCGGTCCGACGCGAGGGGCCCATGGGCTGCGCGCAGGCCTTGCTGAAGCGCGCCGGTCCGGTGGGGCTCCCGAGGCGCAGTCGTCGCGGCTGAGGCGAGCCTGAATCGTCAGGGGGGGCGCTTGGGCCCCTGTGGTGAAGCGAGCGTCGCCGCTATTGGGGCCCGTAGTGGGGCCCGCGGTGGGCGCCGCGGCGGCCCAAGCGGTGGCCCAAGCGGTGGGCCGGGCCGCCTCGGGCAGCAGGTCCTTCGAGGGCGCCCGTGCCGAGGCCCAGGGAGTGGGTGGCACCGGGTGGCACGGGGGAAGCGCAGCGGTCCGGCGGGACCGGGCGTGCGGCATGGCGCCACGTCGGCCCTGGTGTTCTGGACGTGGGTGGCACTACATCTAGCGTTGGTGGGCTCATCCGGGCATTAAGGCCACATCATCTGGTGTCCCGGCGGGGCGTGCGGGTGGTCGACTTAAGTCCATTGTTTGTAGCGGCTTAGAAACCTGGCCAGTTTGATGTGTGGGTGCCTTGTGTGAAGCTCGGTGGCACTGCAAGCTACTCGAGTGGCAAAGAATGGCACAAAAAGGCAGCAACTGGCAGTGGGGGTCATCCGATGACACCCGCCCGCCGAAAGCGCTTTCTGGGTCCGTCCGAGCACACGGTCGACAAGAAGGGGCGGATGTCCTTCGCGAAGCGCTTCCAGGAGGCGCTGGATCGCGATGGGGAGAACCGTCCCTACGGCGTGATGTGCCTCGAGCCCTCCCACGGTCGCTGCATCTGGGTCTTCAACGATGAGGGCTTCGACCGTGAGATGGAGGGCTTCGGCACCGGGGCCTTCGCCTCGGAGGGCGCCGCTGACCTCGACAGCCAGCGGGACTTCTTCGAGTTCGTCGCCGAGTTCACCCTCGACACCTCTGGCCGCCTTGTGCTGCCCGCCCGCTTCCGCGAGATCGCTGGGATCGGCGATGAGGTGGTGGCGGTGGGCATGCGAAGCCGCGCCGAGATCTGGTCTCGAGATCGTTGGGACGAGCGCCATCGCGGTTCCAAGTCACCGCTTCATCGCGCCGATGGACCGGAGGTCCAGGCGTGAGTTCCATCCAATCCTCCGAGAGCGGGCCCGTCCCCCCGCTCCGCTGTCTCCAGCTGAATGTGCGCTCTGCGATGACGGATCCCACAAGTGACGGACACGTGCACATCCCCGTGCTGGCCCAGGAAGTTACGCGTCTGCTGGGGGGTAGACGCGATCACGACTCCCTCCGCGGCCTGCTGGTGGATGCGACGCTGGGTGCCGGGGGGCACTCAGCACTCCTGCTCGAGCGCTTCCCGCGCCTTCGCCTCCTAGGGGTGGACCAGGATCCCGAGATCCTGTCCATCGCGCGGGAGCGTCTCGAGCCCTTTCAAGGCCGCGTGCGCACCGAGCACGCCCGGATGTCCGAGCTGGACGGCCTCCTCGCGGAGGTCGACGAGCCCGTCGTGGGGGTCCTGATGGACCTCGGCGCGAGCTCTCTCCAGCTGGACCGCCCGGAGCGCGGCTTCTCCTTTTCCTGGGATGGCCCGCTGGACATGCGGATGGATCCTCGACGGGAGCGCGACGCGGCGAGCATCGTGAATCAATGGGACGAGGGCGACCTCGCCGACCTGTTCTTCCACGAGGGGGGGGAGCGTGGGGCCCGAAAGGTCGCACGTGCCATCGTCGATGCGCGGCGGAGGGTGCCCTTCAAGCGAACGCGGGCCCTGAGCGAGCTGGTCGCCATCAGCCTGGGCCGGCCGCTCCGCCCGCCTGGGCGCCCGCAGGGCTCTGGCAAGGTGGCGATTCACCCCGCGACGCGCGTCTTCCAGGCGCTCCGCCGGGCCGTCAACGAGGAGGCTGAGGAGCTCGAGGCCGGCCTCAGGGCCGCCCGTGAGCACCTCGCGCCCGAGGGTCGCCTACTTGCGATTTCGTTCCACAGCGGCGAGGACGGCGTGGTCAAGCGCTTCCTGGCCGGCGGGGCAAGGGAGGGAGACTGGGACCTTGTGACCCGGCGACCTGTCGAAGCTGCACCGGGCGAGGTCCGGGCAAACCCGCGGTCCCGATCCGCCAAGTTGCGGGTCGGTGAGCGTCTCTCCCAGCCGGGGAAACGAGCATGATTCGAGCCGCCCTCTCCGTGACTCTCTGCGCCGCCGCCCTCGCCGTCGGAGCTGGCACTGCCAGCATTCAGGTGCGCAACTACGAGGGCGCGGCGGAGCTCGACAGGCTGACGCGGGAGTCCGAATGGAACCTCCGCCGCTGCAGCGGTCTGAGAGTCGAGCTGGAACGATTTGAATTCGACCTCGCCGCAGAACAAACTCGGCGCTCCGCGGAGCTCAACGCACTGAGCCTCCGCTGACCTCGCCCGGCCAGCCGCACCGCACGCGACCGCCCGGGAGATTCCACCGCACTCGACACTAGGCCTAGTTCCCTGGAGGGGGAGCCAGCTGATCCAACTGATGGGGGGGCGTTCCACACGTCGGCCCGCAGGGAACCCATTCGTTCCCGCGACGGCCGTATATCCGGAAGCGGCGTCGGGCCTCCGACCCGCCGGGGTCTTCGTCCTCGTCGCCCTGGTCTTCGCTGCGGTGTTGATCCGTTCGGTCTACATCCAAGTCTTCGCCGAGGGCGTGCAGCCGGATGCTCGCCGCCAGGTCACGGCGCCCGCGCCCGCGTTCTCCATCGTCGATCGTGACGGGGTCCCCCTCGCGCTATCGGTGGAGACGTTTGACGTGACCGTTTCGCCGCGGTCCATGTGGCGCTCCCATACGCCGGACCGGATGTCCCAGCGGATCGCCGGGGCGCTCGCGTCTCCCGAGCTCACGGGGGAGGCTGGGCCGGAGCGTGGCTCGAGGGGGAGGGCCAGCGGCTCGGCTCCCGAGGCCGCGATGATCCTCGAGCGGTCCATGCCGCCGAGCTTCTCGGGGGGGCCGCTTCCCGGTCAGCTCCTTCCCGCGAGCCCCACTCTCCTGCGCTTCACTGGCGCCCAGGCCGAGGCGGCGCGCCGCTATCTCCAGACCGGCGCCATCGGCGAGCGCGTGGGCGTGGCTCGAATGCGTGGGCTCACGATGCACCCTGTCGCGGTGGACCGCGGCGAGCCGGCGACGTGGACGCTGGCCATGGACCCGGTCGTGCTGCTGGGCGCGGGCGTACGCAGGGAGCAACTCGGCGTGACCATGGGCGCGGACGGTCGAGAGATCTCGCCCAGCCCGGATCGCTGGACCCGGCGCCTGCTCGACGACCTGGTCTCCCTCGTTGGGGAGGACCGGATCCTCGCGAACCTGAGCCCGACGGCTCGGCGCGAGATGGCGGTGGCGCCCTCGATCGAGAAGCGGGAGCTCATGCGGGCCGAGGTCTGGGCCGAGCTCGTACCGACTCGGTTCCGGGTCCTGGTGCGCGGGGTCGACCCCGTTCGCGGTCATCGCCTGCAGGCCGTCCTCCGCGAGGAGGGCGTGTCTCCCTGGCAGGTTCAGCTCGTCTCGCGCGTTGAGCGACGCCACCCGACGCGACCGGGGGGCATGCCGGCCCCGCCGGACGCCGAACTCGCGATAGAGCAGCCGGAGGACGCCTTCGGACTCCTCGGCCACTGGGGCTCACTCGACGAGGCCCGCGCGGACTACTGGGCGCGCAAGGACCGGGCCGAGCGCCCGCACCTGCTCCCCTGGGACGAGGCGGCGGACCCCTTCCTTGCCTACCGTGAGTCGCTCGTGGTGGAGCGCATGCCCTGGAGCGGCATCGAGCGCGTCGCCAGGACGGAGATCGAGGACGGCCCCTGGTCAGACCTCGTCGACGAGGTCCGCGGGCGCAGCTACACCTATCGGACCCGGGTGCTCGCGCGGGATCGTCGGCGCGCCTGGGAGGGGGGCGTCCCTGAGTACTTCCTCGGCGCGACGGAGGGCACGGAGGTCCCCGCCGTGGTCTCCACGCTCGACGCTCAACTCCAGGAGGTGGTTCACGCCGAGCTGGGGATGCTCATGGAGAAGCACCGGCCCGCGATGGCCATGGCCATCGCGGGCCGGTGCTTCTCCATGA
>JAQWJQ010000183.1 GCA_029248265.1 Planctomycetota bacterium
GGCGGCCGATCCCCGCACCTGCCCGCGTGGATCCAGACCCGTCGCCGCAGAAAACTCCACGGGGACAGCGGTGCACGGTGGTCGGGCGCCCTGCACCGAGTTCCCTGCACCGTGTACCCTGCACCGTGTGCCCTGCACCGGGCGCGCCTTGCGGCCGAGGGAGGGGGCTAAGAGGAGGGGGGCGTCACCAAGGTGACGACCCCCACCAACACTGCCTGTCTTGTTCCTCCACGCGATCCTGCGGAACGCGCTACAGCCCTGCCAAGCTGGGGAGTCGCGCCTGCCAACGCTCGTCCCATTCGAAGGAGCAAGAGCGCCTCGAGATTGCTCCCGAGGCGGCCGGATCGTGACACAGCGTCAGAGGGAAGAAACCGTGCGTGACTGAAAAACTTGGCCAAATCTTGCCGGCCCGCCGGGTGGGGCCGCCGCACCCCCCGGCGAGCCATGCCTCCTGGGCCCATCGAGGCGGGCTGGCGTCCGCGGTTCAGCCGAAGAGAAAGTCACACTCTGGTGCCCAGCAGGCGTGATGCCGCAGGGGAACCAGGCGGGAGAGCTCGTGCAGGAGGCGCGTCGGCAACTCGGGGGTCAGGAGCGCCTCGCGCATGGGCTCGGGCACCGGGAGCCGCTGCTGGACGGCGAGCAGGTGCTCTCCGGGCTCGTAGAACCGCAGGAACTCCTCGAGCTGCTCGATCTCCAACTGACCGCAGATCCACTCTCCCTTCCAGTCCGCCAGCTGCAGCCGGAACCCCTCCAGCCCATTGAGCAGCCCGAGGAGCGGCCGGAGCCCCTCAGCCTCGATCCTGCGCGTCAGGTTGCGCCCATCGAACCAGGCGTCCGGATGGATGCGAAAGCTGACCTCTATGGCCTCGGCCTCCAGCGCCACGCACAGATAGCCGTTCCGATAGGCCTGATCGAGGTCCTTCCCGAGGTCCGCACCGAGTTGGCGCTTGAGCTTGGTCTTGTGGGCCTTCGGCCGGGAGAGGTAGGCCCAGAGCCGCTCGACGCTCCCCCCATTCACCGGCGGGAAGGGGTTGTGGATGGACGTCCGCACCTCCAGCTTCGAGGCCTCGGGCGTCTCCTTCGTCAACGCCTTCGCGATGGCCTCCAGGCGCCGCCGCGCCGCGAGCCGCTTCTCGTTGTACTCAGCGGACCTGCTCCGGGGCGGCCTCAGGGCCTCGAAGTCCCAGGCCTCGAAGGCCTCCAACGGTCCGGTTCGGGCGCGGCGAGGGGCGGGGGACTCTCCTGACGGTGCCATGGGCAGAATCTTGACGCTTCCCGCCCGCATCTGTTCAGGAATCCGGTCTCCTCGCTCGACCTTTATCGGCGGGGGGATTGCCGTAACCAGCCGGGTCCGGCCGTCCTATATCGTCTGTCAGGCGCGCGACCGCCCGGCCTCCCCTCCCCCATGAAATTCGCCCACTTCGAATTCGATCCCGAGAAGGACCGCCTCGGCGAGGGGCCCCTGAGCGAGGTCTATCGAGCGGTGGATACCAAGCTCGGCCGCACCGTCGCCCTCAAGATCCTCAGGGCACACGCGGAGATTGACCCGAAGTCGGACCAGCGGTTCCACCGCGAGGCGAAGCACACCTCGAAGCTCGACCACCCGCACATCGCGACGATCTTCGAGTACGACCAGTTCGAGGCCACCTCCTACATCGCGATGGAGTACCTCGAGGGCCGGACCCTCGACAAGATCATCAAGGACCAGACCCTTGGGTTTGAGGAGTGCATCAGGGTCGCCTCGCAGTTGTGCGCGGCGCTCGAGGTGGTGCACAAGGGCGGGCTGATCCACCGGGACCTCAAGCCCGCGAACATCCTGCTCCAGGACGACGGCAACCTGAAGCTCCTGGACTTCGGCATCGCGAGGGCCGCGGACGAATCGAGCATCACCCAGCATGGGATGTTGGTGGGCACCGTGCTCTACATGAGCCCCGAGCAAGTGCGGGGCGACGACCTCGACTCCCGCAGCGACATCTTCTCGCTGGGGGCCGTCCTCTATCACGTCACGACCGGACACCTGCCCTACCCCGGAGACTCCTTCCCGGAGGTCTGCATGGCGATCCTCGACGGCGCCCCTCGGCGACGCCCCGCGGATGTCCGTCCCGGATTCCCTCAGCCCCTCGAGGACTTCATCCTCCGCTGCCTGGCGCCGGAGCCCCACGAGCGGTTCGCGGACGCCGCGGAGGCGCTGGTCGAGCTGCAGCGCGTGGAGGGTGCGCTGTCGGGAACCGGCCAACGGCGCTCCGCAGCCCTCAGGGGACGAGTCCAGCTTCGGACCATCCAGCTCGAGCAAGGCTCTCCCGGCTCCGCGGCGGTCATGGCGAGAGGGCTCCGCCAGGACCTCGACGCCTCGCTCTCCCGGAACAGGGGCCTCCAGGTCCATGACGACGGCGCCGAAGGCCCGTTCGACTTCATTATCTCCGCGGCCCTGCGGATCAAGGGGTCCA
Organism: Planctomycetota bacterium; assembly: GCA_029248265.1. GTDB lineage: Bacteria > Planctomycetota > UBA1135 > UBA1135 > Saltatorellus. The sequence continues at coordinate 2,448 of JAQWJQ010000183.1, forward strand.
CGGCGACTCTTGAGCTGGAGACCGAGGCCTTCAGGGAAGACGGGTCCCACCGGTTCACGGACCGCTGCTCGGCCACCGACCTCGACGAGTGGGCGCTGCAGGACGAGCTCGGACGCGTCGCCATGCGCGCCCTTCGAGCGCGGCTCAGCGCCTCGAGGCGCGCTCCCACGCGGCCCGTCAACCAACGGAGCGACGACGCGCTGCGGGTGGTCGCCAAGGCCAGAGACCTGCTCCACCGCGGGCGATCCAAGCACGCCATCTCCGCCACGAGCCTCCTGCGCCGGGCCATCGAGCTCGACCGCTACTGCGCGTCGGCCTATGGAGTTCTCGGCGAGGCCATGGTCCGCAAGTTCTTGCTGTGGGATGGCGACCCGACCTTCCTCGAGGAGGCACGGGAGAACATCGACCGGGCGCTCTCCCTCGACGGGGACAACGCCCTCGCTCACACCGCGCTCGGCTTCGCGAACCACCTGTCCGGGCACCTGGAGGACGCTCAGCGCGAGTACCGGATCGCCATGCAGAGCGACCAGAACGAGTGGTTCGCCCACCGACTGCTCGGCGCAATCTACGCCCGCGAAGGCAACTTCAAGAGGGCGACCGGCCTCCTTCAGCGCGCGATCGGCCTCAACACCTCCCACGTCGCGTCCTACGACCACCTGTACAACGTGCTCGTGCGACTCGACCGCTACGAGGAGGCGCTCGAGATCGCCGATGGCGGGATCGCTGCCGGGCGTGAGCGCCTCGAGAAGGTCCCCGACGACATCGACTGCCGGGTGCGAACGGCCGCCCTCTACGCCCGCCTCGGCCGGGCCCGCGAGGCGAGGGCCGAGATCAGGGTCGCGCTGGAGCAGGCGCCGCGGGACGGCTTCACGGCCTTCCAGGCAGCCTGCGTCCACGCGCTCCTCGCCGACCCCGACGACCTCGACCGAGCGCTCGAGCTGCTCCGCACCGCTCGAGACCGTGGGTACTACCTCTTCGGTGAGCTGTCCCGAAACACCGACCTCGACGTGCTACGGAGCCTGCCCGAGTTCCAGGCGATCGCCGACGAGGCCTGACCGCGGGGCTCAGCCAAGGAAGCGGTGCGCGACCTCCGGCTCAGGCACGTGGCAGCTGGCCGGCGGACTGAATATGCGGTGGCGATACCTCGCGATGAGCCGATAGCACCCGTCGCGGAGGGGCCGCGGGACCCAGCGAAGCGCGGTCACCCAGCACCAGGGGCGCGCGAGCTAGGCGGCCGCGCGGAGCGCCGCGTCGCTGCGCAGCAACACCTCGCCGTCCCCCGTGCGAAGGACCAGCGAGGCCAGGATCTCCGGGTCGAGCCCTGCGCCCACGAGGACCTCTCGGCCGACCGCTGACTGGAGCGGCGCGAAGAGCATCCGCTGGCGACGGTCCCGGCGCAGGATGAACTGGACCGCCCGCGAGCACAGGCCACACTCCCCGTCGAAGAGGAGCAGGGGCTGATCTTGGCCAAGATTCGGACGGGACATGGGGAAGGAGTCTAGCGGCAGTCCAGGGTGGGTCGACCCCATGCGGCCTGATATGCCTCGCGTAAGAGGCTCCGGGGTGGGGCTCAGGGCGCGGCAAATACGCACATTGAGAGATCGCGCCGCTGCCACTAGAGTCCCGCGTCTCGCAACGCGCCCGCCGGGCGCTGCGCCCGCACCCCCTCCACTGCACATGCCGCTCGATCGTCCCATCGTCGTCGTCGACACCGAGACCGCGAACCTCAGCGGCGCTCCGCACCTGCTCGAGATTGGTGCAGTCCGCGTGATGGGCGGCGAAGTCATCGATTCCTTCGAGACGCTGATCGCGCCCGCCATCGAGGTGGAGCCAGAGGCCACCGCGATCCACGGCATCACCAACGAGGACATCCGCTCCGCGCCGCTCACCCACTCGGCCATCCAGCGCTTCACCGATTGGGCCGGGGACGACTGGCTCTGCGCCCACAACGCTGGATTCGACGCGCGGGTCTTCGGCTTCGAGCAAGCGAGGAGCGGCATCCCCCTCTCCTCCGCGCCGTTCCTCTGCACGCTCAAGCTGGCGCGCAAGTTCATCCCCGAGTCCCCCGATCACAAGCTGGAGACACTGTGCCAGCACCTGGACCTTGAGGACGGCACCCATCACCGCGCGCTGGCCGACGCGGTCTGGTGCTGGCAGGTCCTCGAGGAGTGCGCTGATCGCGCGGAGACCAGCTCTGCCGCGGAGCTGCTGACCCACTGCGGCACCCCCGTCACCGTCCCCGGCTTTGTCCCGGGCCCGGCGCGGATGAAGCCTCGCCTCCGCCCGTTGACCGAGGCGGTGCGAAACGGCGACGAGGTCACCCTGCTCTACGGCGGTGACTCGGGCGCGGCTGCGTCCCTCCACGTGCTGCCTCGCCTGCTCTATGAGCGGCACAAGAAGAGCTACCTGGAAGCGGAGTGCACCCGAACGGGCATGCTCAAGACGTACCTCCTGGATCGAATCCAGAAGGTCGTCCAGCAGCCGGTCTAGGGCCCGGTGGCCCCAGCGCATCCAGGCCCACCATCACCGGGCGCGCAGGTCCGCCTCGGCGACCTGGCGGTCGCCCGAAACGTCGCGCCCGCAGTCATCGTGAGCTCTCAAGAACGCACCCTCGCCGTGCTCCGCACCCCGGGGCCGGAACTCGCCCAGTGCGAGTTGACTCACCTCGACCGCGTCCGCGTGGACGCCGCACGCGCCGCGGAACAGCACGTCGCCTACGCCCAGGTGCTCCGTGATCTCGGGCTCGAGGTGCTGACCCTCCCCCCGCTCGACGGCTACCCCGACGCCTGCTTCGTCGAGGACCCCGCGATCGCGCTCCCCGGGCGGGTGATCCTGACCAGGCCGGGCGCCGCAAGCCGTCGCGGCGAAGTGGCGGCGATGGGGCGCGCGCTGCGCGACCACCTCCCGGTGGAGTCCCTCGGCGCGGGGAGCCTCGACGGCGGGGATGTGCTGCAGCTCCCTGACCGGATCCTCGTGGGACTCTCCACCCGCACGGACCGGGCCGGGATCGAGGCCCTCGGCGAGCTCTCGCGTCGACCGGTCCTCGGCGTGCCCGTGCGCGGCGCGCTCCACCTCAAGACCGTGCTCTCCTGGCTCGGGGGTGACCGGCTCCTCGCGGACCCCGGCGCCGTGGACCTCGACTCCCTGACGGGAGGCGGCCTCCAGCGCCTCGACGTCCTCGCGGCCGACCCCGGTGAGGCCGCCGGTCCGAACGTCCTGAAGGTCGCCGACGAGCTCGTGGTCTCGGCAGACGCGCCGCGAACCACCGACAAGCTCCGCGCCCAGGGCCTCTCGGTGCACCCCGTGGACATCAGTGAGTTTCACAAGGCCGAGGCAGGCCTCACCTGCCTCTCCCTGCTGATCGGCCCCGCCGCCCACTGAACCTCCCCGCCCGCTGAGCCTCCCCGCCGCTGAGCCTCCCTGAACGCTGAGCCCGAGGGCCCTCGGTCGTCCCAGGAGCCTCCGGTGGAGCAACGCTTGTCCGGCGTGGGGCCGCGCGCCGCCCGATGGCGCAAGGGGGCCCAACAGCCCGGACGCCCCTGCCCGCTGTGAGGCCACTCCGGGCGCCGGCGTGAGACCTGGGGCCGCCCTCCCCAGGAAGATGGGTCGCCAGCGGTTCCTGTGCAGACCCCGGGTCCGTACCCTCTTTCCCCTCGAACACGGGGGAGCCGTCGCCATCCGCCGGCATCCGGCCCCGCGCGGGCCCTCGCCCCTGATTCAAGCCCGATCGCAGGCGCTGCCTGCCCCCCGACTCCCAGCCCGGCCTCGCCCGGACACGCAGCACAGCAACGCCGATGTCAACCGCTCCCGAGATCCGAAACCTGGCCATCGTCGCGCACGTCGACCACGGCAAGACCACGCTGGTCGACGCGATGTTCCGCTACGCGGGCACCTTCCGTGACAACCAGGTCATCGCCGAGCGCGCCCTTGATTCCAACGATCAGGAGCGCGAGCGCGGCATCACGATCCTCGCCAAGAACACCGCGATCTCTTACCAGGGGACGCGCATCAACATCGTCGACACGCCGGGTCACGCGGACTTCGGCGGCCAGGTCGAGCGGACGCTCAACATGGCCGACGCCGTGCTGCTGCTCGTGGACGCCTTCGAGGGCCCCATGCCGCAGACGCGGTTCGTGCTGCGCAAGGCGTTCGAGCACAACCTCAAGGCCTTGGTGATGGTCAACAAGATTGACCGCCCGGACGCCCGCCCCGAGGAGGTCCTCAATGAGGTCTTCGACCTCTTCGTCGAGCTGGGCGCGAGCGACGACCAACTTGAGTTCCCCGTGATCTACGGGTCCGGCCGCGACGGCTGGGCCTCTGAAGATCCAGCGCAGCAGACCGACAACCTCGAGGCACTCTTCCAGCAGATCCTCGAGCACGTCCCCCCGCCGACCATGGACGCGGCCGGGCCGGTTCAGTTCCAGGCCACCACCCTGGACCACGACGACTTCCTCGGCCGGATCGCCGTGGGCCGCGTGAGCCGCGGGAGCCTGAAGATCGGCCGGCGCTACGCGCTGGTCCACCCCGATCGCGAGAAGCCCCTCTCGGTCCTGCCGAAGAAGCTCTTCCGCTACGAGGGCCTCCAGCGGGTCCCCGCGGACGAGGTGCTCTGCGGCGACATCGCCATCGTGACTGGCGTGGAGGAGCTCGGCATCGGGGACACCCTCTGCGACCCCGAGCACATCGAGGCCCTGCCCTCCATCGCCCTCGACGAGCCCACCATCTCGATGGTGTTCTACGTCAACAACTCCCCCTTCGCCGGCCAGGAGGGCGACTACGTCACGAGCCGCCAGGTCCTCGCGCGCCTCGAGCGCGCCGCCACCCGGGACGTGGCGCTGCAGCTCGCCTCCACCAACAGCGCGGACGCGTTCGAGGTCAAGGGCCGGGGCGTCATGCACCTCTCGGTGCTGATCGAGACCATGCGCCGCGAGGGCTACGAGTTCGCCGTGGGCAAGCCCCACGTCATCCTCAAGGACGTGGACGGCACCCGCTGCGAGCCCTACGAGCGCGCCACGGTCGAGGTCCCCGGCGAGCACGCCGGCCGCATCATCGAGTACCTGGGCCGCCGGCGCGGCGAGATGCTCCACATGGACGCCGCCAGCGACCTGACCCGCGTGGACTTCAAGATCCCCGCCCGCGGCCTCATCGGCGCGCGGACCGCGCTGCTCACCCTGAGCCAGGGCGAGGCCGTACTGAGCCACGTATTCGAGAGCTGGGAAAAGGACGGCGGTCCGATCCCCCGCCGCACCAACGGCGTGCTCGTGGCCGACCGCGGCGGCGACGTCATCGCCTACGCCCTCGACGGGCTGCAGGACCGCGGCCAGTTCTTCTTGCCCGTGGGCACGGCGGTCTACACCGGCATGATCGTCGGCGAGAACAACCGCGACGGCGACCTCGAGCTCAACGTGTGCCGCGCGAAGAAGCTCACCAACATGCGCGCCTCCGGCCGGGACGACAACGCCAAGATCGCCCCGCCGAAGATCATGTCCCTCGAGGAGTGCCTCGAGTACGTGGAGGACGACGAGCTCCTCGAGGTCACGCCCAAGAACCTCCGGCTCCGCAAGCGCCTCCTCGACGAGAACGAGCGCAAGCGCGCCAAGAAGAAGGCCGCCGCGGTCGTCTGATTCAGGTCGCAGCGCCGAAGCGCGGCCTTCCTCGCCTGGACGTCGCCCGAGCCCCAGCCCGCGGTGGGGCGGCTAGAACGTGAGCCCCAGTCCGAAGCGGACTGCGAGTCCTGAATACTCTGTCTCAAGGGTCCCAAAGCCGGCGACGTCCACCTGGCCACCGACGAAAGGAATGGTGTAGTCGGCGATCACGTCGAAGAACACCTGATCCGAGATCGGAAACTGCAGCCCACCACCGATGCGGCCTCCCACCTGGGTCCCGAGATCCTCACCCTGCACATCGGCAATGGTGATCAGGGCTTGGGCGAGACCGAAAGGCTGGATCGGACGAGTACCTTCGCCCAGCGCTCCGCCG
>JAQWJQ010000200.1 GCA_029248265.1 Planctomycetota bacterium
CCATGCTCCTGGCGGGCGAGACCCGGCAAGCCGCGGCCCGGAAGTGACTGGTGCGCACGCTCGGGAGCGGCTTGCGCTGAGCGTCAGGCGGCGGTGGCCGGGCTTGCCTTACGGCTGCTCCCGCCAGCGCAGCCCCTCGGCTTCCCCGCCAGCAACGCTTGTACAGCGCCGAGGCAGGTTGCGCCGCCGGCCCCCTGCCCCCGCGGAGAGCTGCAAGCGAGGCCAGGTCCTGGTGGGCGCCAGGGCCCTCTTCCGGCGCTACGCTCGTCATCGGTCCGGGCGTACCGAGACACCTCCGTGCCTGGGGCATCCGTTTCGGGCCTGATCGACCCGCCCTGGCGCTGGGCCAAGGCTCTGGCACCAGTGTCACCGCATCGGACGCCCCCTACCCGGCACGCGCTGGAAGGACCGCACCCATGAGGGAGCGCCCCAGCGAGGCTCCTGAATCAGAGTTCATAGCGGCCCTGTTCGGCGTTCCAGCCCAAGCCACTGCGATGCTCATCCAACCACGTGATCGTCGCTGGCGGCGCGAGCTGGCTCACGTTGGGCACGATCCTCGCGAGCCGCTCGTGGACGATGCGGACCACGTCTTGGTCCGGGTAGCTCAGCAGCGAGGACAGGAGCCCGAGATCTGTGGTCAGCGCCTCCCAGCCATCGGGCCCGTAGGGGCGCAGCCCCACGAGAACCTCATCGAGGTCCTCGCGCCCACCCGCGGTGGCGGACGCGGCTTGCTCAAGGGCCGAGAGAGCCAGGAATCCCTTGGCGGAGAGGGCCTGTTTCGCGCGGCCCCGGACGTCCGGCTCGTCGCTGCAGAGTCCCACGATGGCCGTCGCAATCGCAGCCTGCTCGGCCTTCCGCTTCGACTCCGGGACCCGCGCCCATGCGGAGGCGGCCAGGACCTTTTCGAACGCGCCCCTGTCGAGGATGGGCAGGCCCAGGGGCAGGAAAAAAGCGATGGGCCGTTGGGTGCTCCAGGCGCTCAACTCCACGAAGCAGCCGTTCTGGCTGAGGGCCGGATCCTCGGCAAACGCATAGAGGACGTCCTTGCAGCAGTCGCAGTTCAGGCACGGCCTGGTCTGTCGCTCCTGCTCCGTCAGCATGCGCTCGAGGGGCAGCTCCACGAGGCGTTGCCCCTTGGGGTCGCAGAAGATGAACAGCATGGGTTCGAAGCCGCCGGGCTCGTGTGCGACATAGGCCTTCGCGTAAGGGTTACCCGTCACGAGGAACCCGTTGCCGGCCGGGGAAACGAACATCCGCCGGTAGCCGAAGCCCAGAAACGGCGGCTTCTTCAAGACGCCTTCGAGGCGGTGAGTGGGCGTGCCGTCTTGCGTCCAGACCCAGTTGAACAGGTAGCGCCAGTTCTCCTTCTCCTCGCCCATGACCAGCCTGAACCGGGGGTTGACGGAGATGGGGTCCGCGCCGCGCGGGACCTCGCAGGGGCCGCCGCAGTGCTGGCCCGCGGCGGGAGCGGCGAAGACCATGAGGCAGCACGCCTGGATCAGTCGAGTGAGGGTCATCATTGGGTGTCTGTGAAGCGGAGTGAGTTCACCGTCTAGGTTTCCCCAAGGAGGGATGCGGATCGCTGCAAATTACCAGAGAACCGACCTTCCGCATCACCCCCAAGAGGGCCCATGGCGTTTCGCCCCTGGAGGCACGGCCTGACCACGTCCGACGTCACCGCCCGCCGCCGCCTGGTGGAGACGTGGGCGCCCGCCGCGGCCCGAACGCGAGCGTGCACAGGGGGTGGTCGCTGCTCCTCCAGTGGTCCCCACGCCTCTGCGCTCAGGGACCGCCTCGCCCCTGACCCAACAGGCGACCATGACGGAACGTTCCACCGGGCCCGGTCGCTTGCCAGTTGCGCGCACCCCCGTCATCCACGAGGCTGTGGGTTCGCTCCGACCGCTTCCCCTCTCAGGACCCGAATGCGCCCCGTCCTTGTTCCAAAATCGCCTCTCATCGCCCTCGCTCTTGCGTCCTGCGTGAGCAACGGGCCACGCCCGGTGTACCTGGGGCCTGATCCCGAGTTGCAGGCCCAGGCAAGCCCTGGAGCCGACACCTCCGTTCAGGCCTTCGCCTTGGGGCCCATCTCAAGGGAGGGGGTCGTGGCGGGATCGCCTGCCCCGCAGGGAGATGCAGGACCCTGGTCGACCTTCGGGGTCGAGGTGGGAAGCGTCTCCTCGGCGATCAACAGCACGGTGCGCGTCGGCCTTGCGGGCGCCGGGGTGGGCCTCGACCTCGAAGAACTGCTCGGCCTCGACCGGTCCAACACCACGCTGCAGGCCAAGGCCTACTGGAGGTTCTCCGAGAACGAGCGCCACCGCGTGGACCTCTCGTGGTTGGACCTCAATCGGCGAGGGACCAAGGCCATCGCGCAGGATGTCGATCTCGGCAACGGAGAGGTCATCACGGCAGGGACCACCACCACCACCAGGCTGGACCTGCGGCTCCTCAAGGCTCAGTACAGCTACTCCTTGTTCCAAGATGAGCGGGTGGACATCGGGGTGGGCGGGAGCCTCTATGTGCTCCCCATCGACTTCCAGTTGGAGGCCGCGGGCGTGTCCGATAGCGCGGATTCATTCGGCGTGACAGCGCCGCTCCCAGCCGTGGGGCTACGCTTCGACTTTGCCGTCACGCCGCACTGGCTACTCCAAAGCGACCTGAACCTCTTCTACATCGAGTTCGACGACTACAAGGGCGCCCTGACCAGCTGGTCCGGTGGCCTCGAGTACCGGCCCTGGGATCACTTTGCGCTCGGGTTGGGACTCGAATCCTTCGCGCTCGGCGTGGAGCAGAACGGGAAGACAGACATCCCTGGCGTCAACGAGGCCGGCTCCATTGACCTCGGGTATCTCGGGCTCGGACTCTCGCTCAAGACGCGCTGGTGAGCCGCTCGGCCCCCATGGCGAGCAGGCTCGGCCAGGCCGCTCCCCTGGTGCCCCGTTAGTCCGCGCAGGCCGAGGCGGGCTCGACCTTCACGGGGCCGGTGAAGGACCACTCGATCCCCTCTGGTCCACGGGTGGCGGTCAAGGTCGCGCCCTCACCGGTCACGGTCACCTGGGCCGCGCGCTTGCGGACGCCACCCAGGCCGCCATCGGCGACGAGCAGGTGTGTGTCCTTGGGGTTGAAGAGGAAGACGTGGACCGGGGAGCCCACGGGGAACGGGAAGGGGGCCCCCTCCTCCCTCGCTCGGACCATCCCCATGTACTTCTTGTTCGCGCCATCGCGATAGCTTGGGCAGCCGTCCGCGGCATCGTAAAACTTGAAGCCCGAGTTGCGCTCAGCGGCCCCGACCATGACGAGGACGTCGGCGGTGGAGTCACTGGGGCCGTAGTTGCGCCTGGGGCCGTAACAGGCGACGAGCGACAGGACGAGGAGTGCCATGAGCAAGCTGGAGGATTTCATCGTCCCATGATAACTCCTCGACCGCGGACGCCCAAAGACACGCGCACCACGCCAGCTCGCCCCTGCGGCCCGAGCGATTCGCGGGCGACCGCTCCACGGCCCACGCTGGTGCCAGGGTCTCCAGCCAGGGGCCGCACCAGCTGGTGGCGACGACGGCCCTGGACTCCACATCCGAGCGACGGACCCCGTCGAGTCGCAGAGCGCATTGGGGAGTCGCCGCCGCATCTTTAAGCCGCAAAGCTGGCCGCCAGCTTTCACGATGACTCCATCGGGATTCGTGTCATCAGGCGCCGTCGCTGAAAGTACAACTACGGCCCCCAGCGAGGACCTCCTTGGTCCTTCCTCTGGTCGGGGCTCGAGCTCGCCTCCTTCCCCTCTCTTCCCCGCACGGACTCTCTCCCTCCGCCTTGCCCTTACGGCCCACTGCGATGCGCCTCTCGCTGCTTTCCCTGCTCCTCCTCTCCTCCTGCCTCTCCACCTCGTCGACCAGCCTCTCCGGCAACGGCGATCCGCTGCCCTCCTGGGCAGACGGAGGCCTCAAGGAGACCATCGTCGACTTTGTCGAGGGTGCAACGGACCCCGAGAGCGTCCACTTTGTCCCCCCCGAAGAGCGAATCGCCGTCTTCGACAACGACGGGACCCTGATCTGCGAAAAGCCGGTCTACTCCCAACTGGCGTTCATGATCGACCGCGCCATGGGGTACGTGGAAGACGACCCCACACTGGGCGATCAGGAGCCCTACCGATCATTGATGGATGGCACCTTCGGGAGGACGAATGACATCGACGCCTTCATCGAGCTGGCGATGAAGACCCACACGGGAATGCTCGACGAGGAGTTCGTCGCCATCGCAGAGGCATGGCTCGCCTCCGCGCGCCACCCCGAGCTGGGGCGGCCTTACACCGAGCTGGCCTACGCGCCGATGCTCGAGCTCGTTTCCTTCCTCCAAGAAGAAGACTTCCAGGTCTGGATTTGCACCGGAGGCGGCCTGGACTTCGTCCGCTGCTATGCCAAGGACGTCTACGGGATCGGTCCTGAGAACGTCATCGGCTCCTCCACCCAGAAGGCCTACCGGGAGATCGACGGGCGCGGCGAGTTCATGCGGCTTGCGGAGCTAGTGAACCCGCTCAACGACGGCCCAGCGAAGCCCGTCAACATCAACCGCTATATCGGTCGCTCGCCGATCATCGCGGTGGGCAACTCCGACGGCGACCTCGAGATGCTCCAGTACGTCGCGCAGCGCCACGCCCGCACGCTGACCCTCCTCCTCCACCATGACGACGGGGAGCGCGAGTTTGCCTACGACGCCGGGATCGAGCGCGCCTTGATCGTCGCGGCCGAAGGGGAGATTGAGGTGATCTCGATGTCCCGAGACTTCGGCACGGTCTTCGCGCCGGCCCCCTGATCCGCCGCCCCGCGAGCCACCCGCTCGGCGGCTCACGCTCCTCCAGCCCGCGGCCCGCCCAGCCCCGCCTCCGGCGCCTGAACTGCTGGCCTGCTTGGCTGCCCGGGGAGACCCGCTTGCCAAGGGCCGCGTCCCCGCCCTGGCCCCTTTCTGCTCCTCCATCGCTGCCCCCCCCCCT
>JAQWJQ010000236.1 GCA_029248265.1 Planctomycetota bacterium
GAGTACTGGGAGCAGCTGAAGTGAACGACCCGGGCCTCCCGGAGCAGCAGGCGGCCGGCGTTCCCTCCGAGGGGCGCCGGCCGCCGCTGGTTTCAGGCTCGTGGACGGCGTGGCTTGCGAGTCTCGCGCCCTGGTCGGCGACCCTCTTCTTGCTCGGGCTGGCCCGCTCGGCGCCAGCGGTCGTCGAGGCGTCGTACTCCCGCGGCGCCTACCCGCAGCTCTCCTGGCTGCTCAGCCAGGTGAGCGGTGCCTGGGCCGCCCTCACGGGTTCGGCGTTTCGCGACGGGGTCTCTCCGTCCCTGTCGGAGCTCTGCCTCCTGGGGCTGCCGGTCGCCGCCTTCCGGGTGCTGCGGGGAGGGTGGCGCCGGGGCGGCCTGGCCGCTGTGGCCCGCCAGGCGCTGGCCCTGTCCGGTGGGGGTGCGCTGCTCTTCCTCCTCCTCTGGGGTCTCAACTACTCGCGGCTTCCCCTGGCGACCTCCCTGGGCCTCGAGGTCACGGGGGTCTCGGCCACCGAGCTCGATGGCGTCGCAGCGGAATTGGAGGCCCAGCTGAGCGTGGAATTCTCTGCGGGGTGGGAGGCGCGGCTCGGGGTCAGCCCTGAGGCTGCGCTCAGGGAGGCCCTCCTTGCCTGGGAGGAGGCCGTCGAACGGCAGCCCGTCCTCGGGCGTGGGGGGGGCGTGGTCGTGCGACCGGCGCTCTCTGGAGGCCTGGTCCGTGCCGGGATCAGCGGCATCTTCAGCCCCTTCACTCAGGAGGCCCACGTGGCAGGTCACCTCCCAGCTCCGGATCTGCTGTTCACCGCATGTCATGAACTGGCCCACGCCCGGGGCTGGGCGCGGGAGGATGAGGCGAACTACCTCGCGTGGCGGGTGGGCAGCCGCGCGACGAGCTCGGAGCTACGCGCAGCGGCGCGGTTGCTCACGCTCGGCCACGTGCTCGCGGCCCTTGGGCGGGCCGACCGTGGGGCGCTGGTGGCACGGCTGGAGGGGATGGATCCCCAGGTCGAGGCCGCGATGGTCGCTCGCGCGAGGTTCTGGGACCGGGAACGCTCCCGGACGGCGAGCCGCGCCGCGTCGGCGGTGAATGACGCCTACCTGCGGTCCCAGGGCCAGGAGGGGGTCGCGTCCTATGGTCGGATGGTGGACCTGCTCGTGGCGGAATGGCGCGCCGGAGGCGGGGCCCTTCCCGCTGGAGATCCACGCTGAGCTCCGGGCTGGAGCGGATATCCTGGGTCCATGCCGAGCCCCCTCCTCGCCGTCCTCCTCGCCGCGACCGTTTCCAGCGTCGCCCTGCCCCTCCCCGGGGCCTCCCCGAGTGTTGCCCCGGCCGTGGCGCAGGAGCCCTCGGATGAGGCGCGCCAGGTCCTCTCGCGCATGCAGGTCCCCGAGGGCTTCAGGGCGGAGATCTTCGCCACGGAGCCCATGCTCGCGAACCCCGTGGCCTTCTGCTTCGATGTCTTCGGGCGGGTCTATGTGGCGGAGACCTTCCGGCACCACAAGGGCGTCACGGACATCCGCAGCCACATGGGCTGGCTAGAGGACGATCTCGCGATCAAGACCGTCGAGGACCGGGTCGCGATGTTCCGCAAGCACGAGGGGGAGGACGGGCTGAGGGACGGGTATTCGGTCGAGACGGAGCGCATCACGCGGCTGGTGGACACGGACGGGGATGGGGTGGCTGACGAGGCCACCGCCTTCGCGGATGACTTCGCGGACCCTGCCGCCGGGATCGGCGCGGGGCTCCTCGCGCGCCGCCGGACGGACGGGGCGACCGAGCTCTGGTTCACCTGCATCCCCGACCTCTGGCGCCTCTTCGACGAGGATGGGGACGGCGTGGCCGAGCGCCTCGACAAGCACAGCACGGGGTACGGCCTGCGCGTGGCTCTCCTCGGGCATGACCTCCACGGGCTGGTGATCGGCCCGGACGGCCGCCTCTACTTCTCCATCGGCGATCGAGGCTTCAATGTCACGACGGCAGAGGGCGAGCGGCTCGTGCGCTACGGGGCCGGCGCGGTGTTTCGCTGCGAGCTGGACGGCTCGGACCTCGAGATCTTCTGTGATGGTCTGCGCAACCCGCAGGAGCTGGCCTTCGACGCGAGCGGGAACCTGTTCACCCTCGACAACAACTCGGACGGCGGCGACAAGGCACGCTGGACCTACCTGCTCAAAGGCAGCGACACCGGGTGGCGGCAGGCGTACCAGTGGGTGCAGCGGCCGACGGCCCGGGGCCCCTGGAATCAGGAGCGCCTCTGGTACCCCTACTTCGACGGCCAGGCGCTCTACATCCTCCCGCCGATCGCGAACTTCACCAGCGGCCCCTCCGGCCTGACGACCTACCCGGGGACAGGGTGGGGCGACCGCTGGCATGACACCTTCTTCGTGTGTGACTTCCGCGGGAACCCGGGGTACAGCGGGATCTACTCGTTCCGCAACGGCGAGCAGGGCGCAGGCTTCCGCGCCGAGGAGATCGAAAAGTTCGTCTGGGACGTGCTGCCCACGGACGTGGACTTCGGCGTCGACGGGGACCTGTACTTCTCTGACTGGGTGAGCGGCTGGAACCAGACGGGCAAGGGGCGCATGTTCCGCATCACGCCGGAGGCCCGGGGAGAGGCCGAGGCGGGGCTCGTCGCGGAGGTCGCTGGGCTCCTGCAAGGGGGGCTCGACGGGCTCGATGACGGCGCGCTCCTCGGCCTCTTCGAACATCGGGATCGGCGAGTGCGCCAGGAGGCTCAGCTCCTGATGGCGAGCCGCATCCTCGCGGGACTGGAGCGCGACCCTCTGGAAGAGGCTCCGCTCCGTCGCCTGCTGGACGTGGTGGCCGACGGTGAGGCCCAGACCCTCCAGCGAGTCCACGCCATCTGGTGCGCGGGTCACGTCGGGCGGCGGATGGGGGACGGCAGCGGGTCCTCGCTGCTGCGATCTGCCTCGCTGGATCAGGCGCTGCTCGTGGCCCTGGCGGACCCGGACCCCGAGGTGGTGGTACAGGCCCTCCGGGTGGCTGCGGAGCGGGACGCCGTGGACTTCCGGCGCGTGGCGCTGGGCCTCCTCATGGAACACCCCGAGGCGCGGGTCCGGCTGCTGGCCGCAGAGGCGCTGGGGCGGCCAGGGCTACCGGTGGACCTGAGCCGCGAGGCCTTCGAGGCCCTCGTGGAGTTGTTGAACTCAGAGGGGCCCACTGACCCTTGGCTGCGGACGGCGGCCATCTGCGCCCTGGACCAGCTCGGGGAGGGCGCGCCTGTGGCCTCCCTGTCGGATCACCCGTCGGCCTTCGTCCGTCAGTGTGCGGTGGTCGTGCTCAGGCGGCAGCAGAGCGAGGACCTGACGGTGTTCCTCTCGGACGCCGAGCCGGCGGTGAGGGCGGAGAGCGCGCGGGCGATCTACGACGCCGGGGTCTCTTCGGCGATGGAGGGCCTGGCGCTGGCGCTCCCCGCGCTCGCCCAGGAGGGCGACTCGACCACGATCCGGAGAGCCCTGCACGCATGCCGGGAGGTGGCGACGGAGCGCCCGGCGGCGACGCTGCTCGAGTACGCCCTCGACGAGCGGGCTGATCCTGACCTGCGGGCCGAGACCCTGCGTATCCTCGCCGCATGGACCCGCCCGCTGACCCGGGATGGGGTGGTGATGGATCACCGGCCCCTGCCGGGCGCCGCGCCCGTCGCGCTCGCGGCGGCCCTGGACTCCGTGCATGGTGGCCTCGCGGTCCCCACGCTCTGCGAGAGCGAGGCCCTATCGGGGGCCCCGCTGGCGGCTGCGCTCCTGGACCTCATCCTTGAGGCCGACCTCTCGCGGCAGGCGCGTACCACCGCGCTCGCGTCGCTGGCTGGCCGCGATGGGGTCGAGGCCGGCGCTCGTCGCCGCGCGTACTCTGCGCTCCTTCGCGTGGCCCCTGAGGCGGCGGCGGTGGCGGCCCTCACGGAGCGGGCCGCGGGCGAGGCCGGGCACGTGCTGCGCTCGGCTGCGCTGCTCGAGTTGCACGGCGCGGACGCGGTGTCGATCGTGAGTCGGGAGGCGAGGGAAGGCGCGCCCGCCCAGCGGGCGGATGCCTTGCGCGTGCTGGCAGCCTTTGATGAGGGCGCCGCTCGAGCGGCGTTCATCGAGGAGGGCAAGCGCCTTGAGGCCGAGGACAGCGCGCTCCTGGTGGAGTGGCTCCAGTACGCAGGCGGGGTCGGGGATGACGCCGTGAAGGCCGCCGCCGCGGCGATGGAGGCGGGCTGGGAGGCCGATGAGGACCCGCTTGCCGGTTGGCGCATGTGCCTGGACGGTGGGGACGCCGAGCGCGGTCGGCAGGTCTTCGCGTCCAAGGCGGAGACGAGCTGCATGAAGTGTCACGTCGTCGGGAGCGAGGGGGGCTCCGAGGCCGGGCCTGCGATGGATGACGTCGGGAGCCGCCTGACCCGCGAGCAGTTGCTGCGCTCCATCGTCGAGCCGAACGCCGAGATCGCCGAGGGCTTCGAGAGCTGGCTGATCATGACGGACGAGGGCGAGACCTTCTCGGGCAGGGTGCTCGAGGAGGACGCCGAGGTGCTGCTGTTGGAGACGACCAAGAAGGAGCAGCTCGAGTTCGAGATCGGGGAGATCAAGGCCCGCAGGCGTGACGTCTCAGCGATGCCCTCCAACGTCTCCACGCACCTGTCGAGGAGCGAGATGCGAGACGTGATCGCGTTCCTCTCAACGCTGCAGGCCCGTTGACCTGAGCGCCCTCAGCCTCGGGCCCGCCCCGGGCACCCACCGGGTGCGCGGGGCGGGCCCGAGGTGAGCGCCGTCCTTTTCCGAGCGGGCTTGCGTGCGGCGCAGCGGGAGGTGCACGTGTGCCCGGGCGTGATCCCCGCGCGGTCGCCCATGAGCGCGGCGGCCGCCCGGTCCTGGCGGCGCCCGAGGGCGCGCGAGCGCTGCTGCGTCCGGCTTGCCTCGAGAGGTGGAGGGGGCGGCGGCGCCCGGACGTGGCCCGGAGCGCCTGTGACGCCAGGACGCCAGGACGCCCCGCGGTTTGAATGGGAGGGGCTCGAAAGCTGAACTCGGAGGGGGCGGCTTGGTGGCGGCGGCTTCGGCCTTGAGGTTCATCAGGCGCTGCGTGATGGCGGCCTTGATCGACGCCGTCGGGGCAGGGGGCTCGCGCGAGGAGAGCCCTTGGCGGCGACGGGCGGCGGCTCTCGCCGTCTCTCTGGGGCCCCTGCAGGTGCCCGGACTCTCGCTTGGAGACGGGGCCGCGGAACCCCGAGGGGGCCCTCAAGGGCTCCCCTTGGCGCGGTCGACGACTCCCCTGCCAGCCTCCATGGCCCCACCTGCACTATGTCGAACCCCGCCACATTGAGCTTCAACCCGAGCGGGACGCCGCTATTCACGGACGAAGAGGTCCGGTCGCTGATGCAGGTCGAGTTTGACCGAGCCGATCGCTATCGCTACCCGGTGGCGTGCCTCCTGATCGAGGTGGACCGGCTGCGGGATATTCAGACCATGCATGGCTTCGATGCGAAGATCGCGATCCTGGAGTCACTGGTGGAGTTGCTTCAGGGGGAGATCCGCGCCGGCGACCTCCTTGGCACGGTGGTGGACGACCGCCTGATGGTCCTGATCCCGCACACGATGCCCGCCGCCGCTCGAGCCATCTGTGAGCGGGTGCTGCGGGGCGCGCGTGAACTGGAGTTCACGGTGGGCGGCAAGTGCCTCCGCGTGACCGCATCGGTCGGCGTCGCCCACAACCAGGACGAGGGCGCCGCGTCGTTCGCGACGCTGGAACGCGTGGCCGAGGAGGGGCTCTCCGTAGCGATCTCCAGCGGTGGGGATCAGGTGGTGCAGACCGAGCTCTATCAGCTGTACGCGAATGAGCCGGCTCCGTCCTCGGCAGGGGACGTCGAGGAGCTGCTCGCCAGGGCCGAGCGTATGGGCTACCGGCAGCGCTTGGAGGGGCTCGTCGCAGAGGGCGCCCCGCTGGAGGCCGCGGCGAATGAGGTCGCTGAGGAGGTCATCCAGCGCGCCGTGCAGCAGGAGCGCGAGCGGTGGTCCAGGGACCTTGAGATGGCCAACGCTCGGATCGAGGCCATGTCAACTTCACTCCAGCAGGACGGCGACCGTGGCGGGTTCGAGCGAGACCTGCTCCAGTTGAACCGACGCATCGAGAAGCTCACACGCTCCTTGGAGACGACCGAGGAAGAGGTGGCGCGGCTGCGCTCCAGCGGGACGACGGACGAGGGCATCGCCTCGGTCTACCGCGAGGTGCAGGGCCTCGACGCGGACGGGGTTCGGTCGGACCTGAAAGAGACCTGATGGGTGAGATCTTCAGGGCCAACCTGGACCTTCAGGCGCGCCGAGCGGCCTGAGGTGGCCTCAACAAAGACGCGCCCGCGCAGCCTGTCAGCTGCGCGGGCGCGTCTCGTTCAGGCCAGGTCGATCACGGGCAGA
>JAQWJQ010000245.1 GCA_029248265.1 Planctomycetota bacterium
GCTGCCCCCTCTTTTTCGAATCTCCTGGCCCACGGCCTTGAGCGCGACTGCGCCTTGGCCCTGGCGACGGTCTCCTGCGTCTCGGTCGGAGGCGCCGTGCCTCAGAAGGACACGCCGCCCGCTCGGAGGGCCTGCTCCAGCTTGGCCGTGTCCGGACGCTCGATGACGCCGACCTCGGTGATGATGGAGGTCACGAGCGCCGCGGGGGTCACGTCGAAGGCGGGGGCGTAGACCTGGGCGCCAGGCGGCGCCGTGCGATCGCCGAAGCCCTCCGTGATTTCCTCCGCGGGTCGCTCCTCAATGGGGATTTGCTCTCCGCTCTCGAGCGCCGGGTCGACGGTTGAGAGCGGGGCCACCACGTGAAAAGGCACCTCGTGATGGTGCGCGGAGATGGCCACGCCGTAGGTCCCGATCTTGTTGCAGACGTCGCCGTTCCGGGCGATTCGGTCGGAGCCGACGAAGACCGCGTCGATCTTCCCCTCGCCCATCACCCGCGCCGCCATCCCATCTGTGATCAGCCGCACTTCCACGCCCGCCTTCATCAGCTCCCAGGTGGTGATTCGTGCGCCCTGGAGGAGGGGGCGCGTCTCATCGGCGAAGACGGCGACGCGCTTGCCCTGGGCATGCGCGGTGTAGATAGGGGCCAGCGCGGTGCCCATTCCCGCCGTGGCGAGCGCCCCTGCGTTGCAGTGAGTGAGGACGGTATGCCCGTCGCCGATCAGCGCGGCCCCGTGTTCACCCATCCGTCGGCAGGTGTCTTGGTCGCCGTGGTAGATGGCGTGGGCCTCGTCGAGGACGGCCTGCTTGAGCTGGTGGTCCGTGACCCCAGGGCCAGCCTCCGCCAGGGCCTCGAGGTGCCTGAGGATCCTGTTGGTGGCCCAGCTCAGGTTCACGGCGGTCGGGCGGGACGCGTCCAAGGTGGCCTTCGTCGTGCGGGCCGCTTGGAGCACCTCGCCGGGGCCAGCCGCCTGCACGCCAAGCGCCATGCCGTACCCAGCGGCGACGCCAATGGCGGGCGCGCCTCGGACGGCGAGTCGGTAGATGGCGTCGACCATCGCGGGGACGGTCCGGACCTCAAGCTGGACCTCCTGGAGCGGAAGGAGCGTCTGTTCCAGCATCTGGACGTGGCCGTCCAGCCCCCCGATCCAGGAGAGGGTCTCGAAGGGAAGGTCGATCTTGGGCTTCATGGCCAGAGCCTATCCCGTTGAGGAGGCGGGTGCCTGCGCGAGGGAGTCGCGGCAGGGCGGGGAGATTGGCTCAGGGAGAGACCAGGCGGGTCCCCGTGATCCTCTCGCAGACCTCTAGGTAGCGAGCGGTGACTCGCTCCACAATCGCCGGGTCGAGGGGCGGCGCGGGGTACTCTTTGTCCCAGTCGAGCGTCTCCAGCCAGTCCCTCAGGATCTGCTTGTCGAAGCTCGGGGGGCTGATCCCGACCCGGTATCCCGCCTCGTCCCACATGCGGGAGGAGTCAGGCGTGAGGGCCTCATCGATGAGGAGCACCTCACCCGCCCTGACCCCGAGCTCGAACTTCGTGTCCGCGAGGCGGAGGCCGAGCGGCGCGAGCTCTTCACGGCCGCGGCGGAAGAGCTCGAGGCAGAGGGCCTCGCCGTGCTCCCACCGCTCCCGTCCCACGAGTGCGGCGGCCTGCGCCGGCGTGAGCGGGCGGTCGTGATCCTCGTGCTTCGTGGTGGGGGTGACAATGGGCTCAGGGAGCTCCTCTGCGAGGGAGAGTCCCGCCGGAAGCTGGATGCCGCAGATCGTCTGGGTCGCCTGGTACTCCTTCCAGCCCGAGCCCGCGATGTGCCCGCGGACCACCCACTCGATCGGGTCGGGCGTCGCCCGCTTGACGATCATGACCCGCCCACGGAGCCGATCCTGCCAGGCGGAGTCCAGCACGGCTGCGTCTTCCACAGAGGTGCTGACCAGGTGGTTGGGGACCAGATCCCGGGTCTGATCGAACCAATGGGCGGCGATCGCCGTGAGGACCCGCCCCTTCATCGGGACCCCTTCGTTCATGACCACGTCAAAGGCCGAGACCCGGTCGGTCGTCACGAAGAGCAGGTGCTCGGGGTCCAAGGCGTAGATATCTCGCACCTTGCCCGAGGCGATCTGCTCGAGACCCGTCGGCCGATCTTCCCGGCCCAGATAGACGTCAGTCATGAGGCCAAGATAGGGGAGCAGCGCCCGGTCCGCGAACCTCGGATCGAGGAACGCTATTCTTGGTAGCCCGCACCCGCGGTCCTCCCCGTGAATTCTGACCATGCTCACCCGCACGACGCCGCTGCCGTCGGCTTCCGCTCCGGCTCGGTCGTGGCTGGAGAGGTGCGGGTCCCCGGCTCGAAGTCCGTCGCGCAGCGCCTCCTCGCTGCAGCGGCGGTGGCCCGCGGCCGTACGGAGCTGCTGGACTTGCCCGCGTCAGAGGACGTGGCGGGAGCCGTCCGGTGTGCCCGTGCCCTGGGCGCTCGATTCCCCTCAGCGGCCCGCGCGGACGATCCCCTCGCCGCAGGGCTCTTCCTGAGCGGCGGGGGGGGGCCGATGGTGGGCGCGGCGCCGACGCCTGAGGAGGGGCCGCGCCCCTGGGCCCGGCTGGATCCGGGAGAGTCCGGCACCTCTGCGCGCCTCTTCACCGCCCTCGCGGCGCTGGCGCGGCCTGCGGGAAGCGGCGCAGAGGTGGTCCCGTCGGGGACGCTGACCGGGCGCAGTAGCCGGCCCTTGCTCGAGGCGCTTGGCGGCGCGGGGGCGGGCGTTGAGCACGCGGGGCACCCGCACGGGTGGCCCGTACTGTTCACCTCGGTGTCCCCGCCCGCGTGGCTCGAGCTACGGCACCCTGTGTCGAGCCAGGAGGTCAGCGGGCTGCTGCTGGCCCTCTCGGCCCACGCGGGGGAGCGGCGCCTGCGGGTCCTCGGCCCGATCCCAAGCCGGGGCTACGTGGAGGTGACGCGGCAGGTCATCGAGGTGTTCGGTGGCGCGGTGCGCAGCGAGGCGCTCCTCAGTGATGCGCCGGAGGAGGCGGGGCTGCTCTTCACCGTGCGGGGCCCCCTCGCTGGTCCCAAGGCGCCCGTCCGGTGTGAGCGTGATGCGAGCGCGGCCGCGGTGGCCCTTGCGGCGGGGGTGGTGTCCGGCGGCCACAGGGTCCAGGTGGAGGGCGTCGGTGCGGCGTCCCTGCAGCCCGACGTCGCGATCGTGGCTTGCCTCCAGGCCTTCGGGTGCTCGGGCGCCGGCACGACGGACTCTCGGCTGGTGGTCTCGGGAGCTCCGAGCCGAGGGGTGAACCTGGACTGCGGCGGCTTCCCTGACCTCGCCCCGGTCCTGGCGGCTGTGGCCGCGCACGTCGCCATCGGGGGCCGTGGCCCGTCGACGTTGACCGGGCTGGGGACGCTTCCCGGGAAGGAGAGCGATCGCCTCGCGGTGCTGGCTCGGGGCTTGCGAGCCATCGGGCTCTCGGTGCAGCAGGGCCCCGCGTCGCTCGAGATTTCGGCGGTTACGGGCACCCGCTCACGGGAGGTGGAGGTCCTGCTGGACTCCTCGGGCGACCACCGCATGGTCTTCTTCGGCGCCTTACTGTCCCTGTTCGAGCCCAGGGTGCGCGTCCTGGACCCTGGGTGCGTGGGGAAGTCCTGGCCAGGGTTCTGGGCGGACCTGGCCGCTGCTGGGGGTACCCTTTCCACGTCATGAGTCTCGCAGCCCACCACGTTGATCTCACCCAGCCGACCGGCCCCGTCCTCGTCGTCGGAGGCGCGGGCTACATCGGCAGCCATTGCGTCGCACTGCTGCAGCGCCGTGGCGTGGAGGTGGCCGTCTTTGACGACCTCTCCACCGGCCACCCCGAGGCCATCAGCGCGCCCCTCGTCGAGGGGAGCCTCGGGGACCGGGCGGCGATCGCGGCCGCCTTGGCGACCCACAAGCCCAGGGCGGTGATCCACTTCGCGGCCAAGTGCTACGTCGGCGAGTCCGTCACGGACCCGGCGACCTACTACCGCGAGAACGTCCACTACACCTGGAATCTCCTCGAGGAGATGAGGTCGGCGGGCGTGACGGACATCGTGTTCTCGTCGACCTGCGCCACCTACGGTGAGCCCCGAGAGGTGCCGATCCCCGACGATCACCCGCAGGACCCGATCAACCCGTATGGGCGGACCAAGCTCCACATGGAGCACATGATGCGGGACTACTCGCGGGCGTACGGGTTGCGGTACGCCGCGCTCCGCTACTTCAACGCCGCGGGGGCCGCCTCGGCCGGCGGCATCGGCGAAGACCACAGCCCTGAGACCCACCTGATCCCCCTGGTCCTCGAGGTGGCCCTGGGTCAGCGAGAGCAGATCATGGTGTTCGGCGACGACTACGAGACCCGGGATGGCACGTGTATCCGCGATTACATCCACGTGGATGACCTCGGAGACGCTCACCTCCGGGCCCTCTCTCACCTCCAAGCCGGACGCGGCGACCTTGAGTGTCACCTGGGAACAGGGAACGGCTTCACCGTGATGGAGATCATCCAGGCCGCGCGGGAGATCACGGGGCACGCGATCCCCGCGGAGGTGGTGGCGCGCCGTGAAGGCGACCCCGCCATGTTGGTCGCGGGCGGCTCGCGGGCGTCCGATGTGTTGGGCTGGAAGCCCGCCCGCGGTGATGTCCGGGACGTGATCCGGGACGCCTGGGCCTTCCACTCCGCGAACCCTCGTGGGTACTCGGCGAGCTGACCGCGTGCGCATGGCAGGCGGGCAGGCCCTCGGTCCACGAGGCCGCGCATGCGGCCCCTGGACGGTCCTTTGCCTGACGCTCTGCGCGTGGGCTTGCCAGAGCTACGACGCAGCCGTCCTGGATGAGCGCCTCCGCGCCGCAACGGTGGACGCCTACCTGGCGGTGATCGAGGATGACTTCGGGGGCCTCGCGGAGGCGGCGGTGAGCGTACCGGGCTTGAGCGCGCGTTACCGGGACGCGGCGATCGCCGCGGAGCGCCCCGAGGCCTTCTATGGCGTCCTGCGCCAGCTCCTCGCAGAGCTCGATGACCCCCACGCCTCGTTGCGCGCCCCGGCGCGCTTCTGGGAGGGCCCGGTCGCGCTACCCGAGCGCGTCGCCGTGATGGCGGAGGGGGACGTCGTCTGGCTCGCGGTGCCGCAGGGGTCGGTGCGGACAGGAGCGGAACTCCGCGTGGCCCTGGGCGGCTGGATCGACGGGCTGGAGGAGGAACTGGCCGAGGGACGGGCCGAGGCGAGCGCGCAGCTCTTGATGCGAAGCGCGCTGGCCGAGGTGGGGACGGGGGCTCCATTCGAATGGATGCTCCTCGACGCCATTGACGGGGTCCCCATCGAGAGCGCCCACGCGGGAAGGCTCCTGCTCCCGGGGGCCTTGGGGTCGGTGGTGGAGGTCTCCGGGGCGATGGCAGGTGAGCCTGCCACCCTCGCTCTCTTCAGGAACTCCGGGTCCTTCACCAGCGCGGAGCGCGGCGCCCCTCAGCTGGTGCGTGGACCGATCGCGTTGGCGAGGCTGCTCGATCCGAGCCTCGCGATTCCGCCACGGCGGACGCGGAGGCGGCCTGTGGACATGGGGGTGGTGGAGGTTCGAAGGGGGCTCAACCGGATTCTCCGCCGCGACGGACGGCCCGTGGGGATCGCACCCGGGTTGCGTGCGGAGTATGGGCTGGACGCCCGAGTGCTGCGGTCACCGGACGGCAAGGTGGTGGCGTACCTGCGCCTTGAGGACTTTCAGGCCCTCGAGCCCGAGGCCTCAGAGCCGGCAGCGGCGGGGCCGCCGGTGTCGCGCGCGGACCTGGTGGACGGGCTCCTCGGTGTCATGGCCGAACTTGCCAAGTACGATGATTGGATCCTCGACCTCACAGGCAACCCGGGCGGATCCTGGACGGACCTGGGTGCGCTCCTGAGCTTCTTCTTGCCGGAGAGCATGGGGGTCATTCCCCATGTGGGGTGCGCGGTCCGGGAGGAGCTCGTGTGGGGCCTGATCCCGACCAGGCAGCGTGTGCTCCTCCGGCAGGCCCGAGCCGATGTCCCCCGTGTGCACCCCAGGAACCTCCGTGTCCTCGTGGACCAGGACACGGCCAGCGCGGGAGAGATCACGGCGTCGGCGCTGCGCGGCGTGGCGGGGGCGCAGCTCGTCGGTGAGCGCACCGCCGGGGCGGAGTATGTCACCGGACAGTTCGAGGCCCCGGACGGCTCGATCCTGGTGGTCGGGCTGGGCGGTGGAATGCTCGCGCCTTGTGAGGGCTTCCAGGGCCGTGGGTTGGAGCCGGACCTCCGCGTCGAGCTGGTGACTCCGTCTCGCTCCAGCCTGCCCCCGGTGACCCGCCGCCAGGCCTTTCGTCTCGAGGCCTTGCGGGCGGCGCTGAGGTCATTGGATCTCGCGAGCCCTTGAGGAGGACCACGCGTGTGAGCTGAGGCTGGCCCCGCTTGGTGAGGGATTCCCGCGGTCCGGTTCGGCACAATACGTGGCCAATGCGCACCCTCGCCCCCTTCCTCGCCGTGACGCTTGCGCTGTGCGGTTGCTCCGCTGAACGGCCCGAATCTGCGGCCGAGGCAGATGTCGTCGAGCCTCGCACGGCGACGATGAGCGAGCTTGATCCCTTCTCGTTCGACGCGCTCATCCCACGGGGGCGAGCCGGCGGGCGGGAAGCCGGAGCGGGTCGCAGCCGCGCGGTAGCGAACCCCGTCGAGTCCCTGACGGCCACGCCGAGCCCCGTGGCAGGGGCGGCGACCGAGCCCGCAGCCCACCCCGCGGCAGAGCTCACGGCAGTGCCGGCCGCAATGTCGACAGCAGGGCCGGCAGCTCTCGACGAAACCCGCCGTCACGCTGGCGGCGGTGAGCCGCTGGCGGGGGAAGCTACAACAGTGGACGAGGGGCTGAGCCGGGCGGTGGAGGGCGCGGTGGCCACGGCGCTCCAGCGCGCGCGTAAGGCCTCCAAGGGCAAGGTGCACGGGGACAACACGGTGGTCTCCGTGATGGCCATCGACGCCAGCACGGGCCGCATCTTGGTCCAGCGGCTCTCCGAGTTCCCGCTGGTCCCCGCCTCCAACCTCAAGCTCATGACGGCGGCGGCGGCGCTCGCTGAGCTCGGCGCCGAGGGCGCCTTCGTGACGGAGTTCCTCATCGCCGCGACGGTCGTGGACGGCGTGCTTCAAGGTGACCTGGTGGTCCGTGCCGGGGGCGACCCTATGCACTCCCGGGAGGGCGACGGCTCCCTTGCTCGTTGGCTTGACCCGCTCGCCGAGGCCCTCGGTCAGCGCGGGATCCGACGGGTCGAGGGCGCGCTCGTCCTCGATGAGGGTCAATGGTTGGAGCCGGGGCCGGGGCCCATGTGGCCCGCCTCTTCGCAGCATTGGCGCGACTATTGTGGGCTCGCTGGCGGGTTCAGCGCTAACGGCGGCTGCTTCCGCGCGACCGTCACTCCAGGCGCGGCCGGCGCGCGTGCTGGAGTCGTCCTGCGGCCGCGGCACCACGGCCTCACCCGAAAAGGAAGCGTGACCACCGCCGGTTCGCGGGTCGCTGTGAACGTCGGGGCGAATCGCGGGGGCGTGACCGTCCGCGGGAAGATCAAGGCGGGGTCCCGGCCGTACGTCGCAGAGTTCAGCCATCCGGACCCTGTGGAGCTCTTCGGCGAGGCGGCGGTCGGCGGCCTCGCTGATCGTGGGCTCATCATCGAGCAGGGCTACCGCCGGGCTCGTGGGGTGGTGCTGGAGGAGCCGGTCGAGCGCGTCGCCGAGCTCCGAACTCCGATCACCTCGGTGATGCAGGCCATTCTTCTGGACTCGAACAATCCGGTGGCGGACCAGCTGTTCCTCGCCACGGGCGCCGCGGTGAGCGGGGCGGGGACACGGGAGGCGGGCGCCAACGCGGTCCGCGCCTCCCTGGCGCGGCTGGGGCTGAACACACGCCCGCTCGTTCAGGTCGACGGTTCGGGCCTCTCCAAGGCGAACCGGGCCACGGCGCAGCAGCTCGCCGCCCTCGTGGCGGCCGTGATCCACCAGGGGGGCGTGATGCGGACCGCGATCCTGGACGCCTTGCCCGTCGCGGGTCGGACGGGCAAGCTCGCCGGCCGGATGCGGGGCACCGCCGCGGAAGGCCGTGTGCGGGCGAAGACCGGGTGGGTCAAGGGGGCCAGCGGCCTCTCCGGCGTCGCCGAGACGGCGCAGGGGGAGGAGGTCGTCTTCTCCATCCTCGTCGGGTATCCCCTCGTGGACGGGCTGAACACGGCCGCCTGGAAGCCGATGCAGGACGAGATCTGCGTGGCGCTCGCCGGCTGGGCGGGCGATGGAGCCCAGAAGGGAGCCCAGAAGGGAGCCCAGAGGTGAGCGGTCCCCCCTCGCTCGCCGAGGCGGCGGGGGCGTGCCTCGGTGGCGGGACAGACGCCGCCGTGACGGCGACGACGGTCCGCGCGGCGGTCGCCGCCGTGGTCCGCGCGGGGGACCTGCACCTCGACCTCCTCGGGCAGATCCCGTCGTCGGAGGTGGGCCGTAAGTCCTCTCGCCGCGATCTCGTGACGGCCGCGGACGTCGGCGCTGAGCGGCTCATCGTGGAGCAGCTGAGGGGCCTGGGGGACGGGGCGGCCATCGAGGCCGAGGAGGAGACCTCGGACGAGGTCTCGGAGGGCCTCCGGTGGTTCCTCGACCCCCTCGATGGCACCGTGAATTTCGTGCACTGCATCCCGAACTTCAGCGTCTCGCTTGCGCTGTATCGTGGGCCCGTGCCGATCTTCGGCGTGGTCCACGCGCCCCGCCTCGGCGAGACGTTCGTGGCGGCGGCGGGTGCGGGTGCCTGGCTCCTCGAGGCGGGGCGTGCCGCGCAGCGCCTGGTGACGAGCTCGACCTCGGACCTCTCCGAGGCGATCCTCGCCACGGGCTTCCCGTATCGACGGGGGGAGCTCAAGAACTCCAACCTCGAGAACTTCGGACGCTTCTTCTACGACGTCCGGGGGCTGCGGCGGCTCGGCTCCGCTGCCCTTGACCTCGCCTACGTCGCCGCGGGGCGGCTGGACGGCTTCTGGGAGCTGCACCTCTCCCCGTTTGACGTGGCCGCCGGAGCGCTGCTCGTCCGGGAGGCCGGTGGAGTGGTCGAGGACCTCGCTGGGGGCGAGGATTGGCTCCGGGGCGGGGAGATCCTGGCCTGCGCTCCCGGGTTGCGTGACCCCATGTCGACCCGCCTGGAACGGTGATTCACGGCCCTCGCGCCCATGACAGCGATAAGCCGAGGCTCTCGCTCGCCAGATTCCCGGTCCATGTGTCTTGAGCCTGGGTCGTCCTGCCGCAGAATAGTCGGCCTCGCGCTTCCGCGGGGACCCTCAGGGCCCCTCCGGGGGATGCCCTCCGATCCAACCCAGACACAAGTCATGGCCTCGCTCATCAACCAGAAAGCTCCCGCCTTCACCGCGCCCGCCGTCATGCCTGACGGCACGACCAAGGAGATTAGTCTCTCCGACTACGCGGGCAAGTACGTCGCGCTCGTCTTCTACCCCAAGGACTTCACCTTCGTCTGCCCCTCGGAGCTGATCGCCCTTGACCACAAGTGCGCCGAGCTCGCTGACAAGAACACCGTGATCCTCGGCGTCAGCATGGACGACGCAGAGACCCACGCCAAGTGGCGTGAGACGGCCATCAACGACGGCGGCATCGGCGCGCTGCAGTACGCCCTGATCGCTGACGACGCCAAGAAGGTCTCCGAGGCCTACGACGTGGTCCACGAGGCCTCCGGCTTCAGCTACCGGGCCACCTTCCTGATCGACAAGGACGGCGTCGTGCAGAGCGCCACCCACAACAACCTCCCGCTCGGGCGCAGCATGGACGAGCTGGTCCGCATGGTGGACGCCCTCCAGTTCCACGAGGAGAACGGTGAGGTCTGCCCCGCCAACTGGCAGCCGGGCAAGGCCGGCATGCAGGCCACCGCTGAGGGCGTCAAGTCCTACCTTCAGGAGCACGCCTCCTCGCTCTGAGATCGCCAGCGCGCCTGCCCTGGCGGGCGCGGCGAGGTGACCGGAAGGACGGGTCCCGGCCTCAACCAGGCCGGGACCCGTCTATTTTGTTGTCTCCCGGGGCCTCTGACGGGATGCGTCATTTCGCCGACCATCTGCGGCTGGTGCCTGTGACGTCCGCTGGTATCCTGATCGGCTTCAACTCGCGCGTGGCAAGTCGCCTTTGACCCTCCGGTCGACCTCATGGGGGCGCCCCGCCCGGTCTTGCCACTGCCCACCCCGCCGCAGCTCAGATGCCGTCTCGCCCTCACGCTTCCTCGACGATCAAGTCGGACGCAGGCGAGATCGTGATCCGGGGGGCGCGTCAGAACAACCTGCAGTCGGTCGACGTGACGCTCCCGCGAGGGGCCCTCGTCGCCGTGACCGGTGTGTCCGGCTCGGGCAAGTCCTCCCTGGCGTTCGACACCCTGTTCCGAGAAGGGCAGCGTCGCTTCCTGGAGACGCTCTCTGCGTATGCTCGTCAGTTCCTGGGTGGCCTGCAGAAGCCCGACGTGGACTCGATCGAGGGGCTCTCGCCTGCGATCGCGGTGGACCAGAAGAGCATCGCGCGAGGGAACCGCTCGACCGTCGGGACCCTGACGGAGGTGGTCGCCCACCTCCGCGTGCTCTACGCTCGCGCGGGCGTGGCCCACAGCCCGTGGTGCGACCTCCCGGTGGAGTCACGGACGCCTGAGGCGGTGGTGCAGGAACTCCTCTCCGCCCACGCGGGTCAGAAGCTCGTGGTCGCGGCGCCCCTGATCAAGGACCGGAAGGGCTCCTTCCGCGCGCTCTTCCAGGACCTCCAGCGCCGCGGCTTTGTCCGGGCCCGGGTCGACGGGGAGATCGTGCGCCTCGAGGAGGCGCCGGAGCTTGAGCGCTACAAGCGGCACACCGTGGAGGTCATCGTCGACCGCCTGAAGCCGGACGCGGCGGAGCCGGGTCGGCTCAGGGACGCCGTCGAGCAGGCGCTCGAGCTGGGCGGCGGCGAGGTCGTCGCCATCGGGACCTCGGACGAGCGGACCTGGTCGACGCAGCGCGTCTGCCCGGAGACCGGGCGTGAGCTTCCGGAGCTGGAGCCGCGGCTCTTCTCGTTCAACTCCCCTCACGGGGCCTGCGGAGCCTGCGCGGGGCTCGGGGTGCTGAAGGCGCCCTCGGAGGCGGCGGTCGTCAGGGACCCCGCGCTGACGCTCCGGGAGGGCGCGCTCGCCGTGACCAAGGCCGCCGGGACGGGGCTGCTGTTCCCGAACGTTGACTTTGAGTTCCTGGAGCGCGTGGGTGAAGCGGCGGGCTTCGACCTCGACACACCCTGGGGCGAGATGTCCCCCAAGGCTCGCCGCCTGGTCCTCGAGGGGACCGGTGAGAAGCGGTACCGGGACGCCTTCAAGTGGAACGGCCAGCGCTCGCGCGGCCAGGGGAGCTGGAACCGGGTCTACCATGGCGTCCTCGGCAACCTCCGTCGGGCACTCGCGAAGGGCTCCCGCCGCAAGATGGTGGAGCGGTTCCTCTCGGAGCAGGTCTGCCCGGAGTGCGATGGCTCTCGGATCAACCTCTTCGCCCGCCACGTACGGTTCGGCGGGCTCCGCTTCTCGGACCTCACCTCGGGGCCGGTCTCCGAGCTGGTGGAGCGGCTCAACGGCGCGGAGCTGACCAAGCGCCAGGCGCGCATCGCGCGGGACCTCCTCCTCGAGATCGACCGGCGGGCGCGCTTCCTCGTGGACGTCGGCCTCGGCTACCTCACCCTGGATCGCGGCGCGGACACGCTCTCGGGCGGGGAGGCGCAACGGATCCGCCTGGCCGCCCAGCTGGGCGCCGGGCTCCAGGGCGTGTTGTACGTCCTCGATGAGCCGTCGATCGGCCTCCATGCACGGGACCACGACCGCCTCCTCGGCGCCCTCGCCAACCTGCGAGACGCAGGCAACAGCGTGGTGATCGTGGAGCACGACGAGTCCACGCTCCGGAGCGCGGATTGGCTGATCGATGTGGGGCCCTCGGCAGGGAGCCGCGGCGGGGAGATCGTGGCCGCAGGTCCGCCTGCGGAGGTGGCCCGCTCGGGGGTCGACACTCCGACGGGCCGACTCTTGCGGGGGGAGATCGTGATCCCCGCGCCGGAAGAGCGGCGCACCGGCACGGGGAAGGCGCTGGAGGTCAAGGGGGCCTCGGCCTTCAACCTCAAGAGCGTTGATGTCCGCGTCCCCCTCGGCACCCTGACCGCGGTGACGGGGGTCTCCGGCTCCGGGAAGTCGACGCTCGTGGACCGGACCCTCAAGCGCGCGGTCCTCCGGCACCTCGAGCGAGAGACCCCTGATCCTGGCGCGCACAAGGCGGTGCGAGGCCTGGAGCACGTGGACGAGCTGATCTCGATCACGGCCTCACCCATCGGTCGGACGCCCCGCTCCAACCCAGCCACCTACACCAAGATCCTCGGTCCGATCCGGGACCTCTTTGCGAGCCTCGCGGAGGCAAAGATGCGGGGCTACACGAAGTCGCGCTTCAGCTTCAACGTGGCCGGCGGGCGCTGCGAGGAGTGCCTGGGCGCAGGCGTGAAGGTGATGGAGCTCCAGTTCTTGAGCCCGGTCACCGTGCCGTGTGAGGAGTGTGGCGGGCGCCGCTTCCAGGAAGAGACGCTGGACGTGCGGTACCGAGAGCGGTCGATCGCAGACGTGCTCGCGATGACCGTGGAGGAAGCCCACGAGCTCTTCGAGGACCACCCGCTCCTTCGGCGACCGCTCGGGCTGATGATGGACGTGGGGCTTGGGTACCTGACGCTCGGCCAGCCGTCGCCGACCCTCTCGGGGGGCGAGGCGCAGCGGATCAAGCTGGTGACCCACCTCTCCAAGCGCCCTAGCGGGCACACGCTGTTCCTGCTGGACGAACCCACCACCGGCCTCCACATGGAGGATGTCGGGCGCCTCGTCGGGGCCTTGCAGCGCCTCGTGGACAAGGGCCACACGGTGCTGGTGATCGAGCACAACCTCGAGCTGATTCAGGCCGCGGATCACCTGATCGATCTTGGCCCTGCGGGGGGTGAGGGGGGTGGTCAAATCCTCGGGTGTGGAAGCCCTGAGGAGCTGTCCACACAGGACACACCGACCGGCGAGGCGCTGCGTGAGCTCACCGACCGGCGGCGCTTGAAGACTCGGCCGCTCCCGCGCTCGACCGCAGTTCAGCAGTCGTCGGAACTCATCGTCGAGGGTGCGCGTACGCACAACCTCAAGGGGGTGAACGTTCAGATCCCCAGGGGCTCGTTGACCGTCGTGACGGGGCCGTCCGGGTCAGGGAAGTCATCCCTGGCCCTCGACACCATCTACACCGAGGGGCGCCGCCGCTTCGTGGAATCGCTCTCCACCTACGCGCGTCAGTTCCTCGGCACGAAGGACAAGCCCCCCGTCGAGCGCATCGAGGGGCTGGGGCCGTCCGTGGCCGTGGAGGCCTCCACGGTCAAGGGCCACCCGCGCTCGACGGTCGCCACCACGACCGAGATCCACGACCAGCTGCGCGTGCTCTATGCCAGGGCCGGGGAGGCCCGGTGCCCTGAGCACGGGGAGGCCTTGCGGCCAGCAGACCCCGGCAAGGTGACACGGGAGATCCTCAAGGCCACGGCCGAGTTGGCTGGGAAGCCGAAGGGGTGGGTCCTCGCACCAGTCCTCGGGCACTCGGTCGCCATGGGGTCCAGCGCGGAGAGCACCGGGGACCGGCTGCGGGCGCTGGTCCCGAGCTGGACCTCAGCCGGCTTCGTGCGCGTGATGATCGACGGCGAGGAGCACCGGCTGGATGCCGAAGACCTGCCCTTCGATGACGCCGAGGCGGTGGACCTGGTCGTGGACCGGGTGAGCTTCTCCACGGCCTCGCGGGCGCGCATCGCGGACGCGGTCGAGCAAGCCGCCGTGGCCTCCCATGGCCGCGTCTCGGTCCTGATCAAGGGGGGCGCGCGGATCGAGTACAGCACCCACGGTGCCTGCACGACCTGTGGCTTCCAGCTGCCGGCCAAGCTCGAGCCCCGGCACTTCTCCTTCAACACCCACGTCGGGGCCTGCCAGAGCTGCGACGGGCTCGGGTCGATCTTCCGCGCGGACCCCAGCAAGCTCATCACGGACCCCACACGACCCCTCGCGGACGGCGCCATTGGAGGCAAGCTCGGGCGCTATCTGGTCAAGGGGAAGGGCTACTACGAAACGCTCCTGAGGACCGTGGCCAGGTCCCACCGGGTGAACCTCGACAAGCCCGTTGAGAAGCTCTCAGCGAAGCACCAGGCCCTCCTGCTCCGCGGGGTGGGCGCGCGCGCGAGCTACGAGGTTCATGTCTCGAAGCAGATGCGGAACTTCGACTTTGACCAGGAGTACACCTCCGAGTGGAACGGACTCTGCGGCCACATTGACGCCTGGCACGCGAAGACGGACGACCCGGAGTGGGCGGGGATCCTCGAGCGGGTCATGACGCGGCAGACCTGCCCGGTCTGCGCGGGTGAGCGCCTCGCGCCAGCCTTCCGGAGCGTCCTCGTGGGGCGCAAGCGAATCCCTGAGGTGCTCGGCATGACGGTGGCAGAGGCCCTCGCGTGGCTCGGCAAGTTGAAGCTCCGGAAGACCGCAGTGACGGCCATGGAGCAGGTCCTGGCGGAGTTGCGGTCGCGCCTCGCTTTGCTCGAGCGGGTGGGGCTGGGGTACCTGACGCTCGACCGGGCCACCTCCACGCTCTCCGGCGGCGAGGCGAGGCGGGTGCGCCTCTCCGCGAGCCTCGGCTCCGAGTTGGTCGGGGTCTGCTACGTGCTGGACGAGCCGACGGTGGGCCTCCACCCGCAGGACATCGATCAGCTGGCAGGCGCGCTCGAGGACCTGCGGGACGCAGGCAACACGGTCCTCGTGGTCGAGCACGACGCCGAGCTCATGGGGCGGGCCGATCACATCGTCGACATGGGCCCAGGCGCGGGCGTTCTCGGCGGAGAGGTGGTGGCCTCAGGCCGCCCCGACGAGATCCGTGCCCACCCAACCTCTGGTACTGGCCGCTACCTGCGTGGGGAGGTGAACCTGGGGCGGATCCTCGCCGAGGACGCCGCGGTCGAGGACGCCGAGCTCGAGGCGGCCCGCCGGTCGGCCCTGGAGGCGGCCTTCAGCGACGGAGAGGACACCGTATCCCTCAAGGGGGCGAAGGAACACAACCTGCGGGGCGTGGACCTCGAGGTTCACTTCGGTGAGCTCCTCGGCGTCTGCGGCCCGTCCGGGAGCGGCAAGAGCACGCTCGTGCTCGACGCGCTCGTCCCCGCGATTCGTGGTGAGGGCGCCGCCGGGCGCTGGAGGAGCGCCTCGGTCCCCGAGGGCACGCGCCTCGCCGTGGTGGATGCCTCGCCCATCGGCCGAACGCCGCATAGCGTCCCCGCCACCTATGTGGAGCTCATGCCGCACCTGCGGGAGCTCTTCGCCAAGACCCCCGAGGCGCGGATGAAGGGCTTCACCCCCTCTAACTTCTCCTTCAATTCCACCAAGGGGCGCTGCGCCGGCTGTGACGGGCGCGGCGCGACGCTGGTGGAGATGCAATTTCTCTCCGACCTCTGGCTCACCTGCGAGGAGTGCGACGGGTCGCGCTATCAGCCGGAGGTGCTGGAGGTCCGCTATCGCGGCCGCTCGATCGCGGACGTGCTGGCCATGAGCGTGGACGAGGCCCTGGACTTCTTCGGTGCCGCCCCGGCTCCGCGGCGCATCCTCTCCACCCTGCATGACGTGGGCCTCGGCTACATGTCCCTTGGGCAGTCGTCGACCACCCTCTCGGGCGGGGAGGCGCAGCGCATCAAGCTCGCGGCGGAGCTCTGGCGAGCAGATTCACCGTCCGGCGTCGCCCAGCGAAGCGTCCTCGTGCTCGATGAGCCGAGCACGGGCCTCGCGGCGACCGACGTGGAGCACCTGGCGCGTTGCCTTGGTCGGCTCGTCCGTCGGGGGAACGCCGTGGTCGTGATCGAGCACCACACCGAGTTGCTCGAGGTCTGCGACCGGCTCGTCGAGCTCGGTCCGGGCGGAGGAGAGGCGGGCGGGAAGGTCATCGCGACCGGCCAGCCACACGAGCTGGCCCGCTGCAAGGACTCGGTCACGGGGCGCTGGCTCTCCGTCGCGGACGGGGGTGAGGCCAGGACCGCGTCGCCTGGCGGCGGTGCTGGCGGCGGGGCTTCGAAGCGGCGCCCCGCGGCGAAGAAGAAGGCGCGGACCGGCCCAAAGAAGAAGGTGGCCTCTCGGAGGGGAGCAAGATGAGCCCCAAGGACTCCGCAGGCCTCAGCCCCGCGGCGCTCCCGGCGCCGCTCCCGAGCAACCCCCTGATCGTCCAGAGCGACCGGACGCTGATGCTCCACACGGTGCGCGCACGGGTGGATGCCGAGGGGCGGCCAGAGCGGGACGAGGACGGCAACCCGCTGACGGAGGAGCACCCGCTCTTCACCGCGGCGCGGGATGAGCTCGGCGTCTTCGCCGAGCTGGAGAAGAGCCCGGATTACCTGCACACCTATCGGATCACCTCGGTTTCGGTCTGGAACGCGGCGGCCGTCGGTGTCACGGCGGAGGAGGTCGAGGTGATCCTCCATCGCTACGCGTGCGTGCCGGTCCCGGCGGTGGTCCTCGCCGACGTTCGGGGGTGGATGGAGCGCTACGGCATGCTTCGGATCGAGCGTGTGGAGGGGGGGCCGGCGGAGTTCGAGTTGACCGGCGGCGACCGCGGCCTCGTGCTCGAGGTGCTCGCGCACAAGGCCATCAAGGCCCTCTGCGAGGTGGTCGAGGAGGACGGCGAGGTGCGCGCGTTTGTGGGAGGGCTCCAGCGAGGGGACCTCAAGCAGAAGCTGATCCGCATCGGCTACCCGGTGGATGACCGTGGGGGCTACCTGGACGGCGACCCCCTCCAGATTGACCTCCGTTCCACCACGGCGGCGGGGCAGCCCTTCGCCCTGCGGGATTACCAGCGCGGCGCCGCTGAGGCGTTCCATGCGGGCGGCACGGTGATGGGGGGGAGCGGCGTGGTCGTCCTCCCCTGCGGTGCCGGGAAGACGGTCACCGGCATGGCCGTGATGAGCCTGGTCGGCGCGAAGACCTTGATCCTCACGACGAACACGGTGGCGGTGCGGCAGTGGCGGGAGGAGCTCCTGGACAAGACTGAGCTGCGGCCTGAGGACGTGGGGGAGTACACAGGGGAGACGAAGGACCTCCGCCCGGTGACCATCAGCACGTATCAGATGATGACCTGGCGCCGGTCCAAGACGGGTGACTTCGAGCACTTCGAGGTCTTCCGATCACAGAACTGGGGGCTCGTGGTCTATGACGAGGTGCACCTGTTGCCGGCGCCCATCTTCCGGGTGACCGCTGAGCTTCAGGCGCGGCGGCGCCTGGGCCTGACCGCGACTCTTGTGCGGGAGGACGACAAGGAGGAGGAGGTCTTCTGCCTGATCGGTCCCAAGCGATACGACGTCCCGTGGAAGGTCCTGGAGGGTCAGGGCTTCATCGCTGAGGCTCGCTGCGTGGAGGTGCGGGTGCCGTTCTCGGACGAGGACCGCCGCACGTACGCCGCCGCGCCGGCTCGGCAACAGTTCAGGCTCGCCTCCGAGAACCCTGCGAAGATGCCCATGATCCGGCAGCTGGTCGGGGAGCACGCAGGTGAGCGCGTGCTCGTGATCGGGCAGTACATCGACCAGCTCCGCTCCATCGCCCGCGAGCTGGACGCGCCGCTGCTCACAGGGCGGACGGCGAACGCCGAGCGCGAGCGGCTCTACACGGCCTTCCGTGAGGGCGAGATCGAGCTCCTGGTGCTGTCCAAGGTCGGGAACTTCGCGGTGGATCTCCCGGACGCCTCTGTGGCCATCCAGGTGTCCGGCACCTTCGGCTCTCGGCAGGAGGAGGCCCAGCGCCTTGGGCGCATCCTCCGGCCCAAGTCGGACGGCAGCGGGGCGACCTTCTACTCCGTGGTGACCCTGGGATCGCGCGACCAGGAGTTCTCAGAGAAGCGGCAGCTCTTCCTGACCGAGCAGGGCTACGCCTACGACATTGTCCACGCGGAGCGCGTGGACGCTGCGGAGGAGGCGGGCGCTGGCCCCGCGCTCTCTTCCCCTCCCAACGCAGCCAGCCTTCCCGAGGGCGACGCAGAGTGACACCGCGATCTCCTGAACCCAACTCATCCAGCGCCCGGCGGCGCGCGGCTGGTCGCCATGACGGCGCCCCCGCCGGAGGTGCCGGCCGCGCCCCGGCGCGCGGAGACCTCTCGATCGCCGCGGCCCTCAAGGGGCTCAAGAAAGCGGAGCTCAAGGACCCCTTTCACTTCTGGTCGGGAAGCGACGGCGCAGAGATGCCCTCCAGGGTCGGCGAGATCCGGTCCGCGCTCGCGGGTTGGATGAGCGAGCCCCCCCGCGCCGTGGAGCGAAAGGAGGGGCTCGGCGAGGCCCACCAGGCCGTGCTGGAGACCTTGCTGCTCGCGCCCAAGCACCGCGCCTCCCGGTCTCACGTGCTCTCGGTCATCGACCAGTCCTCGGAGGACGAGGTCCTCGGTGAGCTGCAGCGCGCGGCCATGCTCTTCCGTCACGAGGTCGGCGGGGAGGTCACCTTCACGCTTCCAGGGGAGCTTGCGGACGCGCTGCTCCTCCAGGAGATCGCGGACAAGTCGCGGGGGAGCTCGGTCACGCTGACCCTCAAGGGGCACCTGGACGAGCGCTACGCTGGCCCGGAGGTGGAGCGCCCCATGTCCCCGTCACGCCTGCGGGAGATGTTCAAGATGTACGCGAACGAGCCCGCCGCGGTGGCGCGGATCGAGCGCTTGCCGGAGGGGCTCCGGGACCTTGTCGGGAAGACGGTGCTCGAGTTCGGGGGCCTCCTGCCCCGGCGCTTCTTCGAGCGCATGGAGACGGAGCTGCCCCATTGGAACCAGCGTCGCTGGGCGAAGATACTCGAGGAGTCGCTGGTCGGGACCGCGGATCGGCTCGAGCTCGAGCGGTACGGGATCCACCACGAGGATGACACGCTCATCGTGTTCAACGAGGTCACCCTCGCGTGGTTCAAGCGGGTCGCGGTGCCGTCGGACCCGGACGCCCCCCACGACGAGGCGGCCCTCGGCGTGGACTTGATGGCGAACATCTCGCGCTTCCTCGCCTACATCATCGATCACGCGGTGCGCTTCACGGTGAAGGGGGAGATCTTCAAGACCACCGAGAAGCGGATCCTCACCGAGCTCATCCCGAACCCTGGCCGAGAGCTGGAGCGCGCGGAGGTCCTGCAGTTCATCTTCCGCTTCACGCGGGCGGCGGGGCTGATCGAGGTCACCGGAGAGCGGACGTTCAAGCTGACGGCGGCTGGCCGAGACTGGGAGTCGCAGGACCTCGACGCCAAGCTGAACGGTCTCTTCGAGCACGTGACCTTCGAGCTGGATGAGGCCCACGAGTCAGTCCACCACCCTGCCATGCGTCGGATCCTCGCGACGCTGATGAAGCGCCTGGAGGTGGGGGTCTGGTACGACGTGATGTACCTACCCTTCCTCGCGCGGAACGCCTACCTCTCTCAACTCGACGCGCTCGAGGTGGACGAGATGATCGCGGCGCGTGGCGCCGCTGGCGCGGGGGCCTCGGAGGACCTGCAGCGCATGGCCTGGAATCTGGTGGGGTGGGTCCGCAAGCGGCTTTACCTCCTCGGGCTGGTGGACCTCGGATATGACGACAAGGGGCACCCCGTCGCCATGCGGTTGACCCGCACAGGCGCCCGGCTCCTTGGGATCGAGACGGCCGAGGAGGAGGCCTTCGGCATCGGGCGCCTAGTGGTGACCCCGGACTTCGAGGTGGTCCTGTTCGCGGATGGCGACGACGCCGTGCTGACCCACGACCTCGATCGGTTCACCGATCGCACAAAGGGCGGCGCACTCCGCCAGTTCCGAGTCAGCGACAAGAGCGTGCATCGCGGTCTGGTCGAGGGGATGACCCTGAAGAAGATGCGGGAGGTGTTGACCCACAACGCCCGAACGCCCGTCCCGCGGAACGTGCTGCAGTCCATCCGTGATTGGGCGGCCAAGTCTGGCCTGCTGCTGCTCGGCGCGGACCACGTGATCCGCGCGCAGGACACGGAGGTGTTGGCGCAGTTCGCGCGCGACCCGGGCGTGCGGCCGTTCATCAAGAGCAAGCTCGATGACAGCGGGCTGCAGCTCAAGGCCAAGACCAGCCTCGCCCGGTACAGGACGCTGTTCCGCGACCTGGGTTACCTGGTCGAACTGGAGGACTGAGCTTGCGGCGCCTCCCCCCGACCATGCTCCTGGTGTCGCCGGGGAACCTGTCCCGAGAGGACGCCTCCCGCGGGGGCGCTGGAGCCCTCGAGTCCCTGCCCCAGCGGGCGCGGGAGGCCTTCAGCGCTGGCGCTCAGGGCCTGCTGCTCCGGGAGCCACAGCTGGAGGATGGGGCCTTCCTGGCGCTCGCGCGGGAGCTTCGTGGGCTCATGGACCGTGAGGTCCCTGAGGGCTGGCTGGGTCTCCACGATCGCGCTCATCTGGCGGCGGCGGCGGGGGCGGACGGGCTGCACCTCGCCGGGAGTTCACTGGGGGTCGCGGAGGCTCGGGCGGTGGTGGGTGCGTCGCTTGTCATCGGCGTGTCCACGCACGACGGGGATGGCCCGGCGCGGTGGGAGGGCGCGGACTACGCCATGCACGCGCCGGTCTTTCCGCCGAACTCCAAGCACGGCGAGGCGGCTCCCCTCGGCGCCCAAGGTCTGGCTCGCTTCTGTGGGGCCTGCTCCCTCCCCGTCTGGGCTCTGGGGGGCATCACGGCCGAGCGTCTGCCGGAGCTTTCCGGGTCGGGCGCCGCGGGGGCTGCAGCCATCGGCGCGGTTTGGAGCGGTGACCTCGATCCCGGCGACGAGGGCCCGGGGCGGCTGGGCCCTCGGGTCGGTGCGCTCGTGGAGGCCGCAGCGGCGGCCCTCGGACTCCCGCCTGGGGACCCCCGGTGACCCTGCAGGTCCGGTTGCTGCGGCGACTTCGTCGCTGGACACTCCTCCTCGCGCTCGCGGGCGGAGCCTACCTTGGCCTCCGCTTCGAGACGATCTCGCTCCCGGAGGATCGCTGCTGCCCGGTGAACCGCTTCGGCGCCGGGGATCGGCTGATCGTCGATCGGCACCCTCCGTCGGTGGGGCCTGGGGACGCGGTGCTCGTCCGCGGTAAGGAGGGGGCGCTGCACCTGGTCGTGGTCTCGGCCACCCGTGAGGGCGGGGCGTTCCTCTGGTGCAGCTCTGATTGCCCGGACTGCACGGGCTTCGACTCCGCCGTGGACGGTTGGGTCGAGCAAGCAGCGATCTCGGGACGGGTTCTTCTGGGTTGGGTCTACTAGGGATGCCCATGGCCTGGAACGAGGACAACGTGCATCGCTGGCTCGCCCAGCAGGACTGGCCGAAGGGCCTGGTCGGGTCCCGTGGCCACGACGCTGCGGTGATGCTTCCGCTGGAGGGCCGGCTGGTCACCTGCGCGGATCAATGCGTGGAGGGGGTCCACTTCGCCGCCGGCGCGCCCTGGTCCGCGGTGGGCGCCAAGGCGGTCCTGCGGACCCTGTCGGACCTCGCGGCCACGGCGGCGACCCCGACGGCCGTGACGCTCACGGTGCGCGCGCCTGCCCACTGGAGCGAGGCCGCAGTTCAAGGCGTGATCCTCGGCGCGCGCGGTGCGGCGACGAGCTACGGCGCGGAGCTGGTGGCAGGGGACCTCGCGATGGCGCCGGGGCCCGCGGGGCTCTCGGTGACCGCCATCGGGACGCTCGCGCTGGATCGGCACCCCGTCGGGCGGGACCGCGCAGTCCCAGGGCAGCGGGTGGTGGTCACCGGCTCCTTTGGCGGGAGTCTGGAGTCCGGCCGGCACCTGCGGATCGTCCCCCGCCTGGCCGAGGCCGGTCGCCTGGTGGCGAGTGGCGCGACGGCGATGATGGACGTGAGCGACGGCCTCGCCCTGGACCTCTCCCGGATCGCACGTGCCTCGGGGGTGGCCATCGAGATCAACGCGGAGGCGGTGCCCCTCCACGCGGACGCTGTGGGGGCCAGCGAGCGTGATGGTCGCAGCAGCCTCTGGCACGCGCTGCATGACGGAGAGGACCACGAGCTCATCGCGTGCCTCCCGGAAGCCGGTGTCAGCGACCTCTCGGGGCAGGCGACGGAGATCGGGGTGGTCCGAGAAGGAGCAGGCCTCTGGGTCTCCAGCGCCTCGGGGCGCGAGCAATGGAGGCATGGCGCAGGAGGGTGGATCCATGGTGGTGGTTCGGCCTCCTGAAGGTCAGGATGTGGGCATGGAGCGTCGTTTCAGGAGCCTCTCTGCGGAGGGCACGGAGCTGCTTGGTCAGCGCCTCGGGGCGGCGCTCTGGGCGGGGTCGGTGCTGACCCTGGACGGGGACCTCGGCACAGGGAAGACCACGTTGGTCCGGGGCCTCGCGCGCGGCCTGGGGATTGAAGAGGGCGTCTCGAGCCCGACCTACACGCTCATGCAGCAGCACGACGGGGGGCGCCTGCCGCTGTTTCACTTCGATGCTTGGATGGAGGGGCGAGAGAAGGCCCTCCTGGCGGATGGGGCGGATGAATTCCTCGGGCGCGGTGGGGTGGCGGTGGTGGAGTGGGCGGGGCGCGTCGAGGGCTGGCTGCCGCGGCCTCGGCTGGCCGTGACCCTCTCCCATGACACCCCTGAGACGCGCTATGTGACCCTGAGGCTCGTGGAAGACGAGCACCATGAGGGCGGGCGCGAGGGCCCATTCCGGGCGTTGCTGGCGGGCTTCGAAGCGCCAGAGGGGGTGATCGAGGCGGGGGCGCCTGGAGAATCCCACGGTTCGGGTGAACCCGATGGGCCGCGGCCCGTTGAGGAGCCGTGAAGGACTCCTGGGACGGCGCACAGGACCCCCTCGCGGCATTGAGAGCCGGGAGGTCCGCCCCGTTCGAGGAGTTCGTCCGAGTCGAAACCCGCACCTTCCTGGCCTTCTTCCTCCGGCTCGGCGCCTCCCGCTCCGAGGCGGAAGACCTCGCGCAGGAGACCTTCCTCAACTTGTTCCGCTCCGCCTCCAGAACGTCCAGCACCTCATACGACGCCCGTGGCCAGTTCGCTGGCTATGCGTTTCGGGTGGCGAGGAACGCTTGGATTGACCGCCTGCGACGTCGCCGCGGCGCCGGGTTGGGGCCAATGACCGACGTCGCGGACGCGCAGGTGCACGTGGACCACCGGCTCGCTCGCAGGCCGTCGGGGCCAGACGAGGGGCTCCTGCAGCGCGAGAGCGCGCAGGTGGTCCGGGACGCGGTGGCCGCTCTCTCCGAGGCGCATCGTCTCGTCTTCGAGCTGGCGGTGGTGGAGGAGCTTCCTTACCAGGCCATCGCGGAGGTGCTCGACATCCCGGTGGGGACGGTGAAGTCCAGGATGCACAGCGCGGTGGGGCGTGTGCGTGGGGCCCTTGAGGAGCGCGCGCGCGTCGAGCAGGCCCTCGAGGCCCGCAAGGGGTCGCCGGGTGGGGGGATGAACGCATGAACGTCGAGGACCCCATGGACCGCGACCAGGAGGCCATCGACTCGATCTTTGGATCGGGTCCTGAGGAGGGGCGGAGTCCGTCGTCCCCAGGGTCGGAGGAACTCTCCGAGCTGAGGCAGTTGAAGGACCTCTGCGCGCTCGCGCTGCAGGCAGAGGTGCCCCGTGAGGCAGAGCTACAGGCTCGACGGGTGGCCCAGCGAGTCCTCGCGCGGACGACCCGGGAGGACCTGGGCCGGCGGGGTGATCTTGGTGTCCTGCTGGAGTTCTTCGGGGACCGCCTGCGGGACTCCATGCTGCTCAGGTTCGCCGTGGCCGCCTTGCTGGTTCAGCTCACCGTGGTCCCCCTCGTCGCCTGGCACTTGTGGATCGAGCCGGCCACGGGTGGGGTCCGTTTCGTGCTGGAGCCGGAGCCGGAGCCGTACCTCTACGAGGAGTTGCCTGCGGAGGAGGAACTGCTGGCCGTGGTCGGTGGTTCCGACTGGTGGGACCTCGACGGCGCCCAGAGCTGGCTTCAGGAGGAGGCGGACTTTGAGGGCGCGAGCGCGCGGTTGGCGCAGCTCCGAGGGCGCCTGGTCGGGGCGGAGGAGGTCCCCACCTCGAGGACTGGGTGGGCGCTGCATCAATGGGCGGGCCCTGAGGTGGCCGCCTCGCCGCTCGCTGGGGAACAGGAGCGCAGCGGAGCGGAGCCGTGGATCGCGTCCATCCTCCGGGCGGAACGCCTGCTGGACGAGGTGCCCCGTGGATCGTGGGCCGAGGTCGCTGAGGCTCTCAAGGTTGTGGGTGAGGTGCTCACCCTCTCCCAAGCCGCCGCTGACAGCGCTCCGCCTGGGCCCCTGACGGTGCTCGCCGCGCGGACCCTCCGCCGAGCCCTCAACCTGGGCCTGGCGGCGCCGATCCCGGCGGTCGGGCTGAGCGTCCCCGGCCCTGCCGTCTGGTTGGGCCTGATCGGGCAAGAGGCTCAGCGGGCGGCGCCTGAGGACGAGTTCGTGAGGCGCTGGAATCGCGCCGTTCGAGAACTGTAGGCCCAGGGTGGATGCGAACTGGGCGCTCTGCGGGCGCCGACGCGGCGCCCAAGCCTTATCTTCTGCGCAGATGATGCGCACGACCCAACGACGTCTCGGCCAGTGGGCCGCCATGCTGCTCGCGGCGACACCGGCGGTGTCCGCGCCCCAAGAGCCCCAGGCCGCGCCCGCTCCTGCCGCGCCCGCTCCTGCAGGGGAGGAAGGACCTGGCTCCGCCGACGGCGCCGCTCCTCGGAGGCTGTCGCTCGAGGATGTGCTGGCCCTCGGGCTCTCCAATAACCTCGGGCTCGAACGTGCGGAGGTCGACGCGGAGGTCGCGCGCTTTGAGGCGCTCTCCACATGGGGCTCCTTTGACTGGGTCTTCGATGCGAGCGGCCAGTTCTCGGACTCGGACTCTGTGGGTAGTAGCCAGCTGTTCGGCGGTGACGTGGTCTCGACACAGAACTCCCAGCTGGACGTCGACCTCACCCGACCGCTTGGGACGGGCGGGAGCTTCGGGTTCCACTTCGACTCAGGGCTGAACGTGACCGACAACTCCTTCGCGAATGCGCCGGAGCAGTACAGCAGCAACCTCAGCGTGAGCTTCGTTCAACCGTTGATGCGCGGGGCGGGCGAGGACTACGCGACCTCCAACCAGCGCGAGGCTGAGATTGTCGAGCGCCGCCGCCTTGAGGAGCGCCGGCAGGCCCGACAGCAGCTCATCCAAGACGTGGAGGTGGCGTACTGGGAGCTGGTCGCCGCGGGGCAGCAACTCCAGGTGGCCGAGGCCGCGCTCAAGCTCGGCGAAGAGCAGGTGGAGCGAGAGCAGGCCCGGCTCCGGGCTGGGGATGGCACGGAGGTTGATGTGCTCCAGGCCCAGACCGAGGTCGCGACCCGGACCGAAACCTTGCTGCAGAATCAGAACAACCTCGCTCAACGCGGTGACGACCTGAAGCGCCTCATTGTGCGCGATGAGACCTCGGAGCTCTGGGCTGAGCGTGTCGAGGCGACC
The DNA here is from genome assembly GCA_029248265.1 of Planctomycetota bacterium. Lineage (GTDB taxonomy): Bacteria > Planctomycetota > UBA1135 > UBA1135 > Saltatorellus. The sequence goes on from JAQWJQ010000245.1 coordinate 25,439, forward strand.
ACCCCGCTCCCCCAGGCCACGCCGGACAAGCTCGCCTTGCCGGACTGGCAGGACTCGTTCCAGGTGGCCCTCGGCAAGCGCCCCGACCTCCGCACGGCACGGTTGGATGTGGACACGGCGCGGGTGCGCCTGGTGCGAGCCCAGTCAGAGCGCCTGTACGGGCTGGACCTGCGCCTGGACGCCGCGTCCGGGTCGTTCGACGCGGACTTCTCCGACGCGCTGTCCGATGTCATGGACTTCTCTTACCCGCGATACGCCGCGCGCATTGACTACAACATGCCGCTGCAGAACCGCACGGCGTCCAATTCGGAGCGGGCGGCGCGGGAGCGAGTCCGCGGCAGCCAGGTCGCCCTCGAGGAGGCTGAGATCAACGCGCTGGCGGAGATCCGACGAGCGCTCCGCGATGTGCGGTATCGCGCGCAGGCGGTGCGGGCGTCCGAACAGAGCTTCGCCCTCGCCAAGCGGCAACTCGAGGCAGAGCAACAACGCTTCGAGGCCGACCTGACCACCACCTTCGAGGTGCTGCAGTTTCAGCAGACCCTGATCGAGGCCGCCTCCAATCGGAGCGCGGCGCGGGCCGAGTACGCCAAGAGCCTTGTGGCCTTGGAGCGGGCGAGCGGCACGCTCGGCGAGAACCAGGGCATGGGGCCAGGGGGGACCCCCTTCGATGCGCCGCAGCCCCGATAGGTCCGGCGTGGTGCCCCTGGCGGCCGACGGGCGCTCCGGGCGAGCCGCGTTGGTGGCGACGCTGCTGCTCCTTGGCGTCATTGCCTTCTTCGCGTGGCGCGGCTCAGAGCGCTCCGTCGAGGTGGGGGGCTGGACCTTGGAGGAGCAGTACGAGGCCGATGAGCGGATCGCCCCGCTCCTCGGTGGCTGCGCCTTCGGCGCGCCCTTTGAGGCGGACACCAGCAACCTGGCGGAGGTGCTCGCCACCAAGCTGGACGCCGGGACACAGCTGGAGCCCAAGCGGCGTGCGACGCAGGCCCTCGCGAAGCTCGGCGACGAGGCGGCCGAGCCCCTCATGCGGCTCTTTCAGTCGGCCTCCAAGGACCAGTGGCGCGGGGGTGTGGCGCGGAATGTGCTCACCGTGTGCGCCCTGGCGGAGGAGGGTTGGGGCGTGCCGATTGCGCTCGAGGGGCTCAGGAATCCCAGCGAGGCGCTGCGTGGGGATGCGGCGCTCGTCCTGCTGAACCACGCGTCCCCTGCGCTCTACGACCCGCTCCTGGAGTCCTTGGCTGGGTTCCGGCTGCAAGTCCACGTGGAGCGAGTGCTGGCGGGGATGGCCGCCTGTGACCTCGAGCGCTTCGCGGGGCAACTGCCTGCCTGGATCCAGGCCGCCGAGCGTGTGGGCGACTTCATCGAGTCCACGGTCATCGACGCAGCGGCGCCCCTGGTGGCCGGGGTGACCGACCCGTTGATCGCGCGCGACCTCTTTGATCTTGCGGGGTCCACCGACGGGCTCCTCTTGCGCCACAAGGCGTACCTGCTCGGCCCCGCGGCGCGCGCGGGCCTGGGGGATGCGCGCCAACAGCTGATGGACCTCCTCGCCCACGATCAACGGATGCCGCGGCATCATGGTGCCGAGGCCCTGAGCCTCGCAGGGCTGGTGGATGACACCTACGTCCTGGCGGTGATGTCCGAGGACGCAGGCGAGCGGTCCCAGACCCTCGAGCGGATCCTCGAAGCAGACCAGGTGGCGGCGGGTCAGCGTTCCGAAGAGCAGCGTGCGGACGTGGTTCAGTGGGCCAGAGCCGCCCTCCTGGACGAGGAGGGGTTGGTGCGTCAGACCGCCTTGAAGGGCTTGTTGCGCCGCGGGGACGGCGAGGGGCGCGCGTTCTTGATGCTCCTCCTCAAGGGGAACGTGCCCGAGCGCGGGCTGGGCATGCAAGCCATGCGGGGGCAGCTGGACGAGTGGCCGGACATCGCCGCGCAGGCTCGAAACATCCTCGCGTCCGTGTACGAGGAGGAGCTGGCGGGAGCGCGTCGTGGAGACGTGCTTACCTCGGCGCTTCAGGCCATGGGCGCGGTACCGGGCGTGGAGAGCGGTGAATTCCTCCTGCGCGCCGGTGATCTCGTGGGCGAGATCCCGATCCGTGGCGTCTCAGGCTTTCGGTGGTGTGTTGGCCAGGCCTTCAACGCTGGACCCGCGGCCCGCGAGGCCCTGCGCGCGCGGCTGTCGGCGGAGCTGGACCCCACCAAGCGGCTCGACTTGATCTCCTTTGTCTGGCAGGACCTCGCGGAGGTCTCACTGGGCGCCTTGGTGCAGATCCTCGATGACCCGACGCGCTCTCCCTATGAGCGCCTGTACGCGGCGGACCGAGCCGTCCGGATGGGGCATGCGGAGCTGCTGGTCCCTACCATGAAGCGCGTCTATCGCTCGGAGTCCGACCGCGTCCTCAGGCGCGGGCTGCACTGCCTCCTCTGGGTCTGGTTCGGACCCCCGCTCGCGTAGCAGGGGGCGCCCGGGCCCATGCGTGGGTCTCGGGCCTCTCGACGTTAGACTGCAGGCAATGTTGCCCCTCCGCTCCAGCGTGGCCTTGTTGGCGCTCGTCGCCGCACTGACCTTCTCTTGCTCGGACGCCCCTGAGGGGGCCCCTGCTCGGCGTTTGCCCGGTGGGGAGGGCCGCGCCCCGGCCGCCCCGAGCCTGAGCGCCAGGTCCGCAGGGGGTGCCGGGGGTGAGCCTCAAGCGCAGGTGCTCCGACCGCAAGCGCCGGCCCGTCGGAGCGACTTTGACGAGATCGCCGCCGGAGTCGACCCCGCGTGGAGTGCGGATCCGTGGGCGGGGGAGTTCCTCGCGGCCTCGGCGGAGCAGCTGCTCCTCCAGGTGGCCCGTCACCTCGCCGGTGGCGGAGCGCCCGACGCGCTGAGGAACGTCGTGACCCGTGGCCTGAAGGGGGCGGTTCCGACGGAGTCAGGTGGCACCCAGGCGCTCGAAGGTGAAGACCTCCTGCGGTGGGTCCAATCCAGGCTCGTGGTGGAGGGCCCCGCAAGCTCGCTGGTGGTGGAGGTCTCGGTCATGGAGGTTGAGGCCCCGGGCATGGGCCTCGCGGGGGAGGGCGAAGGCCGAACCCGGGTGCATATACGGACCGGCAGCGACCCCCAGGGCGCGGGGCTCCAGGTGGGCTCGCAGCGAGACCTCACGCTCAACGTGCGGTGGAGGCTGGGGCAGCGCGCCCGGATCTCGGCGCTGGAGGTAGTGCGCGCATCGGCCCACTCCGGGCCGCCTCCGTTCCGTGACGTCACCCGGGAGGTGCTGGGCGAGTCCGGTGGCGGCGCAGGGCTCCTGCTGTTGGGGGCGCTGGAGGCTGCGGGCCGGACCGACGCCCTCGCCCCCGTCGGTGATCTGCTCACCGCGATGCACGGCGTGGCGGTGGGTGACCTCGATGGAGACGGCTGGGATGACCTGGTGGTGGCGCGGGCCGCCGGGCAGCCCAACGAGGTCTGGATGAACACCGGCGGCGCCTTCACAGAAGAGGGCGGGCGCCGTGAGCTGGATTGGCTGGAGGGCTGCGGTGGTGTGCTGATCGCGGACCTTGACGGGGACGGCGCTCGCGATGTGGTGGTGGGGATGGGGCCGGACGTGGTCGTAGCCTGGAATGACGGGGCTGGGGCTTTCGCGACACGGACGGTGCTGCCCAGGGAAGGGGACGCGCGGGTCTATTCCATCGCCGCGGCTGATGTGGATCTGGACGGCGACCTCGACCTCTACGACACCAGGTACTTCCGTGCTGACGAGGGCGGGGCGCAGGCCCCGACGCCCTATCACGATGCGGTCAACGGCGCCCCAAACGTCTTCTGGCGGAACCTCGCGGTGCACCCAGACGGTGGCGCGAAGCGCAGGTTCAAGGCGGATAACGTGGGCGTGGGGCTCGACGCCCAGAACGACCGCTTCAGCATGGTGTCGGTCTTTGACGACTTCGACGGGGACGGAGACCTGGACCTGTACGTCGCCAACGACTTCGGCCGGAACAATCTCTACCTGGCTGCAGGCGGTGGCTTCGAGGCCGCACCGGACGGGCCCCTCACGGACAAGGCCGCGGGGATGGGGCTGAGCCTCGGAGACGCGGACCTCGATGGGACGACGGATCTCATCGTCAGCAACATGTACTCCGCGGCGGGGGGGCGCGTGACCCGTGACCCACGCTTCTTGCGGGACGCGCAGCCAGCGCTCCGCGAGGAGTTCGTCCGCCACGCACGCGGCAACACGATCTTCCGCGGGCTGGGCGGCGGCCGCTTCGAGGACCTCACCGAGATGGCGGGGGTCGCACCGGGCGGTTGGGCGTGGGGCTCGAGGTTCGTGGATTGGAACCGCGATGGGCTCCCCGACCTCGTCGTCCCCAACGGGTTCCTGAGTGGGCGGAAGGGCCCCGACCTCCAGAGCTTCTTCTGGCGGCGCGTGGTGGGGGCGACGCCCTTGCCGGGGGGCGCGAGTCCGGCCCGCCTGGACGCCTACCTCGGCGCATGGTCGGTGATCTCCCACCTGTCACAGTTCGGCCGGCAGGACTGGAACGCACGAGAGCGGACGTTCGCCTACCTCAACCGCGGCGGGCTCCGCTTCGAGGACGTGTCGATCTCGAGCGGGCTCGGCATCCCCGATGACGGGCGGTCCCTCGCGGTGGCGGACCTGGACCACGACGGCCGGCTCGACCTCGTCTTCCGGAACCGAACGGCGCCCACCCTGCGCCTGTTCCAGGGCATCGAGCCCCTCGGGCGTTCGGTCGCGTTCAGGCTCGCCCAGGCAGGGCTCAACCGGGATGGGATCGGCGCCCTTGTGACCCTGACCTACGCCGGGACCCCTCGGCGCAGCCGCATCCTCGCTGGCGATGGGTTCCTGGGCTCTTCACCGCCCGAGGCCTTCTACGGCCTCGGTGATGGGACCTCCGGTGACCTCCCTGACCCCTCGGTCAGCGTCCGGTGGCCGGACGGGCAGGAGGAGGCCTTCCGGCTCCCGGAAGGGTCAACGCTCTCGGGGGGCAGCTGGCTGCTCGAGCGGGGCACCGGGATCGCGCAGCTCCGCTTCTCCCAGGGGGCCCCGGCTCCGCCGCTCGAGGCGTCTGTCAAGGCGCCGCCCCCGGGCGGTGCGCCCGGAGCGCCGCGCGTGCGGGTCCCGTTGCACGCGGAGTTCCCCCTCGGCGGCTGGCGACTGCCCTCCTTTGGCGGGGCGCCCACCCGTGCGGATGAGCGGTGCGCGGCCAACGGGCTGCTCGTGGTGCTCTGGTCCAGCGACGTCCCAGCCTCGCTTGGGGCCTTGGCCCGTGTGCCGGAGCTGACCTTGCCTGTTCACGTCCTCGCCTTGGACAAGGTCAGGGCCAGCGATGCGGTGCGAGAGGCCTCGGCGGCGCTCGGGCTGCTCGAGCATGCGGGGCGGGCCGATACGGCCACGCGCCTGATCCTTGACCTCGTGCTGGGGCGCACGCTCGCTCCCTTCGAGAGCATGCCGCTTCCCTTGGGGCTCCTCCTCGATGAGGCGGGCGACCTCGCCTGTCTCTACGTGGGCGCGCTGCCGCCCGACGTGATCGAGGAGGATGCGGCTCGCCTGGCGGCGCGCGAGGATCTCCGTGCGACCACCTGCCTGACCGGCGGGCAGTGGCTCCGTGGCGACCCTGTCCGTGGCTTGCGGACGCTGTATGACGGGCTCCGGGCGAGGGGCTTCAACGAATTCGTGGAGCACCTCGAGGCGTACGCGGGCCGATAGGGCGGCGCTCGCCAAGGTCCGTCTCTGCCAGCCGGGGTCAGGGGGCCTGGCTGTCTCGGAGCAACACCCAGCCCTCGTCAGACAGGTCCACCGTGCGTAGACCGCTCCCGCCGCCGGACCACAGGCCACGGTTCGGGTGGCCGAACATGCGGCCATCCCGGGTGAGCGCGAAGGCGGCGTCTCCAGTGTCCGTGAAGCGGTCCGGCCAGGTGACCAGCGCGGGCCAGGACTCCAGGCCGTCCAGGACAAAGCCGGTGTCCACCCGGTAGCCGTGATGGAGGAACTGCCCCGTGTCCTCCGCGACGCGAGCGTCGGGGAAGCGGTGGGTCAGCGTCGGCGTCTCCGCGACGAGGCGGCTGAGGGCGCCTGGGCCCTCCGCGAGGGACATGGAGCTCGAGAGGTCACCCTTGAACGTCGCCGCGCCGAGCACGTCGAGGGTGATCCTCGCATCCGCGCGGTTCGCGTCCATGGCATGGGCGTGGAAGCGCGGGAGGGAGACCAGGACGACGAGCAGGGCGATGGTGGCAATCAGGAGCCCGGCGGGGACGCCGAGTGGCGCCTTGCGTCCTGAGGCGTCGGGCGCGCCAGCGCTGGGGGAGCGCAAGGCGTCGTCGGGTCCAGGGGCTGGTGTGGGTGGCACGGGGCGACTTTCCAAGAATCCTCCATGGAGAGCAGGTCCGCCGCTCCCATGAGCGAAGTGTGGGGAAGCAGGTCGTACGATTCAACGACGATGATGGAGGACGCCCATTCGACTCACGGGGACCTGGTGTCTCGATTGCCCTCGCGCTGGCGGCGCCTCGCCACAGGGGTCTGCGAGGACCTCGCCAAGGGGGGGCACCGCGGTTGGATCGTGGGTGGCGCCGTCCGCGACCTCCTGCTCGGACGCGCCATCAAGGACGTCGACCTGGTCTCGGCGGCCCTCCCAGACGAGGTGGAGGCCCTCTTCGAGCGCACGGTGGCCGTCGGGAAGAGCTTCGGGATCATCGTGGTCATCCGGGATGGAGAGGAGGTCGAGCTCGCCACGTTCCGGCGAGAGAGAGGTTATTCCGACCGTCGACGACCCGACGAGGTCGAGTACGCCTCGACCCCTGAGGCGGACGCCGGGCGTCGGGACTTCACCTGCAACGCGATCTACCTGGACCCGCTGACCGGTGCGTTGCGGGACCCGGTCGGTGGCCTCGCGGACCTGCGCGCCGGTCAGCTACGCGGGGTCGGGGATCCGGTGGCACGCTTCCGCGAGGACGGGCTGCGCATCCTCCGCATGGCGCGCTTCCTGGCGGCCCTCGGCCTCGACCCAGCGCCGGGCCTGGCGTCCGCCGCGGAGGCGGAGCGTGCGTCGCTGCGCGGGGTCAGCGCAGAGCGTGTGCGGGATGAGCTCCAGAAGATCCTCTGCGGCCCGCGGCCGGCCCGTGCGCTTGAGGTATTGGTGACGGGAGGGCATGCCTCACTCTGCCTACCGTCCATGGGCACCGACGAGGAGGTGCAGGTTCGGCTGCGGGTGCTCGCCGCGCTCGGAGTGGAGGCGTCCGGCGGCGCGGTGGCGGACACCGAAAGCGCTCAAGCTGCCGGGCCCGGCTGGACGCTTGGTCTCTCCGCCCTCTTTGGACCTGTCCTCGTCGAGGTGATGGAGGGCACCGGCATCGCCGGGGTCGAGGGCTCCGTGCAGGGCCTCGGTGTGAGCCTCGCGGAGGGCCTCGCGGCGCTGCGCTGTAGCCGTGAGGAGCGTCGCGTGGCCTCCGAGATCTGCGGCGTCGCCGTTGCGCTGGGGGCCGGGGTGCGCGACGGGCTCACCGAGGCGGGACCGACCCCTGAGGAGGAGCGCGGTCGTTGGATTCAGCTCTGGCGGACCCCGGAGCGGGCTCCGGCGGCCCGGCTCGTGGGCGCCTGGGCCCTGGCGAGTGCGGCCCCGAACGTGCAGGCCCGCGTGGAGGGGACCCTCGCTCAGCTTGCGGCGCTGGAGGCGGCCGCGCCGGCCCACCCCGTGGTCCTGGCGGCTGGCGACCTCATGGAGCTCGGGGTCGAGCGCGGCCCGGACCTGGGGGCGCTGCTGCGGCGTGTGGAACACGCCGGTCTCGGCGCGGCCTTCGGTGACCGTGCGGGCGCCCTCGCGTGGGCGCGAAGTGCGATCAGGTGAGGGGGAATCGAGCGCGGAGTTTGCCGGAGAGCCACGCGCCGCCGAGCGCCCAGAGCAGGGCTGAGGGACAGGTCGGACCGAGGAAGAAGCCGATGGACGCCATGGCTCCGGTGAAGGTCGGGAGGCCCCGAAGGCTCTGGCCGGTGGCTTGGCCCACGCTGCCGCGGGTCCAGCCGTCTTGCGCCCCACGTTGGAGCGTCCGGAGGGACAGGTAGGCACCGCGGGCGGCGAGCCCTGCGGCCAGGACGAGGCCAAGGGTGAGTGCGGTGGATAGGCCCTCGGTCCCCTCGGCGACCCCGAGCACGGCGAGGCCGACGACGGGGATCAAGAGCCGGGTGATGGCGACCCCGCGGAGCGCGCGTGTGGGTCGATCGCCGAGGGGGGCGTCGTCCTCATCATCTTCCAGGCGTCCGAGCCGGGAGATGAAGAAGACGTGGGTCCCGTAGAGGACCGCGAGCCAGAGGAGCTCTGCCCGTGGACGGTCGACGGCGCCGATCAGCCAGGGGGACATGAGCCCGGCCCCCAGGTTTCCCGCACGGCACAGGCCCAGGAGCAGGGGGCCCAGCCAGGGGCCGCGCCCCGCGAGGTCGTAGAGGACGGCCAGCGCCGCGACGCCAAGCATCCAGGCCCCCGCGATGGGTCCCGCGGCCGTCGCCCACATCAGGCCTCCGATGAGGAGGATGAGGCTGATGGAGAGGGCGAGCGGAGCGGGGATCTCACCCGAGGGGATCGGCCGCTCGGGCCGTGTCCGCGCGTCGTCGTGCCGGTCCACCCAGTCGTTGAGCGCCATGGCCCCGTGGTAGATCCCGAGGCTCGCGGGGATCAGGAGCCAGGGAAGCGCGAGCTTTGGCCAGCCGCTCAGGTGGGCCAGGGCGATCCCGACGAAGAGGTCGCTGATGGCGGATGGGAACAGGGCCACGCGGATCAGGCGCCCCATGCTCACCACCGGAAGCGAGTCGGGGGAGGATGTCTTGGTGGCCATCGGTCAGCGGGGCTCGATGAACCAGCGGACGATGTCCTGGTAGGTGACGTAGACCATGAGGGACATGATCATCACCATCCCGACCACCTGGCTGTATCCGAAGGTGCGCTCGGAGACCGGCG
>JAQWJQ010000261.1 GCA_029248265.1 Planctomycetota bacterium
CCATGATGTATTGGAACGACCTTGACGTGTGGCTGAAGTCCGCGGCGAACCGGATGAAGAAGAAGCCCATCGCGGGCGCGGGCTCACCTGAGGTTCCCGACGAACCGGTCCTCATCCGAGCCGACCAGTCGACCCCCTTCAAGTACGTCCAATACATCATGGAGCGCTGCGGCCAGGAAGGGACGCAGATCTGGAAGCTGCAGCTCGCCGTCTCCACCCCCGACACCAACCAGGGCGGCGAGTGATCGGCCGGACGGGCTGCCCGCCCGTCCGCTGACCACACCGCCCCCCCCAAAGAGGGAGTCAGAAAGACATGGCAAAGAAAAAAGGAAGCGCTCTCAGAGAGATCATGAATGAGAAGTGCGAGCTGCAGATGACGCCGATGATCGACGTCACCTTCCTGCTGCTCATCTTCTTCATGTGCACGCTCAAGTTCAAAGTGCTCGAGGGCAAGCTCGGCGCGTACCTCCCGAAGGACGTCGGCGTCAACACGAGCCAGGCGGAGCCCGTCGAGAAGGTGGACATCCGCCTCGACGTCCTCCGGCCCGGCAACAAGATGCGCGAGACCAAGGACGGCCTCGTGCCCTACAGCGACGAGGATGCTGCGGCCAACCGCCGGTTCGTCTACGACAGCACCCGACAGATCCGCTACACGGTCGGCAGCAAGCGGACCACCAAGCTGGACGAGGTGGTGCAGTCGCTCAAGGCGTTCATCAAGGCGGACCCCGAGAAGAAGGCGACGATCGATCCCAGGACCGACATCACCAACCTCGACGTGGTCCTGGTCCTCGACGCGGCCATGGACGCCGGCTACAGGGACATCACCTTCAAGGGCTCCTTCGAGCGCTAGCCCGGCGCTCCGACGCTGAACCCCGCGGGACAGCCCTCGCGAGCAGCACCCCCTGGCGATTCGTCGTCAGGGGGTGCTGCTCATTTCGGCCAGGGAGCTCAGGGAGCCCACGCCTTCTTGGATGGGTTGGGCGCCGCTCCCCGCCGGTGGATCACGGCTCTCTTCGTCGGCCTGCGGAACCTGCCCGCTGGGATTCCCTACCCGGGGCCCCTGTCGCCCTTCTGGGAGGACATGCCCTGCAAAGGGGGGCCAGAACACACTCCTCGTCGCGCAAAGCCTCGCGAGCGGCGTCCCCCCATGGGACCGCCCAAGGGCGCACCTCCACCCGCCCCACGGGGACCATCAGACCGGCCAGGGACGGCCCCGAGGCGGGCCCCCTCTCTGCCCAGCGAGGAGCCCGAGCGCGCCGGGCGCCGTCGCATCGGAGAGAGGGGAAACCTCCGCAACGGGTGCCGCTCTCGCCCAGCCCGCTTTGCAAGTCCATTGCCCTATCTGTGCAGTCACTCCATCCAGGTGGCGCACCCAGGCCGGACCTCTGCGCCTCCGGAGGAGAATGGTGCAGCCCAGGACCGCCTCCGACCGTGGATAGATCGTGGTGGTGATTCGCCTCAGGGCCTTTGACGGTCCACGAGCCCTTCCTTACTCTCTTGGACCCGATCCCTCCCACCACCGCGCGCTCCACGCACGCTTCGGAGAGAGAGTTCGGCCCTGGTGACTCCCCAGTCACCACAGATCGCGGGCCACCGACCGTTCCCCCTGGGAACTGCTCCACCGACCGCGTGTCCTCCCCCCAAAGCTCGTCGTCCGCGAACCGCCTAAACCCCGGTAGTCGGTCGATTTTTAACCGGTAGCAGCAGAGGTCTCGACACCTCCAAGCTACCTCCCCCCACCTCCTTGCATTCGACGTGAGTCTTCCCCGCATGAGGATCACCGGCCCCGCCCTCAACGTGTCCTTCCTGCTCATCTCTGGCAGCGCCTCCATGGCGCTCCTCGGGTGTGCTTCAACCTCTTCCGAGGCTCCCCAGGACGCTGAAGTCAGCACGACCAGTGAAGGTCGTCGCGCCACTATCGACCCCTCCACGATCGAACGCGCTGGCGGCACCGCCGCCGCGCAGGACGATCAAGCCGGGGCGGACGCTGAGCTCCTGACGCTGCGCGAGCAGAAGAACAGGCTCCTCTTCGACAGCGCCATGGCGCGCGCCGCGGAGATGAAGCAGCAGCTGAAGCTCGAGGAGGCGATGGCCCAAGTGGACCGCGCCCTCTCGATCAACGGCCAGAGCCTCGAAGCGAAGCAGATGCGCGCCGAACTGGCCGCGCTCCTGGACCGCCCCGACGGAGTGAACGCCATCGGTGACGCCGAGGCCTCCCGCTTCGAGCTCAAGCTCGAGCAGCTCAAGATCGGCGTCCGGCAGGACCTGAGCGACGCCAAGATGATGCTGCAGCGCGGCGACTATGGCGGCGCGGTCGCCGAGCTTCGCCTCGCCGAGACCAAGATCGAGGTCGGCGGCTACGACATCGAGTGGGAAGGGACGGACGTCGAGGTCCGCGATCTCCTCGCCAGGGCCGAGAGTGAGCGCAGCGCGGCCTCCGCCGCCTCCAAGGCGCAGTCTCGGCGGGAAGCCTTCGAGCTGCTCAAGCAGAAGGAGATAGCCGAGAACGACCGCCAGCAGGCACAAGTCGACCTCATCGTCTCCCAGGCCGCTCTCGCCTTCGAAGAAGGCCGCTACAGCGACGCCGAAGAGTCCGCTCGCCTCGCGCTGCAGAAGCAGCCGAAGAACGACCAAGCTGAAGAGATCCGTACCGCGGCCTTCCGCGCCGGACGCCAGCAGGTGCAGTCGGACTACCTCGTCAAGAAAGAGGAGCAGTTCAAGAAGTACCGTGAGGAGATCGAGAGCATGCGCATTGCTCGCAACGAGATCATCACGCTGCCGGACGCTGACGAGTGGCGCCGCAAGTCGGC
>JAQWJQ010000002.1 GCA_029248265.1 Planctomycetota bacterium
GGAGATCCTCCCCGTCCACCTCCTCCGGTGGCGCCACACCGCTGAGCCGCGCCAACGTCGGCATCCAATCCACCACGTGGACGGGTGTCGCCTCTTCGCGGCCCTCGAGGCGGCCGGGCCAGACCGCGAACCCAGGCACACGAATCCCCCCCTCGTAGGTGTCGGTCTTCTTCCCCCGCATGGGAATGGGCTGGTTGAAGTCTGTCAGCTTCAGGTCGTCCGGGTAAGCGTTTCCAGCCCAGCTTCCCTGGGGGCCATTGTCGGAGGTGAAGAGAATGAGCGTGTCCTCGGACCGCCCCGTACGCTCGAGGGCATCGACGACCTGCCCCACGGCGTGATCCATGTGATGGATGGCCGCCAGCAAGAGCCGCTTCTCGGGGTCCGGCTCCGACTGAATCAGGCCAGCGGGGTCGTGAAACCAAGGGATCTCATCCTCGTCCAGCCAGCGGTTCGGCTTGGCCGGATCCAGCTGAGTTGGCCGTCCCGTGAACCGGCCTCGCTCATCAAGCGGGGTGTGGACCGCCTGAAAGGCGAGGTAGAGGAACAGGGGCCCCGCGCCGCCCGCCTCGATGACCCGGACCGCCTCCGCCGCCACGAGGTCGGTCGTGTGGGTCCCATTCTCCCACCCGGGGATCACCTTGCCGTTTCGATGCCAGGTCTCGGCGAACGCGCCGGTGCGGTATCGATGGTCGTACATGCCGCACGCTCCCGCGAGGGACCCGTAGCTTTGATCGAAACCGTGCTGGTTCGGCCCGTGCTCCTCGGAGGATCCAAGGTGCCACTTGCCCACAAGATGGGTGCGGTAGCCCGCCCCCTTGAGCATGGAAGCCAAGGTCGGCGTGCCCAGAGGAAAGGCAGGAGCGTTGTTCGCCTGCTGGGCCTGCGGGCCGAAGCGCGAGGGGTACCGACCCGTCATGAGCGCCACTCGCGTCGGAGTGCACTGCGGCATGACGTAATGCTGGGTGAACCGGACGCCGCCGGCGGCCAGCGCGTCCAACCGCGGGGAATAGACGGCGGGGTTGTGGTAGCCGATGTCTCCCCAGCCCTGGTCATCCGTGACGATCACCACCACGTTGGGGCCCGAGGGCTCCTCGGCCAGAGCGAGCGAAGAAGCCGCCAGGAGAAGGGTCGCCTGGAAGAACCACCGTGTGCTTGGATCAGAGCGCATGGCCCGAGCATATCGCCGACGGCCCCCGCCCTCGGCCAAAGGCCTCGGCCTGAGCGCGCGGACGCCATCGACGCCCTTGAAGTGGACAGGAGCGCTGCCTGAGCGCAACGCCCCGACTCCCTCGGCCCGGCGCGGGCCCACCCGAACCGAGGGCCGCGCCCGTCGATTCGCGGTGCTTATCGTCGCACTCAGCGCCAAAGAGGCGAGAGCACCGGAGCGGAGACGTAGCCTGTCCATCGAACGCCGAGCCCACCCACCCCGAGCTCCCTGCCCTGCCAGCCGCCATGAACGCCTCCCCACTGCAGCTCATCCTGACCGCGCTCCTCTTCCAGGACCCCCTCAGCGCCCAGGTGAGCCTGCTGGACCGCGCACCGGTCACCGCCCACACCGTGATCCACCTCGAGGACGCCGCCTCGGCCCTGGAGCAGCTGCAGCTGAACGATGTCTATCGCCTCCTCGGAACCGAGGCAGGTGCGCCCCTCTACCGCGAGTTGCAGACCATGTCCCCGGACGGCTTCGATGCCATGCGTGAACTCGGGCTGGCCCTCGCCGGCGAGGCGGTCCTCTTCAAGGGAAAGAAGGCCACCGCGCTGCTTGTGGAGCCCCGCGGCGAGAGGGCGGCCCTGGTGGATGCGGTGCGCACCTTCACGGAGACGCCAAGGCCCGAAGAGGGCATGCTCGCCCAGCGATTCGGAGACCACCGCATCGAGACCACGGTCCAGCTCGCGCTCGAGGAAGCCGCGAGTGCGGGTGACCGCGAGGTCCTCGACGTCAACTTCAAGGCGACCGAGTTCGTCCAGACGTTGATCGTGGGCCCCGACCTCGTGGCTGCGCTCCAGGGAGAGCGCTCCGAAGTGGAGTCCTGGCTCCGAACCTTCTGCAACGCACCCACCGCGGAGACGCCACGCCCCATCGCGAAGAAGCTCCGCGCCGCGAGAGCCATGCACGGCCCCGCGGGTCAGCTCGAGACCTTCGTGGACCTGACCTTCTTCAAGGAGGAAGCCGAGCGGAGCCTCCGCTCGATCGGGGCGAACATGGACATCGACCCGTCCAGGCTCATCGGCCTGGACGAGAACGCCTTCGTCTACGGGACCTTCGCTCTCCCCGCCGGCATGAACGTGGACCTGCGCCTCCACGTGCACATCACGCCGGGGACGTTCCTGGCGAGGCTTGCAGACACCATGCGCGGGCTGCCCTCGGACCTCCTCGGCAACTTGCCCGAGGCGGTGACCGGACTCCACTGCCTGAACTGGGACTTCAACCAGTGCTACGCCCTGGTCGTCGAGGCCCTGCGAGAGGACCAACAGGATCAAGGCGCCGACCAGATGGAGCAGGCCCTCGCCGCGGGCAGCGCCCTCACCGGCAGCGATCTCGAGGACGAGTTCTTTGGCCAGATCGACGGCACCTTTGGCCTGCTCTTCATGCCCCCGGAGGAATCGCTCACCATGACCGACCTTGAAGACGACCCGCTCGGGATCTTCACGCACATGGGGCTATT
>JAQWJQ010000025.1 GCA_029248265.1 Planctomycetota bacterium
CCCGCCGGCCTGGAGGTGCACGATCGTGAAGAAGCTGTCCCCGACGTTCATGGCGGCGATCCAGAGGATCCACAGGAATACCCAGAACGAGTACGCGTCCACGAAGGAGCCTTCGCGCTGATCCGCTCGTTGGGCCGCCCGCCGGCGCCCGCCGGCGATGGAGTACATCGAGAGGCGTGGGGTCGGCCGCACGCGGCGGTCCGTCCTCGCCTCGACGAAGCTGCGCTCCGCCTGGGGCGGATTGAACGGGTTCGAGTGTGTCGCTGTAGAGGTGGCGCCCATCAAGAGCTTGATCGACCTCTCGACGGACCTGCCCCCAGCGGGACCTGCCTGGATCCGAGTCCCTAGCCCGGATCGAGACACGCGGCGCGCAGCTGATCAAGGACGACCGTCGCGTAGGTGCCGGACGGGAGGCTGAAGCCGACGCGCAGGGTCCGAGCCCCGCCTGCCGCTGCCCCCTCGGGCGCGGCCCCCTCCTCCAGCGAGGGGCTCGAGACCGCGACCCGCAGGTCCCGACGGCTACCCCGTGGAGACAGTCCGCCGGGCTGCTCGGGCCCCTCCGGGGTCAGCCCCTCGGCCCGTAGAGCTGCGCGCTCGACCTCGCCGGGCGCGCCCTCCGCGAGGCGGAGACCGGGCGCCCACATGGGCCCGGACGGGACCGCGCCGTCCGGCGCCGGTCGCTCGGGCGAGGTGTACCCATGCCGCCCATCCTCGCGCAAGACAAGGTCGCCCGCCTGGACGACCGCCGAGGTCCCCTCGCGGAGCCGCCGGTGGAGCACATCGTTGAAGACCCAGGCCTGCAGGATCGCGAGGTGGAAGGCTCGAGAGCTCTTCGGGACCGCCGCGAGCAGCTCCGAGACGTCCTCCGTTCGCCGGCGCGCCAGCTGCTTGGCGACCGGAACGAGGTCGAGCGGCAGGTCCGCGCAGAGCTCGTCTGCCCGCCGGCGCTCCCCGCTCGTACCAGAGGCTGCCCGCCGTACGAGCTCGAGCCCCGGCTCCACCTGGTCCGGGCGGCCCGCGCGCGCCAGCGCCTCCAGGTAGGCCGCGGGTGGCCCGAAGACCAGGCGCCGCGCCGCCTCAAGCCCCTCCAGGTTCGGACCAAAGCGTTGCTCTCCGTACAGATTGGGGAGGCCGTCCACGCCGAGCCCGGCGAGGCGCGCCTGAAGCCGCGCGACATGCGCCGGTGAGACCCCGCGGAGCACGAGCTCGAAGCGGTTCCCGAGGAGCTCTCCGGTGCGAAGTTTGCGGCGGTGCCGCCGCGGAGCGCTGAGGGACAGCCCCTCGATCTCTAGCGCCATGAGCTGCTTCACGTCCACGTGCTCCACTGACATTCGCTGGCGGGTCATGGCCACCGCGTCCTTGCGCCCGGCGAAGCTCACGTCACCACCACGGCGCCCCAGCGCCTTCGCGATGCGCCGCGCTGCGGCGGGGGTGGAGACGTCCCGCTTCTCCACGGTGAACCAGATGTGCGTCCCGTCGGCCTCCTCCGCCGCAGGCTCCCCCACGAGCTCCTCGACGATGAAGTCCTCGGGGCGCTCGCGGTACAGGAAGGGCTCCCGATCACGGGCGCCCTTCGGGCTCGACGCCGCGCTCAGGCCAGCACCCCTCGGGCCACCCGGGGACCATCCGCCGGCCCGATCAGGCGCTGCTCCAGCCCCTGGAACGGGAACCGCATGCGCTCCGGGTCGAAGCCGAGCAGGTGCAGGATGGTGGCCTGCAGATCGCGCACCGAGACGCCGTCCTCGTGCACCGCGGCGCCGAGGTCGTCGGTCGAGCCGTGGACGTGACCGGCGCGCACGCCGCCGCCCGCCATCCAGATGGAGAACGCGTCCGGTTGGTGGTCGCGGCCGAGGAACTTGGAGCCCCCGCGGGCCTCGAGCATCGGGGTCCGGCCGAACTCGCCGCCCCAGATCACCAGGGTGTCCTCGAGCAACCCCGTGCGCTTCAGGTCTGCCATCAGCGCGGCGATGGGCTGGTCCACTTCCTTGCACTTGGCGGGGAACTGGGTGACGAGATCGTCGTTGGACCCGGTCCCGTGAAGGTCCCACCCCCAGTCGAAGAGCTGCACGAAGCGTACGCCTGCGGTGAGCAGGTTGCGGGCCAGGAGGCAGTTGCTGGCGAAGGACCCGTCGCCAGGCTTCGCGCCGTACCGCGTGAGGGTCGCGTCGCTCTCCTTCGACAGATCAGTGACCTCGGGGACCTCCATCTGCATGCGGTAGGCGAGCTCGTACTGGGCGACCCGCGCCATGGTCTCGTCGTCGCCGTGCCGCTCGTGGTCCAGCTCGTTCAGGCGCCGGAGCGCGTCGAGCATTCGCCGCCGCGAGGAGCGGGCGAGGCCCTTGGGGTCGCTCACGTAGAGCACGGGGTCTCCCTTCGAGCGAAGCCGCACGCCCTGGTACTCCGAGGGCAGGAAGCCGCTCGACCACAGCGCCTTGCCCCCGGTGGGATCGCTCCCGCCAGAGCCCAGCACCACGAAGCCGGGGAGGTTCTGGTTCATGGAGCCCAGCCCCCAGGTCGTCCAGGCCCCCATGGAGGGCTTGCCCGTGACCGCGTTCCCCGTGTGCATCAGCAGGTCTGCCGGGGCGTGGTTGAACTGGTCCGTGTACATCGAGCGCACGACGCAGACGTCGGCCGCGTACTCCCGGAACCCGGGGAGGAGGGTGGAGACCTCGATCCCAAGGGGATCCACCGGGGCCGTGGGGTGGGGAGACGCGAGCAGCTTGGGGTGGCCCTTGATGAAGGCCAGCCGCTTCCCCTCGAAGAGCGCCTCGGGGCACGGGGTCCCGTCGAGCGCCTGCAGCTTGGGCTTGAAGTCGAAGGTGTCGTGCTGAGGCGGCGCCCCCGACATGGAGAGGTACAGCACCCGCTTGGCCTTCGCCGGGAGCGGCGGCGACTTGGGGGCGAGGGGTGAGTCCTTCACCACGGACGCCGGCTCCTGCCCGGCCACCACGGTGCCGTCCAGCGCGCCGAGGGCGATGGCGCCGAGCCCGACGCCCCGCTGAAGAAACGTCCGCCGCGTCGAGGTCAGTAGATCTTCGGGGAGAGGGTCCATCGCTCACTCCTTGGTCAGGAAGCTATCCATGTTGAGCACGGTGCTCGCGACCACCGTCCACGCAGCCATCTCCACGGGGTCCACCACCGCGAGGCTCAAGCGGTCCAGGACCTGTGCCCCACCCGCGTCGGCCTCCACGGTGAGCTCCCGGGCTGCGCCAGGGTCCGCAGCGAAGGCTCCCCGAGCGTCGCCCAGCAGCGCCTCAAGGATGTCAACCTGGCCAGCGGCGGCGGGGCGCAGCAGCGCGTGCTCCAGGAGCTCCATGAGCAGCCGCCGATCGAGAGCCGCCGCGCCCTGAAGGTCCAGCGACGCCTCGTCTACCGCCCGCTGGGCGTAGCGCGCGCCGAGCAGGCGCGCGGGCTCGAGGAAGGCCGGGTCGTTGAGGGTCACGAAGGCCTGGAGCGGCGTGTTCGTGGCGGTTCGACAGACCGTGCACGCCTCGCGGCTCGGCGCGTCGAAGGTGGCCAGCATCGGATACGGGATCGTGCGACGCATGAAGACGTAGACGCCGCGCCGGTAGCGGTCCTCGCCCATACTCTCGCGCCAGTCGCGCTGCCCGTTGAAGGCGGCCTGCCAGAGGCCCTCGGGCTGGGGTGGATAGACCGAGGGGCCGAAGCGCTTGGGAGAGAGCAGGCCCGCCGCCTGCAAGGTCACGTCGCGGACCATCTCCGCCTCGAGCCGCTGGCGCGGATACCGGGAGAGCCAGACCCCGTCGGGGTCGGCCTCCATCGTCTCGGCCCGGACCGCCGACGCCTGCTGGTAGGCCTGGCTGGTGACGATCGTCCTGAGCAACGCCTTCTGATCCCAGCTGTTCTCCCGGAACTCCACCGCGAGCCAGTCCAGGAGCTCAGGATGCGTGGGGCTCGCCCCCTGCGAGCCGAAGTCGCCCTCCGTGGCGACGATCCCCCGGCCGAAGAGCCGCGCCCAGAGGCGGTTCACCTGGACGCGGGCCGTGAGCGAATTCTCGTCGCTCACCAGCCAGCGGGCGAAGGCAAGGCGGTCGGCAGGGGCCCCGGGGTCGAGGCTGCCGAAGGCCGCGGGGAGCGCGGCGTGGACCTGCTCACCACGCTGCAGGAAGTTGCCCCGGAGCATCACGTGGGTATCGCGGCGGCGCTCGGCGGGGAGCTCCTCCATCACGGGAGTCGAGACCACGTTGAGGGCCGCGAGCTCGGCGGCGTGCGCGGCGCGCTCCTCGCGGAGCCCCTCCAGGGCCGGGTCGCGCTCGCGCAGGAAAGCGACCAGCACCTCCTCGTCGCCGGGGAGCGGGCTCCCGAGGACCTCCGAGCTCAGGGGCTCGGCGGCCGCCTTGAGCCCGTCGAAGCGGCGCGCCAGAGGACCGCGGACGTCCGCCGGGAGCGCCGGGGGAACGCGGGCGCCGCGGCCCAGGCTGAGCCGATAGTCCCCCAGCGTGTGCTCCTGTCCCCACTCCTGGCTCACGGTCACCTCGAGCCTCAGCAGGCCGTCGGGGGCGAGCTCCAACTCGGGGAGCCGGAAGATCGCCGAGTGATCCACGCCCTGGCGCGGCCCGATAGCCCATCCGGTCTTGGGGTCCAGGTCGAGGGCGGCGGCCACCGTGAAGCTCGACTGCTCGAAGCTCGCGGACCCCGGTCGGACGAGCAGGGGCACCGTGCCGCCCGGCCCGAAGCGGGCCTCCGCCACAGGGTTGGGGGCCGGCCACGGGGCCGTCCGTCGCAGGGGCTCGCTGGCTTCACCCAGGAGCAGCACCTCGAACCCCTCGAGCCGCAGCTCCAGGTCCCCGTCCGTGCGGCTCCACACGCGCAGGCCGTGGACCTCGACGGGCGCTGCGAAAGTGACCTCCCACCAGGGGTCCGCCTCGGTGGAGGTGTGGGTCACGGACCCGTCCTCGTAGACGCCGCTCGTGTTGCCGTCCACGGCCAGCTGAGGCGGCCCGTTGAAGCCTGTGGACGACTGGGTGGCCGTGGCCCCCAGCGCGACGTTGACGCCGTCCCCGTCGAGCACCTCGACCTCCGCCAAGGAGAGGATGCGGCCGGGGCCAGACAGCTGAATGCGGAGCCCCGTCGCGACCGGGATGGGGCCCTGGGTTCGGCGAGCAACCTGAAGGTCGGTCACCACGAAGTTCCCGTTGCCGGGGCTCTCCCCGGGGCCACCACCGGGCAGCTCCTTGGACGCGAAGGCCGAGAGCCGAAGGCCAACGGCCGCCCCGGGGTGGCTGCCGAGCGCTGTGTTCAGCTCCACCACGTCGACGCGCGTCCCCTCGCCCGCTTCGCGTGTGAGGGTTCGCTGCTCGCCGGGCGCCCAGAACCGCTGCGCCGCCATGAGCCGCGCC
>JAQWJQ010000041.1 GCA_029248265.1 Planctomycetota bacterium
ACTGCAACGCGAACCTCGTCCCTGACGAGTGCGAGATCACCAACGGCACCGAGCAGGACTGTGATGGGAACGGCGTCCTCGACAGCTGTGAACTCGCCGCCGGTTCTGCCGCCGACTGCAACAGCAACGGGATCCTGGACAGCTGCGAGATCGCCGCAGGTACCGCCGCCGACTGCAACGCCAATGGAGTCCTGGACAGTTGCGAGATCGGGAGCGGCCTCGAGCCTGAGTGCGACCGCAACGGGATCCCGGACGAGTGCGATATCGCCAGCGGAAACGCCCAGGATTGCAACGCCAACGGAGTCCCGGACAGCTGCGAGATCGAGGCCGGCGTCGAGGCAGACTGCAACGCCAACGGAATCCCGGACGAGTGCGATATCGCGACGGGCTTCTCGCTCGACTGCAACGCCAACCTCGTCCCCGATGAATGCGAGCTGGCCAACGGAACGGTGCAAGACTGCAACGCGAATGGCATCCCGGACAGCTGCGAGATCGCCAGCGGTGCTGCAGCGGACTGCAACGGCAACGGTCAGATCGACGCCTGCGAAATCTCCGCCGGGTCCCTGCAGGACTGCGACGGCAATGGAATCCCCGACGACTGTGAGCTCGCGTCTGGGGCAGCCAATGACTGCAACGGCAACGGCATCCCTGACCGGTGTGACATCGCGGCAGGGGTCGAGTTGGACTGCAACCTGAACATGATCCCCGACAGCTGCGAGCTGGCCTCCGGCACCAGCTTCGACTGCAACAGCAACGGCATCGTCGACGAGTGCGACGTGACGAGCGGGTACTCGGTGGACGCCAACGGTAACGGCACGCCGGACGAGTGTGAGCTGTCCCTCTTCGGCGCTGAGCGCCTCATCACGGACGAGGTGATCCGGCCGGCCTCGGTTCGGTCGCTCGACGTGGACGGCGACGGCGACATGGACCTCGTCTCGGCATCCAACGGGGACAACAAGGTCGCCTGGTATGAGAACCTCGGGCTCGGCGTCTTTGGCCTCCAGCAGGTCCTCACGACCAACACGATCGGGGTGTGGACGGTCGAGGTCGCGGACCTGGACCAGGACGGCGACCTCGATGTCGTCTCCGCCTCAGAAGGCGATAACAAGGTCGCTTGGTTCCAGAACGCCGGGGGCTCCTTCGGCGCCGAGCAGACGATCTCCTCGAGCGTCAATGGGGCCTTCTCCGTGCTGGCTGCAGACCTGAACAACAACAGCCGAGAAGACCTGATCGTCATTGCCCCGAGGTCGAACGAGGTGTCCTGGTTTGCCAACCAGGCCGGGGGAGCGTTCGCCGCCCCGCAGACGATCACCTCGGCCGTCGACTTCCCAAGGTCAGTGGACGCCAGTGATGTCGACGGGGACGGCGACCTCGACGTCGTGTGCGCATCGTTCCTCGATAACCGCGTGTCATGGTTCGAGAACGTCGCGGGGACCTCGTGGAACGGGCCCACCAACCTGTCCTCCAATGCCGGCGGCGCACAGTTCGTCCGTGCGGCAGACATGGACGGGGACGGGGATCCGGATATCGTCGCGGCCCTTGCGACCGACGACCAGATCGTGTGGTTCCCGAACCTCGGCGGAGGCGCCTTCGGGCCGCTGGTCACCATCGGAGACAACGTGGAAGCAGCGAGCGCAGCCGAGGTCGCCGACCTTGATGGAGATGGCGACCTGGACATCGTGGCCACCTCGTTCCTCCTCGACGAGGTCCTGTGGTTCGAGAACCTTGGCGCGGGGTCCTTCTCGCCTGCCAAGTTGATCGCAAATGACGTGGACGGAGCGACGGCGATTGAACTCGCCGACCTCGACGGGGACGGGGACGTCGACATCGTCGTGACCGCTTACGCAGGGGACCAGATTGTGTGGTTCGAGAACCTGCTCGGGAGCCTCGACTGCAACGGCAACGGGCTCAGGGATGCGTTCGATATCTCGGTGGGAGAGAGCCTGGATTGCGACCTGGACGGCGTACCGGACGAGTGCCAGATCGCTGGCGGGGCCGCGGACTGCGACGGGAACGGGTTCCTCGACGCCTGCGAGATCGCCGCTGATCCCGGGCTGGACGCCAACGGAAACGGGGAGCTGGACAGCTGCGAAGAGGTGGGCGTCAGCTACTGCTCACCGGCAGTGCCCAAATCGACAGGAAGTCCGGCGCGCATGTCCGCGCTGGGGAGCGCGGACGTGGCCGAGAACGACCTCGTCATCCTCGCGGACTCCCTCCCGAACAGCTCCTTCGGCTTCTTCCTGACCTCACAGGTCCAGGGATTCACGTTCCCCGTGCCCGCCAGCCAAGGGGCCCTCTGCCTGGACGGCGCCATCGGGCGCTTCGTGGGACCCGGCCAGATCAAGTCGGCGGGGACCGTCGGAGCCTTCAGCCTCACCCTCGACCTGAGCGCGATGCCCACGCCCACCGGCCTGGTCACGGTCGCAGCCGGAGAGACCTGGAACTTCCAGGCCTGGTACAGGGACGCGAACCCGAACATCACGTCAAACCTGACGGACGGGGTCTCGGTGACCTTCCAGTGAACCGCTCGCCCCGCCGGGGGGGGGCGGCCGCCTGAACCTGTGGCAGCGGAGTGTCCAGCGGGGCAAATCCAGGCTCGATCCCTGCCATGACGGTCCTGGTCGAGCGCGTCAGATGCCGATGGAGCCCGGAAGTCGAGGTAGATCAGGACGGTTCCCGATTTCTTCCCCTGACGGGATGCGGCTCTGCCGGTGAAATCTGTCGAGACGGGGAACCGATCCTGAGGGCCATGCGACTCTAATCTCCCCTCGCCCGCACGCGTCGCCTGCCCACCGCACGACCATGACCTGTAGTGAAATCATGACCTCGGACCCTGTAACGGTCCGTGAAGATCAGCCCGTCTCCACCGCGACGGCCCTCCTCCGCGACAACCACTTCCGCAGCGTCCCCGTGGTCAACGCGGACGGGAAGATGGTCGGCCAGTTCGGGATCCAGGCCCTCCTCGGCCTGATCCTCCCCAAGGCCGCCGTGGCGGACGACAACCTCTCCAACCTTCGCTACCTCAACGATGACCTCGCTGACCTCCAGCGACGCCTCGTGGAGGAGCACGACCAGCCGGTGGGCAAGTACGCGGAGGAGGTGGGCCCGGTGCTCCACCCGGACACGGCCATCTCCCAGGTCGTGGCCCACCTGACCAAGTCCCGCAACAACCTCCCGGTCGTCGAAGAGGCCACCGGCAAGCTGATCGGCATGGTCAGCTACTGGGACATCATCGGGCGCATCCTCGGGGACAGCCAATGATCCTCTCCCTCGCGACCACGCTCCTCGGCGGCGGCGGCGAAGGCCACGGCGTCGAGCCGCTGTTCGGCTGGGATCCGCTCTGGATCTCGGGGGTGATCTTCGTACTGACGTACGGGGTCATCATGACCGAGAAGTAAAACCGCGCCGTCGTCGCCCTCCTGGGCGCCGGCGCGATGATCCTCTTCGGCGTCTACCCGAACCAGTCCGCGGCCATCCACGGCATCGACTGGAACACCATCGGGCTCCTGACCGGGATGATGGTCATCGTCGCGGTGACCCAGCGCACCGGCGTCTTCCAGTTCCTCGCCATCTGGTCCGCCAAGAAGGTGAACGCCCGACCATGGGGCATCCTGGTGATGCTCTCCATCGTCACGGCGGTCCTCTCCGCGCTGCTGGATAACGTCACCACGGTGCTCCTGATCGCGCCGGTGACCCTGCTCATCACCGAAGAGCTCGAGATCGCGCCCTACCCCTTCCTGTTCGCGGAGATCCTCTTCTCGAACATCGGCGGCACCGCGACCCTGATCGGCGACCCGCCGAACATCCTGATCGGCTCCCAGGTGGAGACCATCACGTTCAACAGCTTCCTGACGGAGGTGGCGCCCATCGTGCCGCTCATCTTCCTCATGACGCTGCTGCCCATCTACGTGATGTGGGGGCGCAAGCTGACCGCGAGCGATGAGGCCATGGCCCGGGTGATGAACTTCAAGGCGAAGGAGGCGATCACCAACGTCCCCCTCCTCAAGAAGTCCCTTGCCGTGCTGACCTTCGTCCTGCTCGGCTTCATGGTCGGTCACCCCCTGGGCTTCGAGCCCGCGACGGTGGCCATGGTCGGCGGCGCCCTGCTGCTCCTGCTGGACAACCTCTCCCGCACGCCCGAGGAGAAGTCCGAGAACGTCCACCACACCTTCGGTGAGGTGGAGTGGGTCACGATCTTCTTCTTCGTCGGCCTGTTCGTGATCGTCCACGGCCTCGAGAACGCCGGCGCGCTGGACATCCTCGCAGAGAAGGTCGTCGGGTTCACCGAGGGCGCCGCGGATAGCGCGGAGGTCACCACTCGACTCTCCATCGCCGTGCTCTGGGTCTCTGCCGTGGCGTCCGCCATCGTGGACAACATCCCCTTCGTAGCGACCATGATCCCGACGCTGAAGACGGCCTTCGTCCAGCTCTCGGAGCAGGGCTCCGTCCTCGACCTCGACCAGCAGCACGCCATCTGGTGGTCCCTGTCCCTGGGCGCCTGCCTCGGCGGCAACGGCTCGCTGATCGGCGCCAGCGCGAACCTCATCGTGGCTGGCTTCGCCGAGCGGGCGGGGTCGCCGATCCGCTTCCTGACGTTCCTGAAGCACGCCTTCCCGCTGATGCTGTTCTCCGTGGCGATCGCGACGGTCTACATCTACCTGCGCTACCTCGTCTGAGCAGACCGCGCCCAGCGTGACCCCGAGGCGCCGGCGTCCCCCACTGTGGGACGCCGGCGCCTCACGTTTCGCCCATGGTCACCGGATGCACCCCGCCACCGCGTCCCCGTTCGCGACGGCCGCGGCCATCACGAGGGTGATGCTCCGCCGCCAACGGCTCCTGATAGGCTGTCCCTGAACACGAGGCGAAGACAAGCCCGTGGACCTCACCTCGGAACGCCCCTGAACCATGCAAATCGACGCCGTCGAGGCCCGCTGGCTGCGGGCGCCCATCCCCGCGGAGAAGCAGCACACGTCCGACTTCGGGCGGCTGCGGACCTTCGACGCGGTGCTCGTCACCGTTCGCACCAAGGACGGCGCCGAGGGCTTCGGTGAGGCCAAGGCCGCCGTGGGGAGCGCGGGGGACTGTGCCTCTCTGGTGACCATCGTGGAGCGTGAGCTCGGGCCGGCGCTGATCGGTCAGGACCCGCGCCACATCACCCGCGCCTGGGAGCGCATGTACTGCGGGAGCCGGGGCGACCTGGCCCTGTCCCGCGGGCGGAGCTTCCCCGACGTGGCCCGCCGCGGCCCCCGCGTCGCGGCCATCGGCGCCATCGACACGGCGCTCTGGGACCTGGCGGGCAAGGCCCACGGGGTGCCCGTGGTGGAGCTGCTCGGCGGGGCCTGCCACGACCGGCTGCCCGCCTACGCCTCCGGCGGCTGGGCCGACGCCGAGGGCATCGGCGCCGAGCTACAGCGCTTCGTCGACCTCGGCTTCGGCGCCGTGAAGATGCGCGTGGGCGCCATGGACCGGCGCGTCGAGACCAGCGCGGCCCGGGTGCTCGCCGCGCGCGAGGCCCTGGGCCCCGACATCGAGCTCATGATCGACGCCCACGGCACCTGCAGCCTCCCCGAGGCCAAGCGGCTCATGCGCCTGGTGGAGGGCGCCAACCTGCGCTGGTTCGAGGAGCCCACCCCCCTGGACGACCACGCCGCCGCCGCCGAGCTGCGCGCCACCACGGACGTGCCCATCGCCGTGGGCGAGAGCCTCTCCACCCGCTTCGACTTCGCCGATGTGCTGCGCCTGCGGGCCGCTGACGTGCTCCAGCCCGACGTCGCTCTGGTGGGCGGCATCACCGAGGCAAAGCGCGTCGCCACCCTGGCCGAGACCGCCCAGGTGGAGCTCGCGCCGCACCTTTGGGGTTCGGCTGTCTCGTACCTCGCCGGCCTCCACGTGGCCTTCGCGAGCCCCGCCGCGCGCATCCTCGAGGTGTCCCTCGGGGGCAACCCGCTGCTGCGCCAGCTCCCGGAGGTGGAGCCCGCCGTGACCGACGGCGGCGTCGACGCCCCGACCGAGCCCGGCCTGGGCTTCCGCCCCCGCCGGGACCTCCTCGAGGAGTGGACCGTCCCCCTCTGAGGGGAGCCGCGCCGTGCCCAAGGTCCTCCTGCTCGAATCCCTGCATCCCGCGGCCCGCGCCGCGCTGGGGGCGGGCGCCGACGTCGTGGCCCTCGAGGCCCCTGGTGACCCCGTCGATGACGCCGTCCTCACCGAGGTGGAGGCGATCGTCACCCGCGGCCGCGGCCAGGTCACGGCCGCCCTCCTCTCGCGCTGCCCCGCCCTCAAGGTCGTGACCCGCGCCGGGGTCGGCCTCGACAACGTCGACCGGGACGCCGCCGCCGCCCGCGGGGTCGCCGTCGTGCACGTCCCCAACGCCCTGACCGAGACCGTCTCCGAGCACGCCCTCGCCCTGGCCCTCGCCGCCCGCCGGGAGGTCGTGTCCAGCGCGCGCTCCACCCGCGAAGGTCGCTGGGAGGACCGGAACCAGTTCAACGGCGAGTCCCTCGCCGGCTCGCGGGTGACCGTGGTCGGGCTCGGCGCCATCGGCGAGCGGACCCGCTCCCTCATGGTCGCGCTGGGCGCGAAGGTGACCGCGTGGAGCCGGTCCCCCCGCGCCGTCGACGGCTTCGAGGCGGACCTCGACCGCGCCCTGACCGGCGCCGAGGTGGTCAGCCTCCACGTGGCCCTCGACGACGACACCCGCGGGCTCATGAACACGGACCGCCTCGCCCTGCTCGCCCCGGGCGCCGTGGTGGTCAACACCGCTCGGCCCGGCGTGGTCGAGCGGAACGCCATGCTCTCAGCCCTGGAGGCGGAGCACGTGGCGGTCTACGCCGTGGACGGCTTCGACCCCGAGCCGCCGCCGTCCGACGACCCGCTGCTTCGGCACCCCGGCGTGATCGCCACGCCCCACGTGGCAGCCCTCACCGGCCGGACCTACGCGGCCCTCTGCGCCTCAGCGGTCACAGGGACCCTCGACGTCCTCGCCGGGCGCGACCCTGGCGGTGGCGCCCGCCTCGCGCCGCGCCCGTAGCCGATCAGCCCAGCTGGCGCGCTCAGTCCTTGGCGCGGACGCAGATGAGGGAGTCAGCGCTGCGCAGGAGCAGGCTGCCCTCCGCCGCTGACGGCGTCCCCCAGAAGATCCCGTCCACCTCGTTGGTGGCCACGATCTCGAACTCCCGGGCCGCCTTCACGGCGACGGTGGTGCCGCCCTCGGAGAGGACGAACACGTGCTCGCCGTCGGTCCACGGGCAGGACACCACGTTGCGCAGGCCGGGGAGCCGCTCGTCGTAGAGCTCCTCGCCCGTCGCCGCGTCACGGCAGGTCAGGATGCCCTGGGAGTTGGCGACCCACACGAGGCCGTTGACGGTCACGGGCGACGAGAAGCCCGGTCCAGCGCGGCCGATGTTCCAGAGCACGGGGCTCTCCTCGCCCTCCGCGTCCGCGTCCAAGTCCACCACGCCATCCACGCTGGCGTCGATGGCGATCAGGGG
>JAQWJQ010000051.1 GCA_029248265.1 Planctomycetota bacterium
ACCTCAGCGTGACCTTGGAGTACGACACGTTCAGGACGGCCTCTCCGGGCTCCCTCTTCATCGGCGGCATTCCGCTGACGCTCCCGCTGGGGGCGGCCACGGCCTCGGACATCACGCTGGTTCAGTCGGCGCCCTCGATCGGCACCGCGGCGGCTTCGGCCACTCCAGGCTTCGTTGACGTGGACCTGATCATCCCTGTCGACCTGAGCCTCGTCGTCGACCTCGGGCCCCTTGGGGGGGGGACGCCGACCCCGGTCGGCCCGATCCCGTTCGCGCTCCCGGTCAGTGGCTCCTTCGATCTGGGCGCCTGTGATACGCGGCTCGAGGCGGTGACCAGCCAGACCCTCAGCCAGTCGATCCCGTCTCCGTTCCCGCTGGCCTTCGACGACCTGCCGCTCGACCTCCCGACGATCTTGCCGCCGGGGAGCACAGCGAACCTGCTGCTCACCGCTGGCCTCGACACCCTCAACCTCGACGGCACGATCAGCTCGACCCTCGTGGCGACCGCGTCAGACGGCCGCGTGCAGACCGTCTGCTTCGCGCAGACCAACTCCTCGGGGCTGGGCGCGGTGCTGGCGGCGGATGGCAGCCAGAGCGTCGCCAACGCCGATCTGGGCTTCACGATCTCGTCGCTGCCCCAGGGGTCCTTTGGGTTCCTCCTGATGTCACAGACAGAGGACGATCGACCCGGTTTCGGAGGCAGTCAGGGCACGCTGTGCGTCGGTGAACCCTGCTTCCGCTTCTCAAATAGCGTCCAGAACAGCGGGCTCCTCGGCGAGGTGGCTTTCGCCCCGGACTTCGGGAACCTCCCCATGGGCCAGCAGTTCCTCCAGGCCGAGTCCTGGGTCTTCCAGTACTGGTTCCGCGACGCGAACCCGCAGCTGACGTCCAATACGTCGAGCGCCCTGCGGGTGACCTTCTGCCGCTGACCGTAGGGAGGCCGCGTCCTCGGCTACCATGAGAGCGCGAGCGCCCGGACGGGCGCCCGCGCTCTTCTCGTTCCATCCCGACCCCCGACGACGCTCCCCATGACGCGCGCTGTTTGCCTCTTCACCGGTCAGTGGGCTGACCTTTCCCTCGAGACTCTCCTCCCCAAGGTCAAGGCCATGGGCTTCGACGGCGTCGAGCTCGCCTGTTGGGGCGATCACTTTGAGGTGCAGCGAGCCCTCGCGGAGGACGACTACTGTCAAAAGAAGTGGGCGCTGCTCGAGGAGCACGGGATGGCCTGCTACGCGATCTCGACCCACCTCGTGGGACAGGCCGTGTGCGATCGAATCGACGAGCGCCACGAGTCTATTCTCCCGCCCGAGGTCTGGGGCGACGGGGACCCCGAGGGGGTCCGCGCCCGTGCGACCCAGGAGGTCAAGGACACGGCGCGAGCGGCGCGCAGGTTCTTTGACGCGGCACCTCAGCATGTCAAGGACCGCATGGCGCGCCCCGGCAAGGCGGTGGTCAACGGCTTCACTGGCTCGGGGATCTGGCACCTGCTCTACTCGTTCCCGCCCGTGGCCAAGGAGGCCATCGACGCGGGCTTCAAGGCCTTCGCCGACGCTTGGAGGCCGATCATGGACGTGTTCCAGGAGCACGACGTGCTGTTCGCGCTCGAGGTGCACCCCACGGAGATCGCCTTCGACATCGCGTCCACCCGGCGCGCCTTCGAGGCCATCGACCATCACCCCGCGTTCGGGCTCAACTACGACCCGAGCCACTTCGGGTACCAGCGCGTGGACTACCTCGCGTTCCTCGACGAGTTCGCGGACAAGATCCACAACTGCCACATGAAGGACGTGTGGTGGTCAGACCAGCTCGGCGAGGCCGGCGTCTTCGGAGGCCACACCGACTTCGGCGCCCCGGAGCGCACGTGGGACTTCCGCAGCATCGGCCGCGGCAGCGTGGACTTCGAGGGGATCATCCGCCGACTCAACCGCATGGACTACCGGGGCCCGCTCTCGGTGGAGTGGGAGGACGGCGGTATGGACCGCGAGCATGGCGCCACCGAGTCCGCCGCGTTCCTGCGCAAGCTGGACTTCGAGCCCTCGGCCCGTGCCTTCGACTCCGCGTTCTCCGAGGATTGATCGCCGACGCCGCGACCCTCTCGAGCTCCATATCCCTTCCCCAGATCTCCGATGAGTGACTCCACCGCCGCCCCGCTCTCATCCAGCTTGAGGGCCCGCCTCTCGCTGATGATGTTCCTCCAGTACGCGATCTGGGGGGCTTGGCTCCCGTTCCTCTGGAGCTTCCTCGCTGACCACCGAGGTATGGACGGGGGAGAGATCGGCAACATGTTCGCCTTCGGCGCAGTCGGCGCCATCGTCGGGCCGATCATCTTTGGGCCGCTGGCGGACCGCTTTGTCTCCACGGAGAAGTTGCTGGCCGCGAGCCACCTGATCGGCGCGGTGCTGGTGTGGCGCATGGCGGAGATCCCCACGGATCAGTTCTGGCTGTACGCCCTGCTCTACGGCCTCTTCTACATGCCGACCCTGTCGCTCACCAACAGCCTCGCCTTCGCGCACCTGCCCGACCGCGAGCGTGACTTCGGCAAGGTCCGCCTCTGGGGCACCCTCGGCTGGATCGCGGTGGGCCTCGCCATGGGGCACTGGCTCGCCAGCCAGCACACGCCGATGGACGCGAGCGCCCAGGACGTGCTGCTCGCCCAGGCCGAGGGCAAGGGCGACGCGTTCCGGCTCTCGGGGATCCTGGGGGCGGTGATGGCCGCCTTCTGCCTCGTCCTTCCGAAGACGCCCCCGGCGGGCTCGGCCGAGAAGAACCCTGCCCTCGCGGCGCTCGGCGCCGTGAAGGCGCAGCCGCTCCTGACGCTCTTCCTGCTCGCCGTCCCGGTCAGCATCATCCACCAGTTCTATTTCGTTCACACCGAGCCCTTCCTCGGGGCCCAGCAGATCGCCGCGCCTGAATGGTCGAAGGCGATCTTCGGCGCGGGTGGCGGCGGGGTCATGACCGTCGGGCAGATGAGCGAGACGCTCGTGCTAGGCCTCGTCCCGCTGCTGATCGCGAGGGGCCTCTCCAAGAAGGCTCTGCTCGGGCTGGGACTCGTGGCCTACGCCTTGCGAATGGCGCTCTTCGCCCACGTCGACTCGATCCCGCTGCCCCCGGCCCTGACGCTCATCCTGGGGGTCGCGCTCCACGGCCTCTGCTTCGGCTGCTTCATCTTCGTCTCGTTCATGGTGGTGGACGAGTACACGAACCACGAGGTGCGGGCCAGCGCTCAGAACCTCTACAACCTCGTCATCGTCGGGATCGGCGTCATCGTCGGCAGCATCATCGCGGGCAAGATCTCGACGTGGGCGACCACGGACGGCGTCCTCGACTACACCCGGCTGTTCTCGGTCCCGATGTACGCTGCGCTCGCGTGCTTGGTCTTGCTCATGGCGCTGTATCCGAGGGCCTCGGCGTTGCCGCCGTCCGCGGACTGACGGCGGCTGCCATGACCCCGCGCCTCGAACGGCTGTTCGGTGAGTACCACGCGTATCACCGAGATCCGGTCAACGTGGCGATCCACAAGGTCGCGGTCCCGGCGATCCTGTTCCACATCGTGGTGATGTTGGACTGGATCACCCTCCCGGTTCGAGTGGCCGGGATGCCCCTCGGCCTCGGCCTGGTGGCGGCCGGGGCCGTGGGGGCCTGGTATGTCTTCGTATGTCCTCGGTATGCGGCGGTCCTCGTGCCGCTCGCCATCGGGTGCGCGGTCCTCGGCCGCATGGTGCCGAGGCCGGTGGTGGTGGGGGTCGCCGCGGTGGCCTGGACGGCCCAGTTCGTGGGCCACGCCCGCTTCGAGCGCAGGGCGCCCGCCTTCACGGACAACCTGCTTCAACTCCTCGTCGGCCCCGCGTACGTGATGGCGTTGATGATGGGGGACTGGCCCCCGGCCGGTGAGCGAGATCCCGGCGGACGCCAGGGCGATTCCGACCGTCACCGGGAGCTGCGCGGCGAGTAGATTGGGCGCCCACGATTCGCGCCCTCTCGGCCCCATCGCTCTTCTCCCATGACGCGCTCGCTCCTCGCTCCGCTCGGCCTCGGTGCCGCCGCCCTTGTCCTCCTCACCGCCCTTGGCGCGGCGGGGGCGCCTCTGCCCCAGGAGTCCGGGACCTTCCGTGCCGCGCTCCAGAAGGCCGAGCGCGCGGCTGCGTCTGAGCGCTGGGAGGTGGCCGAGGCGTCCTGCGTCCGAGCCCTGGAGCGAGACCGCAAGAACGCCGATGCCTGGGCCCTCCGGGCGCAGGTGGCGGCCGGGGCGGGGGACATCGACCTGCAGGTCTACTGTCTCCATCAGGAGTTGCGCTACCTCGAGGCTCAGGGCGCCAAGAAGTCGGCGCTCTCGGATCGGAAGGCGCAGCTGGAGGCGCTGGACCCGATCGCCGAGGAACTCTACGACCTGCGCTCCCGCTTCTCGAAGAAGTTCACCAAGGTCGCAGAGGCCTACGAGAAGGACGACCGCCCCCACGGCGCCATCCGCGTCTGGAAGGAGGTCCTTGCCCTGGACCCTGAGAGCGGACCGGCCGCCGTGGCCATTGACCGGATCGCGTCGGCGCCCGACCCCAGCTTGGCGGGGGACGCCAAGCCCAAGGACCTCTTCGGGGATGTGACGGACGAGTGGATCGCCGAGTACGACGCCGAGCACGCGGAGTGGAAGGACGCGGGGCGCACGGAGCGTGAGAACTATGTGACCGTGACGAACGCGGGCTACGAGGTGCTCATCCGCACCTCTGAGGCCATGGAGCAGATGGCGGCCTTCTACAAGCAGTTCTTCCGCTACGGCACGCCTGAGGATGGGCGCAGCCTGTCGCGGATCCAGGTCAACGTGTTCAAGTCGCGGGACGAGTACCTGGAGAAGGGCATCGGCCCGCCCGTCGAGTGGTCGGCGGGCCACTTCACCGGGAGCCACGTGGAGTGCTACATCGGCGACGGCGGCTTCGAGGGCATGGTGGGCACGCTCTTCCACGAGGCGGCGCACCAGTACGTGTCCATCGCCACCAACGCGGTGGGCTGGCTGAATGAGGGGCTCGCGTCCTTCTTCGAGGGCACGCGCATCCTTCCCAACGGGGCGGTGCTCATGAACGAGCCCGCCGACGGCCGCCTCTTCCCGCTCGCCGAGCGCATGGAGAAGGGGTGGATGGAGCACGCGCAGGACGGGTACGACCCCAACGACTCCAGCTCCACCCCGGAGAAGGCGCCGACCTGGGCCATCGTCCTCGAGAACAGCTACTCCTGGGGCCCGCCTTGGTATGCGCCCACCTGGGGCGTGGTGTTCTTCTGCTACAACTTCCAGGACCCTGTCGACGGCCGCTTTGTCTACCGCGACGCCTTCTGGGAGTACGTGGACAAGTCCGGCGGCAAGGTCGGCAAGACCGCCATCAACACCTTCGAGGAGGTGGTGCTCGCGAACCCCAAGGCGCCGTACAAGGGGCTGAAGGGGAAGCCGCTCGAGCGCCCTGACGGGGACGACTTCGTGCTGCCCACGACGGTGGTCGAGCTGGACTCCATCTGGAAGGAGTGGATCGTCAACCTCCGGGACGAGCGCTCGGGCAAGCTCGAGAGGGCGCGGCCCTACGGGGCCTGGGCGCGGCTCGCGGCGGCGAACGGCGAGGCCCTGTCCGCCAAGGAGCACTTCGAGAAGGGCGTCGTGGCGAACCCCTCAGACGTGGAGTTGGCCTTCGACTTCGCGGGGCACCTCTCCGAGGCCTTCGACGAGAAGGACCGCGCCGCGAAGGTGGTGATGGACGCCCTGCGCATGCTCGAGGCAGACCCCGTCCCCGACGCCAAGCGCATCGCCCGCGGCGAGCGGCTGCTCGCGCAGCTCGACCCCAAGCGGCGGACCCTGACCCGCACCCGGGACGAGCTTGGTGAGGCGGCGCGGGGATTGGTGCTCGCCTACGCCGAGGCCGAGCGACCCGCCATGGTGCAGGACATCGCGTGGCGCTTCGGCTCGGAGTTCGGCCTGCTGGACCTGTTTGATGCCTACGAGGAGGCGGTCATCGCGCGTGGTAGCGACATGGCGATCTGGGACCTCGCGTACAACGAGCGCAACCTCGAGGGCTGGACCGCCGGCAACAACGTCTTCCAGCCGGACAGCCTCCGGCTCGTGGCGGACAACGGCCGCTTCGACGCCGACAACTTCGACTTCAAGATGCTCACCCTCGATCGAGTGACCGCGGGGGACTTCTCTATCCAGGCGGAGATGCAAGCCGAGGCTGGGACCGCGGCGTTCAGCGGCTTCGTGTTCGGCGCCAAGAGCTCCACCTCCTTCCACGGGGCGGTCTTCTTTCCGCCCCGTGAGGGCGCAGCGGGCACCGCGACCAGCGGCTTCTTTGATGTGATGAGCAGCTACGGCGGCGGCGTGGTGAAGGCCTGGCGCCACGTGCCCGTCGCGGTGGAGGAGGACGACGGCGCCCCGCGCACCAGCGCTGGCGAGTGGAACACCATCCGCCTGGACGTGATCGGCTCGCGGATCGACGTGTGGTGGGATGGGGACCTGCTCACGAGCCACGACTTCCAGTTGCGCGACGCGGTCCTGGGGCGCTTCGGCCTCCTCACGGGCACCGGCGAGGCGAAGTGGAAGAACGTGCGTTATCTCGCGCGGGATCCGCGGGACCCCTCGGGCCGCATCGAGCGGCGCCAGCGGCTCGAGCGCGCGGGGGCCGACCCGGACAAGCCCGTGGACGGCAGCTACCTCGGCTTGGTGCCGCCCTTCCCCGAGGTGGGTCGTTGGGCGCAGAACCCGAGGGACTCCTTCGGTGATGCGGGCCCGAACCCGCAGCTCCTGGTGCTCTGGAGCATAGGCCAGAACGAGCTGGTGCCCATCGACGGGTGGCTGACCGCCTTCCATCGGAGGTGGGGCCCAGAGGGGGTGGAGATCCTCTCCGTGGTGTCGCCAAACGATGAGGAGCGCATCGACGAATACCTCAAGGAGCACCCCGTCCCTGGCAGCGTCGCCGTGGACGCGAGGCCCTACGGGACCACGGGGATCGGCAAGACCTTCACCGAGTATTCGGTGCGGCGGTACAACCTGCCGCGCGTGCTGCTCCTGGATGTGGACGGCACGGTGGCGTGGGAGGGGGACCCCGGCTTCTCCTCCCAGAGCAAGCCCAAGCCGCCCTTCGCGTCCTACGTGGACACGCCCATGGAGGACCTCGCCGAGCGGAGGCAGCTGATCTCCGTCCGCCGCTGGCGCGAGTCATGGCAGCGCAAGGGCGAGTCGGCCCTCGCGAGCGGCGACCTGGCCGGGGCCATCGAGCTCCTGCGCGAGGCGGGCGGGTTCTCAGACTCGCCCTTCCTCGACGTGCAGCGCGCGACCGCGCGGCTCCAGGCGATCGAGGCCGCGATCGCGGACCCCGATGAGGTGATCGACGTCACCAGGGACGCGGGGGCCACCCCCGCGCTGGCGGTGTTGATCGAGTGGGCCGAGGCCCTGGAGACGCCCTTCAGCAAGAAGCGCAAGGCGGCGGTGAACAAGGCCATCAAGGGCAAGACCGCCTCCCACTGGAAGCGCGCCGCCAAGGCCGCCGCCAAGGCGGGCAAGGGGCGCGCCCCCGAGGAGGAGCGGCTCGTCGAGCTCACCGCGACCCTGGCCGAACTCGAGGGGCCGCTGGTGCGTCAGCTCGAATCGGACGTCGAGGAACTCGGCCTTGAGGGGGCCGCGAACGCGGAGCAGCTCCCCGCGATCTGGCTCGCGCGGAACGTCTTCGGCTGGTGATCTTCTGCGCCTGCCGGACCACCGGCAGGCGTCTCAGTAGTCGACGACGACCGGCGGGGCGGCCTCATCGTCCTCGGCTGCCTTGCGGACCGCCACGGCCCGCGTCGTGGTGGCGCCGGACTCGGTCGTGACGACGATCTCGTACTCACCGATGGGCAGGTCACTCCAGCGCAGGTCGGGAAAGGGCGACCCCTCACTGCTTGACCCGCTGGACCCCGCGGTCGCGGACGTTCGATAGGTCTCGGTGTAGGGTAGCCAGGCGACCTCTCCCGAACCCACGTCCGTTCCGCCTCGGACCAGGCGGACCTGCAGCCCCTGCTTCGGGAAGGCAGCGACCAGGACCTCGCGGTTCTCCATGAGCCAGCCCTGGTCCATGGTCGCGATGGCCTGGCGGAAGCCCCCGAGGACCCGGTCGGCGTCTGCGCCGAGGCTCGCCCGGTCGAGGAAGGTGACCTGCAGGTTGCCCACCTCCGGGCGGGGGACGACGAGCGTCAAGGTCTGGCCCGCGTACGAGCGCATGTGGATCCCCGATTGCTCCCAGCGCACGCCCGCGCCTCGGACCACGGCGGTCAACGGGAGGGCCGGGAGGCCCTCGATCAGCTGCGGCTTGCCATTCAGGGTCACCCCGGCGGACTCAAACGGCCCCGCCTTCACCTCGACCGGCCTCCCGGTCGCGTCCAGGAATTCGAGGGAGACGTGGGCCCAGTGTTCTCCTGAGCGGTCGAGCACCTCGACCCGAACGTGGACGGCCTCGGCCATCGCCACCTCCCCGAGGTCGTGGACGCCCTTCTCGAAGGCGCGGGGTGCGAGCCGCTTCGAGGCGTAGCCCTCGGACTCGAACTCCAGCTCCCAGGTCCCCTCGTCCAGCTTCTCGATCCGGAAGCTCCCGTCCGGCCCGGCGCTGGCGCCGTGGCGGGTGGCCGAGCGGCTCCCGTCCACGGGTTCAGACCACGTCAGCAGCCGGAACGCCGAGATGGGCTCGCCGCTCCTCTCGTCCACCAGGCGCCCCTCCAGGACCACGCCGCGCAAGGCCTCGCGGTCCAGCTGGACCTCGACCTCGGACTCGGCTGGCCCGACGGGGACGATCAGCCCCTGCTCTGGAGTGTCCCGGCCGGTGACCCTGAGCGTGCAGGGGCCAGGGAAGCGGTGGGTGAACTCGAAGCGCCCGTCCTCGCCTGTGCGCCGGTCGAATTCACCGAACAGGCTCTCCCAGCTCGGTGGCGTCCCCCTGACGACGTCGGACCCCTCGTACATTCGCTCGGACCGGAGCCTGACCCGTACGCCGGAGACGGGCTCGCCGTCGCCGTCGACCACGCGGCCGGTGAGCGGCGCCGCGCGCTCGAGTCGTAGGACATTGACCTGCCCCTCGCCGGTCAGGTTCGCCGGCTGGATCAGGCCCACTGCGTGCCCTTGATGGAGGGCGGCAACGAACACCGGTGCCCTCCCCCGCTCTGCCGGGTCCTCGATCCCGCCGACCGAGAAACGGCCCAACTCGTCTGCCTTCGTGCGGGTGCGCCGGTCCCCGCAGCGAACCTGCGCCCCTGCTGCTGGCTTCCCCTCGGCGTCCCGGACCAGCCCTGAGAGCTCGCGGCCTCGGTCGAGGGTGATGGTCAGCGCGCCGTCCGACGGGGAGTGCAGGAGGGATTGGTCCAGATAGCCGGCGGCCTCCACGGAGACCTGGACCCGGCTCTCCTCGACACCCTGGAAGCGGAATCGACCGTCCGTGCCGGTGACCTGCGGAGGCAGGATCGCACCCGCGATGGAGCCAAAGGTGGTCACCCCTGGGGTCTCCGTGCCATCTGTGCTGTCGAAGTTCCTCAGCGGGTTCGCCAGGTGGAGGGTGGCGCCCTCCGCAGGGCTCCCCTTCGCATCCTCGACCGTCCCGAAGAGGACCGCGGCGGGCGCGAGGATCAGCTCGAGGCCCTCGCACACGGTGCCCTCGGCTAGGTCGCCGCGTAGGCCGCTGACGCAGACCATGTCCGGGCTAAAGGCGGCGGCCACGAACTTGGGCCCGAAGCCGCTGGCGGAGAATTCGCCGTTCGCCCCTGAGACCACGGTCACGGCGGGGTCGCCCAGGGACCAAGAGTTGGTCCATATGCGCACCTCGGCGCCGGTGACGGTGAACCCCTCCTCGTCGACCACCCTCCCGGACAGCGTCGGGCTGTAGGCTGCGGTCGGGGCCACCTCCGGCTCCAAGTCCGCGGAGGCGCCGGCCGGGGGCTCAGCCGAGGGCGGCGCCACCTCGGCGCGGGCGTCGTCAGGGGACACCGGCTCCAGCACGGCGCCTCGCAACGGGCCGAGGTCCTGGGTGCTCTGTCTTCCGGTCGTTGCGCCGGACTCATGGGAGCCAGACATCGACATCCACCAGCCGCCGAGGACGAGGATCAGTACGGCTGTGAGCACGTACAGTAAGGCGGATCGGTGCTGCATGGTGGCGCTGGGTTGCGGCTCGGCGATGACTCTGGGCGTGGTGCCGGTTTGACCCGCGCCCCGCCTTCGCAGCCTCGTCGGCTGCATCAGTGGTGGTACTCGGCGCGCCCGGACCCCTTCAAGCGAAGATCGACCTCTTCGCCTCCCGTGGTGCTGGGAAGGCCCCTCAGCGGCCGCGTCGCCAGGCGTCGGCCACCGCGTCAGCGACCGCGTCGGAGACGCCCTCGTCGTAGGGCCCGGGGAGCACTCGATCCCGGGTCGGCTTGCCGACGCAGCGCGCGAGGGCATAGGCGGCGGCGACCTTCATCTCAGGCGTGATGGCGGTGGCCCCAGCCTCGATGGCGCCCCGGAAGATGCCGGGGAACGCGAGGACGTTGTTCACCTGGTTGGGATAGTCGCTCCGGCCGGTGCCCACCACCGCGGCGCCCGCCGCGTAGGCCAGGCCCGGGTCGATCTCCGGGTCGGGGTTCGCCATGGGGAAGAGCATCGGCGCGGGCGCCATGCGCTCCACGTCCGCCGCGCTCAGGAGCCCGGCGCGGCTCACGCCAACAAAGACATCGGCCCCCTCCAGCGCGTCGTGGACCGAGCCCTCGCGGCCGCCGCGATTGGTGTACTCCAGCAGCGCGCGCTTCTCCGGAGACAGGTTCGTGCGCTCGCCGTGGATGATGCCGCGGGAGTCGCAGACGATGATGTCGCGCACGGGCTCACAGCTGTTCGAGTCGAAGCCGACGCAGGTCAGGAGCTTCGCGATCGCGGTGCCCGCGGCGCCGGCGCCGGCGATGACCACGCTCAGGTCAGAGAGCTTGCGACCGGTGAGCTCGCAGGCGCCGATCATGGCGGCGAGGAGCACCACGGCGGTGCCGTGCTGGTCGTCGTGCATGACCGGGATGCCGAGGTCCTGAAGCCGCTCCTCAATCTCGAAGCACTCCGGCGCGGCGATGTCCTCGAGGTTGATCCCAGCGAAGCCAGGGGCGATGGCGCGGACGGCGTCGACCACCTCGTCGGGGCTGGAAGCGTCGAGGCAGATGGGCCAGGCATCCAGGCCCCCGAAGCGGCGGAACAGCGCGGCCTTGCCCTCCATCACCGGCATGGCCGCCTTGGGCCCGATGTCACCCAGCCCGAGCACGGCCGTACCGTCGGTGACGACGGCGACCGCGCGACCCGCCACGGTGAGGTC
Organism: Planctomycetota bacterium; assembly: GCA_029248265.1. GTDB lineage: Bacteria > Planctomycetota > UBA1135 > UBA1135 > Saltatorellus. The sequence goes on from JAQWJQ010000051.1 coordinate 11,313, forward strand.
CCTCAGGCGGGAGGGGGCGTCGACGATCTCGCGGCACGGCGCGGCCACGCCGGGGCTGTAGGCGAGCGAGAGGTCGTCTCGGGTCTCGAGCGGCGCCTCCAGGCGAATGGAGATCTTGCCTCGGTGCTGCTCGTGGAGCGCGATCGCGCGATCGTCCAGTTGGCTGCGGTGCTGCTCTACGGTCATAGAGCGAGACTGTAGCCGGTCAGCGCGGTGGATTTCCAATGAGGAGCGCGTTCGCCGCCTCAAGTGCCTCGCGTGCCGCGCTGCTCCGCGGCTGCTGAGCGAGCACCTCCTCGAAGTACTGGACGGCGGACTCGAGGTTGCCGGCCCGGGCCTCCACCTTGCCGAGCAACAGCGTCATGGGCACATCGCCGGGGTTCTGCTGGAGCCAGGCCAGCGCGCACTCCCGGGCGAGGTCATTCCTGCCCGCGCTCCCCGCGGCCTCGACCAGGGCTCCCAGGACTCTCGGGGAATCCCCCTCGATTCGCCGCGCCTCGAGGAGTGAGCCGGTGGCCTCCTCGAAGCGCCCGAGCTCCGCGAGGGCCGCGCCCAGGTTCAGGTGACCGATGGCGTAGTCCGGGTCCAGGTCCACCGCGGCGCGGTAGGCCTTCTCCGCCAGGTCCACCCGGCCGAGCAGCACGTGGCTGCGCCCGATGCCCTCGAAGGCAGCGGCGTCCTCGACGGCGAGGTCGTCGCGTCCACGCACCGCCTCCTGGAAGAGGGTCAGGGCGTCGCGGAACCTCGACTCGTCGATGGCGAGCCGACCGTGCTCGATGAGCAGGTGGGGGTAGCGCGCCTCGGTGGTGCCCAGGTCGCAGAAGGCCTGGAGGTCGGCGGTGTCGACCGGACCGCGGAAGACGCGCAGGGGGCGACCTTCGGCGTCGTACACGAGGGTGGCCTGGTTCGACTCGCCCAGGGCCGCGGCGACCTCGGCGAACTCGAGGAGCACCTCCCGGGTCGGGTCGAGGTCGCGGTCCTCGGAGCCGCCTGTCCGGAGAAACGCCTCGACGACGCGGACCTCGGGGTCGGCGAGAACGAGCGGAGTCACCGGGACGTCACGGCCCTCGCGGACCCTCACCACGAGGGGCGCCGGGGCGAGCCCGAGCGCGGCGGGTGTGCGGGCCGTGCGGGCGATGTTGGCGGCCCATGGCCCGGCTTCGATGGCGTCTGCTTGACGGGGCCAGGAGCGCGGAGGTTCGGCGAGGACCCTCTCTGAACCCTCCTGGATCGTCCACCGCCCGACCATCTGGATGCCCGGGAACACCTGGCGTCGCCCGGAGGGCCACGTGACCTGGATTCGCTTCGAGGTGTCCGGGAGGGAGCCGGTGGGGAGGAGCAGGTCCGGGGAGACCTGCGACTGGAAACCCTCGACCAGCGAGACGTGGCGCGCGTAGGTGCTCGGCGCTTCTCCAGGGAGGCGCCCCGAGAGCTCGACGCGCGCGCCCAGGGGGACCCGGGGGCCGCGCTCGGGGACGAGCTTCAATCGGAGCGCGAGCTGCGCGCCGCGGTTCTCGTAGTACACCAGCCCGCCCAGGGTCCACAGGGCGAGGTCGAGGTCACCGTCCCCGTCCGGGTCGAAGGGCACGATGGCGCGGCCGTCGTGGGAGGCGTCGATCCCGAGGCACCAGCCTGCGTCGACCCACGGTCGGTCGGCGGGCCCCTCGTCGGCTCGCACGAAGAGCCGATCCCGCTCGTGGCCGTTGAAGGACCCCTGGAAGCGCAGGGACTCGTTCACGTCTTCGCTGCGTTCGCCCCGCTCCAGCCTGCGGCCGTCGTCGATGACCTGGCGCCAGTAGTAGGTCTGCCAGTCGCCCAGCCCCTGGTCCCGGTGGGAGGCGAAGCCGTTGGTGACCACGAGCTCCTGGGCCCCGTCGCCGTTCACGTCGACGAACTGGCACCCCCAGGCCCACTCCGCCTCGTTGACCCCGAGGGCGCGGGCCCGGTCGGGCCAGGGGCCAGGCTCGGCGGGCTCGGAGTAGAGGGCGTTCCCGCGGGCGATGGTGTCGACCCGGCGGCGCATGGTCTCGGAGAGCCCCTCGGCGAGGGGAACCATGCGCATGCCCTCCTCGCTGGACATGTTGGACACGTAGAGGTCCCAGCGCCCGTCGCACTCGAGGTCGGCGAGGGCCGCGCCCATGGTGTACGCGCTGACGCCCCCCAGCCCCATGGCCTCGTCCGCCACGAAGCGGCCCCCCTCGTTGCGCCAGAGCACGTTGGGCCCGAAGTCGTTGCCCTCGAAGAGGTCGGCGTCTCCGTCGTGGTCCGCGTCGAAGGCCAGGGCCACGTAGGTGTACCCCGTGCCCGTGATGCCGCGGGCCTCGCTCTCCTCGGTGAAGCGCAGGCCGCCCTGGTTGATGAGCAGGTGGTTGTCGGCGCCGTCGTGGGCCTCGACCGTGTTGTAGTTCGGCCCCCGGGACTCGCCGCTCCCGTAGACGGCGAAGAACAGGTCGAGGTCGCCGTCGCCCTCCACGTCCAGCGGCGCCACCGTCTGCACCGCGAGGCGGCGCAGGCCCACGGGGTTGGGGAGGGCGAACGCCTCAGGGAGGTGACGCCAGGTCCCCGGCGCGGCGTCCGTCCGCGTCCACAGGCCGGCGAAGGCCTGCGCGCCACGGTAACGGCTCGTCTCCGACGCCACGATCTCCTCCAGCCCGTCGCCGTCCAGGTCCACGAACAGCACGAAGGCGGGGCGGTCGGCGAGGCGCTCCATGGGGAGCGGGATCGGCACAAAGCCGCCGATCCCGTCGTTGCGGAACAGGATCGTCGACTCGTTGCTGCGGGTGGCGATGAGGTCGTCGAACCCGTCGCGGTCGAAGTCCACCACGGAGAGGCCGCCCAGGGTCAGGGTCCGGTGCCGGTCCACGAAGTCCTGGAGCAGGCGCTCGTTCTCGGCGCTGGTCCCGAAGGTCAGCCCGACCTCCACGGTCCGGTCCACGTAGCGCGCCGGGTCATCGCACTCGAGCCGGACCCCTCTGCCCAGGGGGTGGAGGTCACTCGGCTCGCAGGGGTGGAAGCGCGACAGGCGCCAGTCTTCTCCAGGCGCGGCCCGCGCCTCGATCTGTGCGTAGAGGGTGACGTCCACGCGTCGGGGGGACGGAGCCGCGACCGGCCTTGAGCCCAGCGCGCGTCCCGTGGCGGCGGCTTGCTCCGTCTCCGGTCTCTCGCCAGGAGCCGGGGGCGGCTCGACGCCGGCCCAGCGGAGGCGAACACGACCGGTGGCTCGCTCGCCGGAGGGGTCCAGTTCGAAGCGGTCGAGCTCCAGCTCGACTCGCTCCGGGCTGTCGGTCGCCGCGCCGAGCTCCCTCAGCTTCGCGGCGAATGACATGGGGTCCTGGGTCGAGAAGGGCTCCCCCGTGAGCCAGCGGAGCCTCAGCCCGGCGGCTGCGGTGGTGGGCCCAGGCCCAGGGAGGGTCCCCGCGAAGCTCTGGCTGGCCAGGGCCCTCGCGGCCCGCTCGACGTTGCCCCTGGCGAGGGGCTCAAGGAGCAGCGCGCGCAGGTCCTGCTCGAGGCGGAGCGCCTCGGGCTCGGATCGGGCCAGATCCACGACGGGGGCGTTCGGAGGGAGCGGGGTCGAGGACCGCGGTTCGGCGTCATCACCGCACCCGACGCAGACCGCGAGGGCGGCCAGGGCGGCGCTCCTGAGGAGTTCAGGCTTTCTGCTGACGATCACGAGTGGAAGGTACGGGGCTCTCTTCGGGCGGACGGTGGTGAAGTCTACAATCGCCATCCATGGACCAACGCGGCTCTCACTCCACCTCGGCTCTCCTCTGGGTGGCCCTCGCGGCCCCTCTCTTTGGTTGTGTGCACCCCGGGGCTGGCCCGCGGGCTCCAGGGCCCGAGGGCCCTGGGGGCGGGCCTCCGGGTGAGGCGCTGCCCGGGGACTCCACCCAGGTTGGGGGCGCGGTGGGGGACACGGTGGCAGGTGATGAGCTCGCGGCGCCGACGGCCGCGGCCTCCAACGCAGCGGCCCTCAAGGAGTCCGCAGCAAAGGAGGTGGCGGAGCTGATCGAGTTCATGACCGAGCAAGACGCGGCCCCCCTCCTCACGGCCTACGCCGAGACCAACGGGGTGGATGGCGTCGCCAAGATCCTCGTGCGCCTCGAGCCGTCGAAGCGGAGCAAGCTGATCAGCGAGCTTCGGCGCACCAAGCCGAAGGAGGTCGCCCTGTACGTGGACGCGCTGGCACGGGCCGCCGTCGAGGCCTCCTTGACCGAGCAGGAGCTCCGTGATGAGGCGAACCAGGTGGTGGAGAGCTGGCACAAGGCCGCCGCTGAGGGAGACCGAGATGGGTACCTCGGTAGCATGACCCCTGAGGCGCGCTTCCTCGGCACCGACTCCGCCGAGCGTTGGGACATGACCCAGTTCACGAGCTATGTGGAGGAGCACTTTGTCCCTGGGTCCGGCTGGACCTTCGAGCCCAAGGAGCGCGTGCTGCTGATCTCTGCGTCCGGCACAACCGCCTGGTTTGACGAGCGGCTGTTCAGCGACAGCTACGGCGAGCTGCGCGGCACGGGGGCGCTGGAGCGCGTGGAGGACGTCTGGAAGGTGGCCCACTACAGCATGACCTTCACCGTCCCGAATGATGTGGCGGGTGACGTGGTGGACGCCGTGGGCCGCTCCGCGCAGTGACGAGCCAGCGCTCGGTCCGGAGCGCGTGAGTCACCAGGGGCGTCCGCGCTCCCAGCCACCAGCCACAGGTCGACCGGGCTCCCTATCCGAGGGCGCTCGATGGGCCGCGGCTGCGTCGCCAGAGCCACGCGGTCTGGGTGATGCCGGCGATGACGAACGTGATCAGCGCCCAGTTGAGGCCGGAGACCCCGAGCTCCTCGGCGTGCAGGACGCCAAGCTCGAGCAGCGCCCAGGCGAGGGCGAAGTAGATGAGCACCGCCTCGGTGATGGGGCGGGTGAAGTGCGCGTGGACCAGCAGCCCTTGATACCAGCTCTGGGCCACCTGATAGGCGGGCATGAGCAGGCACAGGGCCGCTCCCGCGCGAGCCATGGGGATCAGCTCGGCGGGGATCTGCTGGACCTCGCCGAACCAGAGGGTCGAGAGGGGCGAGAAGGCCATCAGCGCAAGCAGGGCCGAGGTCGTGCACGCGAGCCCGAGGCCGAAGCGACGGAGGGCCCTCGGCCCACCTCCGAGGGCGACGAGGGTCACGACCACCTCGTTGAAGGCCATCCCCACGCTGCGCATCGTGAACACGAGGGCGTGGACAGGGCCCCAGGCCGCGACGGAGTCCAAGGCCCTTGGCATGCGGTTCATGCCGGCAGCACCGATGGGCTGAATGAACAGCGTCACCAGCGGGGTGAGGGCCAGGGGCGTGTAGAACCGCATGAAGCGGGGCATGGTCATCGGCTCCCCGTCAGGCTCCGCCCTGAGCGCGCCGTGGATCTCCTTCACACGCCGGTGGGCGTAGAGGGCCTCGGCGGTCACTCCGGTCGCAACGCCGAAGCCAGCCACGGCGATGCCTGAAAGGGTGGTCCCCATGCCCAGGGCCGCCATGACTCCCGCGGTGGCCAGCAAGCGGACGGCCGTGCCGACGCCCACAGCGCCGCTCCGCTCGAAGCGGATCAGGGCGCCCTGCTGCGTGCGGCGATAGCCGATGGCGAGGGTCCACGGGGTCATGATCTGCAGCCCGATGCGGCCAGGCTCCAGCACCCGGGCGTCGCATCCGAGCAGTCCGCTCGCGACAAGGTCGTAGAGGGGCGTGAAGGCGATGACCGCGTGGAGGAACGAGAGCAGCAAGCTCATCGCGAGGCCGTACCGGAGCACGGCTGAGTAACGCCGCCAGGAGGACGAGAGCTTCGTGGACGCGGCCAGCATCATGATGATGGGACCCTCCACCACAAGGCTGATGGGGAACACCACGGAGCTCCACGCCGCGAGATTGATCTTGGCGTCAGGTAGCCGTGAGACCGACGCGATGACCAGGGTCGGTTCCATCGCCATGAGCGCCCAGCTCGCCGCGAGCGGGGCCCATAGACGGAAGACGCGGCGCACGTCCACCCGGTCGCCGGGCTGGTCCGCATGGGGCAGCCCTGCATCAGCGACCCCTGCGTCAGCGCCCCCTGCGTCAGCGCCCCCTGCGTCAGGCACTCCGGTCCCTGGCTCGCCCGTCGCCGGCCTTCCCATCTCCGTGGGTCTGCGCTCTGGGTTCATGGCTTCAGGGCTCATCGGAGCCGGGCCGCCAGATGCGCCCGGGCCCGATCGGGTGTCCTCGGGATCGGGATCAGGGGACGGCGGGGAGAGACGCAAGGGGCGCCGAGGGTGCACGGCGCCTCCCCGCGAAGCAAGGTGGACCCTCGGAACGCAGGCGATGTGGCCGGGGGCGGCCGGAGGAACTCCTCAGAGGCCGCCGCTGCTGTCGGGCGGGGCCTGCTCGAGTGGGATCGGGGCCGGGGCGGTGTCCGGAGTGGGCGCTGACCCAGGATCTGGCTGGACCTCCAGCTGGGGCTCCGGGTCGGGCTCCGGTTGCGGGGCGGGCTCCGTCACGGCCTCCATGCGGAGCCTGAAGCTGCTCTCCTTCCACGCCGGTACGGCATAGGCCCAGCCGGCGGTGGCCGCCTCGAGGGCGGCGACCTCGGCCTGGAGTGCGTCCCTTGAGGGCAGGTCATCGGAGGGGGGAGAGTCGGCGTCGCCCTCCTCCGTGGCGTCCTCCCCTGCGGCGCCCGCCGTCTCGGGCTGGACGGCGAAGGCGAGTCGGGCCCACGTGACGGTCTCGTCGGAACCTTCCGAGGCGGGGACCTGCACGGTGTCCACGCTCACCTGGAGGCCTCCCTCCGTGGTGAACATGGCCGTGGTGAGGGTCTCCGCGGGCCACTCGAGGCTGTCCGCTCGACGCACATCGTCGAAGCGCACGCGCTGCAGGGCGCCGACCAGCTGCGCCGTCCCCGAAGGGCTCTTGGGCACCATGCCCTCTGGCAAGTCCTGCACGACCATCTCGCCCTGGTCCATGTCCTCACGAACGGCAGTCAGGCGCTGCCCATCGGGGTGGGTGATGGTGGCGGCCGCGATCCGGCTCCGGTCGATGTTGATGAACTCCTGGTCCAGCCAGCCCAGGGTCCTCCCGTCGACGCCGAGGTTGCCCGACGCGAGGAAGGTCTGGGGGCCCTCCCCGGGGAGCGCGTAGTACTGCGCGCCGGGGGTCACGCCCATCTGTGCTGCGGCCGGTTCGGCGCGGCTCGTGCGCTGCTTGCCCACCAGCAGCGTCTCGATGGGGGCCCCGTCCGCGTCGCAGAGCGTGACGCGCACCGAGGACGCCCCTTCAGCGGTCGGATCCACGAGTCCGAGGCGCGCGTGGCGCTCCGGGTTGGCGGTCTTCGCCTCCAGGCGGCGAGCGTTCCGCAGGTCGAGGAGGAGGCCGCGGACCTTCTCCCCGTTGGCGGGATACTCCGCGGCCTCGGTCAGCGTCCAGCCGGCGTCGACGGCGCGGAGCGTCGCGGTGCCCGTGGGGGCCACGATGCGGATCTCTCGCACGTCGTTCACGCGCTGCTCCAGGGCGGGCAGGAGCCGCGCCTCGGTGGATCCCGGCCTGGTCTCATGGTCTCGCCCGGCCTGGAGGGCGACGGTCGCGGCGACGGCGGCGAGGGTCGCCACGCCGAGGGTGAGGAGGGTCTTCTGGTTCATGACTTGGCTCCTCCGCTACGCGCGGATCGAGCGCCGGCGCGACCCATGCGGGCGCCGAGCGTCAGGGCCGCGAGGATGGCGGGGATGAGGAAGATGTTGATGAGCTTGAGGCGTGTCCCCAGGGCATCGATCTCGGCCCGTAGCTCGCGCTTCACCTCGCGCAGCTTGCCGCGAGTCTCCACCTGCTCGGCGCGGAAGGCCTGGATCTGCTCCTCTTGCTCGGCGGAGAGGATCAAGGCGCTGGAGGGGTCCTTGTCGCGCTGGAGTTGGTCCAGGCGCGACTGGGTGTCAGCCAGCTTGGCCTCGAGCTCGACCTCCTCGGCGCGGTAACGCTCCTGGGCGTCGAGCATCAGGGCCTCCTTGCGAGTGAAGGGGCGGCTGAACTCGGCGCGGCTCCGGAGGCTGATGAGGTCACTGCTCCCAGACATGTTCTCCAGCGCGCTGACGAGCAGGGAGGCGTTGTCCACCTGCGGTTGGAGCCGCACGTTGCCAAAGATGTCCTGCATGGGCTGGGCCCAGACGGAGTCGTGGAGCATGTCGGCATCCGCGAACACCAGCGCGTTGAAGGGCGCGGTGGACTCGGTGAGGTGTAGATCCTCTTTCTCCGTGTCCGCCTCCTCTCCGTCGGCCTGGGCCGCTCCGGGGGCGCCGTCCGGGAAGGCCGTCCGTACCGCTCCGCTGACTCGGACCGCGATGGTGGCCTCGGGGGCGTTCTCGAGGAAGGAGTCAGCGACGATCTGGGGGTCCAGGGGCCCCATGAGGGTCAGCGTGTCCACCGTCCCGCCGCCGTCGGCTGTCGTCGTGACGAGGGGCTCGACGGTCACGCCCTCGGGCGCGTCCTCCGTGCGGGAGAGCGTGCCGGGCATGAAGAACCGGAGCTTGTTCAGCGGGGCGGTCAGGATGTCGTCGCTGTTGATCGTGTCCGCGGTGACCCCGAAGGCCAGGGGCATCTGGACCGGCTGGTTGGCGCGGTCGCGGACCGTGAGCCCGCCGATCGAGTCCCCTGCCACGCGGCTGGGCGTCATCTGTACGCCCCAAGCCAGGAGCAGGCTGTCGATGCCAGAGTCGCTGCTGGTGCTCAGCGCGGCCATGGGGTCGGTGGATTGCCGGGCGGGGTCGAGGTAGCAGAAGGGGTCCACGAACGCGACCACCTTGCCGCCGCCGAGGGCGAACTGGTCGATGGCGTAGCGGCCCTTGGGCGTGAGCCCCTTGGGGTGCACGAGCAAGAGCAGGTCGATGTCCCCGTCCAGTTCCGTGAGGCTGCTGGGGTCAAGGTCGCGAATCTCGTAGCGGCGCTCGATCAACTCGAGGATCGGCCAGGGGGGGAGCTGCTGGGGCGGCTGGCCCGGCTGCGCCGCGGGCTGGGACCCGCCTCGGAGGGGGAGCGAGGAGACGATCCCCACGAGGGGCAGCTCGGGGTTCTCGAGCCGGTCGATCATCTCGGTCAGCTCGTACTCGAGGAAGCTCTCTCGGCGCGGGTCAAGGACGGGCAGGACCTCCTCGTCGTCCACCGAGTTGGTCCCGACGATGCCCATGTAGAGCCGGTCGCCCTCTGCGTTGGCCACGCGGCCCTGGATGCCGTAGCCCACAGCGAGCTCCTCGGCCTCCGAGTAGGGCTCGGGGTCGATGACCTCCAGCCGGAGTTGCCCGCCAGAGAGGGCGACGTACTCCTCCAGCATCTCGCGCACGCGCTCGGCGTAGCTGAGGAGCGGCGGGGCCTCCGTCGCGACGGTCTTGGCGAAGAAGAAGCGCAGGGTGATGGGTTCCTCAAGGCCACCAAGGATGTTGCGCGTGCCGCCGGAGAGGGTGTAGAGGCGCTGCTCCGTGAGGTCAGCGCGGACGCCCCGTAGGAGCGGACCGGCCAGGAGGTTGAGCGCGAGGAAGAGGGCCGTCGCGAGGAGCAGGCCGAGGGTGGTGTTTCTGGTGTTCATCGTGCGTCAGTCCGCTTTCTTGAGGTCAACGATGACGGCGCTCCCGAAGAGGAAGAGCGCGATGACGGAGAGGAAGTAAAGGACGTCGCGGGCGTCGACCACGCCGCGCGTGATGGCGTCGAAGTGATCGAGGAAGGACAGGTTGCGGATCGAGGCCACGAACCACTCAGGCGCCCAGCCGCTGATGGCGTCGGTGACCGCGGGGAAGCCGGCGAGCACGAACAGGAGCGACGCGGTGAAGGTCAGTACGAAGGCGCTGACCTGGTTCTTGGTGAGCGCGGAGAGGGCCGAGCCCACGGCGAGGAAGCCGCCGGCCATCAAGAAGCTGCCCAGGTAGCTGGCGAGGATCACGCCGTTGTCCGGCTCCCCGAGATAGTTGACGGTCATCCAGTTGGTGACCGTCAGCACGAGGCCCAACCCGGTGAAGGCCCACGCGGCGAGGAACTTCCCGAGCACCGCGCCCCCTGTGGAGATGGGGAGGGTCATCAAGAACTCGATGGTCCCAGACCTGCGCTCCTCGGCCCAGAGCCGCATGGAGAGCGCCGGAATGAGGGCGAGGTAGAGCCAGGGGTGGAAGGTGAAGAAGCCGCGCAGGTCCGCTTGCTCCAGCTCGTAATAGCCGCCGAGCTGCCAGGTGAAGACGCCGGCGAGGATCAGGAAGATCACCAGGAAGACGTAGGCCACCGGGGTCCCGAAGTACCCCGCCAGCTCGCGTCGGAAGACGGTCATGGTTCCACGCATCTCAGGCTCCTTCGGCGGTCTCGCCAGTGGTCACGGTCCGGAAGACGTCATCCATGTGCCCGCGGTCCACCGCCAGGCTCAGGAGGTCCCATTCGGCTCCAGCGGCGACGCGCTGGACGTCCTCGAGGAGGGCGGCCTCGGCCGCCGGGAAGAGGACGAAGCGGGTCTCGCTCTCGACCTCCGACACCTCTCCCACGTGGGAGACGCAGGCGAGGTCGCCGAGGTCCCGCTGAGCGTCCTCGGCGTGGCTGGTGTGCACCGCCACCTCGATGGCGCCGGCGAAGCGAGACCTGGCGCGCAGCTCCGCGGGGGTGCCGTCGAACTTGATCCGTCCCTGGGCGACGATCATCGCGCGCGTGCAGACCGCCTCGACCTCCTCCAGGATATGGGTGGAGAGCACGATGACCTTCCCGGCGGACATGGTGCGGATCAGCTCCCTGACCTCGTGCTTCTGGTTCGGGTCGAGCCCGTCCGTCGGCTCGTCGAGGACCAGGACCTCGGGGTCGTGGAGGATCGCCAGCGCGAGGCCGACGCGCCGCTTGAAGCCCTTGGAGAGGGTCTCGATGCGTTGGTCCATGACCGCCTCGAGGTGGACGAGGCGACAGACCTCATCGATGCGCGCGTCGAGCCGGGCGACGTCCATGTCCCGAGCGCGCCCGACGAATCGCATCATGGAGCGCGGGTTCATGTCCGGGTAGAGCGGGGCGCCCTCGGGGAGGTATCCGATGCGTGCCTGGGCGGCAGCCGCGTCCTTGAGCACGTCGTGCCCGCAAACCTGAATGGCGCCGGAGGTCGGGGAAAGGAAGCCGGTGACCATCTTCATGGTCGTGGACTTCCCCGCGCCGTTCGGCCCGAGGAAGCCGAGGACCTCGCCGGACTGGACCCGGAAGCTGAGGTCATCGACCGCGGTGATGGGGCCGAACCTTTTGGTGAGGTTCTGAATCTCGATCATGGCGCGAGAGGGGGGTGGGCTCTGTTGCTTGGGGAGAAGGTGCTTCCCGTGGAAAGGGAGGCTCGTGGGGCGACGCTACGCTCGCGATCCGCGGGCGTTGGAGCCGCAAGAGAATATTCGCTCGAGGCGAGTCCGCGCCACTTGCTGGGGGCAGGATCGCACGGGCTCCGCTCCTGTCCGCCCGTGGAACAGGCGCTCCCCTTCCAGAGCCGCTCCCTGGGGACCCGGGCCGGCCCGCCGCCGTCCTCGGCCTCGCCCTGTTCGTTCCAGACCTGCTCGAGCCCGTGGGGGGGGGCGGTCGAGGGATGGGAGTGTGCAAGGCGGGGCTCGAAGCGGAGCCGGGCGGTCCCCCCTGCCCATGGCCCGGGTTGCCTCGAGCGGAGGGGCTCTGATCAGGCGGGGAGCGGCCGGGGGCCCAAGGGGTGAAGCCCCTGGGGCGGGCTCTCTTGGCGCTGGACCCGGCCTTGGCCCAAGCCTTGGGCCGACCCCTGGGGGCGCTCCGGGCCGCATCCCTCGCCTTTGCGCCCAGTCGTAGGCGATCCCTTGCACCGGGGGGGGGCATCTTGGCACCTTGAGCCCGCGCATCGCGGCCCCGGTTGCGCGGACTTGGGGCCCGTCAACCGCGCGGAGGGGGAGATGTTTGGCCGATCGAAGAAGCGTGAGCTGAAAGCCGCGGAGACTCTCGCCGCAGAGGTGAGAGCCCAGCGGGAGGTGACGCAGCAGCTGGTGGAGCGCTACGAGCAGCGCACTCGAAAGACCGTGCAGGCCATCGAGGCGGCCAGCAAAGCGCGCGAGCAGCGCGACGAGTACCGACGGGTCCTGGCGGCAGCCATCGCCAGCGAGCGGCGCCAGGAGTTGCATGTGACGGCGCTCGAGCGGGAGCTGAAGGACGTCAAGGAGGGCGTCCTCGCGGAGGCCCGCGCGCGGGGCGCGGCGGAAGCCGCCAGCGAGAGTGCCCGGGCCCGGACGATGGCGCTGGAGGCCGAGCTGCGGGAGGCCGCCACACGACTCGAGCGGGAGCGCGGAGATGCCGCTGATCGCGCCTGGGCCGAGCGTGAGGCCGCTCGGGGTGAGATGGTCCAGCTCGTCGCGCGGAGCCGTGATGAGGCGCTGACGCTGACGGCTGAGGTGCGCCGGGCCCTCAGCTGGATGGGCCTCGGCTCCAGGAATGCCGAGGGGGCCAGCGTGGAGGATTCAGCGGTCTCGTCCACGCTCCGGCAACGCGGGCGCTTGCTCGCGGCGCTGGCCCTCATGGCCGTCCTCGTGGCCGTGAGCCTCACCCCCGCAGCCGCGCTGGCGGCCGTGGATGCCGAGCGAGCGGCCTACATCCAGCTGGCCTCCGGAGCCTCTCCCTGGCAGCTCATCGTCGGCGCCCTCGGGTGCTATGGCGCTGCCGTGGTCCTCTATACCCGCGCGCTGCGTGACCTCCGCTCGCCGTCCCCCGGGTTGGATGCGGGCGCGTCGGTTGCGGGCGCGGGCTCCGAGGAGACGGGGGCTCCGTCCGAGGCGCTGGCGACCGCAGAGTCCTCCGCAGCAGAGTCCTCCGCAGCAGAGTCCTCCGCCGCAGAGTCCTCCGCCGCAGACTCGTCGCCTGAAGGCGATGGGGCGAGTGCGGTGGACGCCGTCGAGGCGCCGCTGCCGGCAGGCGGCGAGCCCTCTGCGGCTGTGGAGCCCACGGCCTCCTCCTCAGGCGGGATCGCAGCCGGTGGGGGTGCTGTCGTGGATGGTGAGATCGGCGAGAGTGGCGCCGGCGAGCGAGCCGAGCGCGACCGGCTGACCTGATCCCGACCCCTCGGGCGGGCCCGGCCCGGCGACGTTCCACGCCCGGCGTGGCACCCGCGCCCCATTGGCCACCGCCTTCGCCGCGGGCAGCCCGGGCCCCCACGCCGGGCCCCCACGCCGGGCCGGGTGCCCAGCGGAGTGCGGAGGACTACACTCGGCCCATGCTCCTCATCGCCCCCTTGCTGATCCTCCCCCTGGGCCTCGCGCCCGCTCAGGTCACCCTTGGGACGGAGCCCGAGGCTCCCGACTCGCTGCTGCCCCTGGCGGAGCACGTGCCCTCCGGCGAGACACCGACATGGCCGGCGACGGTGGCGGAGTCGAGCGGCTATACCCGGACGTCGACGACCGCGGAGGTCCTCGGCTTCTTGGATGCGCTTGACCCGCTCCCTCGCGGCTCCTGGCTCCAGCGGCGGGTGATCGGGCAGACGTCCGAAGGGCAGGACCTGGTCGCGGTGACGGTGACCGCGCCCGGGGCGGGCGAAGACGCTGGGGGGCGACCGAGCGTCCTCGTGAACGCCAACATCCACGGCGGGGAGATCGAGGGGAAGGTCGCAGTGCAGATCCTGCTCCGTGAGTTCGCGGCCGGCTTCCACCGGAGCCTCGCGGAGCGGCTCAGCATCACGTTCGTGCCGGTGTACAACGCCGACGGCAACGACCGCATCGCGCGCACCAACCGGGTGACCCAGAACGGCCCGGACGACGGGGTGGGGGAACGCCCGAACGCCATGGGCCTCGACCTCAACCGGGACTTCGTCAAGGTGGAGTCCCCGGAGGCGCGCGCCCTCACCGGGCTCGTGAATGAGCTTCGCCCGATCGCCTTCATGGACCTGCACACCACGAACGGCTCCTATCACGGGTACGACCTCACCTACTCACCGAGCCTCTCACCCAACGCCAACCCCGCGTTGGACACCTACGTTCGCGGGGCCCTCTTGCCTGGGGTGCGGGAGCGTCTCCGAATCGCGCGCTACGAGGTCTTTGACTACGGCAACTTCGAGTATCCGCCCCGCGAGCGTGGGTCCAGGGGGGATCGAGGCGACCCGGTGGCCTGGTCCACCTACGACTCGCGGCCGCGCTTCGGGACCAACCTCATGGGGCTGCGGGACACGGTTTCGATCCTGTCCGAAGCCTACAGCTACCTCCCGTATCAGCGCCGCGTGGAGGTGACCTACGCCTTCATGCTCGCCAGCCTGGCGGGCATCGCTGAGGACCGAGAGGCGATCCAGGGGATGATCGAGTCCTCGCGCGCGGCGCGGGTCGACTCGAGCGGCGAGGTCACGTGGATGCTCGGCGTGGACTGTGAGTTGGCGCCGGGGCGCAGCCTGCCGGTGCGCGTGAGCGCCATCGATTCGGTCACGGTTGACCTGGACCCGGACAAGGCCGGCGTGCAGGCTGGCACCCGCCGTGTCGCCCAGGGCCCCGAGTCCCTGCGGGTGGTGGAGATGGAGGTCCGGGACCGCTTCCGGCCGACCAGGAACGCAGAGGTGGGGCGGTGCTTCGTGCTGATGGACGCCGCGCAGGAGGTGCTCGAGACCTTGCGTGTGCACCTCGGCGCCGGTGCACCACTGAGGGTGCTCGCGGAGGACACCGACCTCGACCTACGCCGCTTCACGGTGGCGTCCGCCGAGCGCGCGAGGCGCCCCTTCCAGGGGCACCGTGAGGTCTCGGTGGAGGGCACATGGGGCAACCAGGTGACCCGGGTGCTGGCCGGCTCGGTCCTCGTGCCCTGCACGCCGCTCACGGCCCACCTGCTCCACCCAGAGAGCGACGACTCGCTGACCACCTGGAACTTCTTCGACTACGCGCTCTTCGAGGGGTCGGCCCAGGAGGGGTGGGCGGGCGCCGCGCGGGCGGGCGCGCTCCACCCCGTTGCGATCAGCCGCGTGCCCATCGGAAGCGGGGAGCGCTAGGTCCGGGGCGCCGCTGAGGGCCTGGTGCGCTTGGAGCCGCTCTGGGAGCAGGGGTGGCACGCCCGCCTGGATTCGAACCAGGGACCGTCCGCTTAGAAGGCGGGTGCTCTATCCAACTGAGCTACGGGCGCAGGTGGTCGGGGTGACTGGACTCGAACCAGCGACTCGTAGCACCCAAAGCTACGCCTCTACCAACTGAGGTACACCCCGACGAGCCCGCAGGGTAGCCCAAAGCTGCCCGGGGGCCTAGGGAGCCCGGCTGCAACGGCGGGCATGCCCTGGAGAGCATCGGACCTGGCCCGTCCTCCGGAGGAGCTCTTGGCCGCCCCGGCGGCGGGCGGATACCATCTCCGCCGACCCAAGCTTCTTCCGGCCCCCTCTTTCAGATCTCCCGACGCGCCCCATGTCCGATCCCACCAGCTCGATGAAGGTCCTCGTGATCGGTTCCGGAGGGCGAGAGCACTCGCTGTGCTGGAAGATCGGCCAGTCTCCCCTGGTCTCCGAGGTGATCTGTGCTCCGGGTAACGCCGGGATCGGCGCCGTGGCCAGGATCGCCGCGGTGGCGGCCGATGACCTCGAGGGACTCATGGCCTTGGCCGAGGCCGAGCGCCCGGGCCTCGTCTTGATCGGCCCTGAAGACCCGCTGGCGGCAGGGCTCGCGGATCGGATGCGGGACGCTGGGTTCCGGGTCTTCGGTCCAGGGGCAGAGGGCGCGCAACTTGAGGCGTCGAAGGCCTTCAGCAAGGACCTCATCGAGCGGCACCGGATCCCCACGGCGACGGCGCGCAGCTTCGACCGCTCGGGCCAGGCCAAGGGGTACCTCGAGAGCTGCACCACCTGGCCCCAGGTGGTGAAGGCCGACGGGCTCGCCGCGGGCAAGGGCGTCTACATCTGCCAGGACCTCGCCGAGGCGAAGGACGCGGTGGATGGGATCATGGAGGAGGGCCGCCATGGCGAGGCCGGCGCGCAAATCCTCATCGAGGAGTTCCTCGTGGGCGAGGAGGCCAGCGTGTTCGCGATCACCGACGGTGACGCCGTGCTGGTGCTGGAGCCTGTTCAGGACCACAAGCAGGCCTTCGACGGAGACGAGGGACCGAACACGGGCGGGATGGGCGTGTACTCACCGGTACCCGAGCTGAGCAAGCGGATCTACAAGCAGATCGAGCAGCACGTGCTCTTGCCCTCGATCCACATGCTGCGCCGCGAGCGGATGCCCTTCCGCGGCGTGCTCTTCATCGGGCTCATGCTCACGGAGGGCGGCCCCCGAGTCATCGAGTACAACGTCCGCTTCGGTGATCCGGAGTGCCAGGCGCTCATGCGGCGCATGAAGTGCGATCTGGTCCCGATCCTTCTGGCGACGGCGGACGGCACGCTCTCCGAGATCGAAACGCCCGAATGGGACGGGGCCACCTGCGTGGGCGTGGTTGCGGCGGCGGAGGGGTATCCAGAATCGCCCCGGAAGGGGGACGAGATCACGGGCCTTGAGGAGGCCGCCGAGGTGGAGGGCGTGGAGGTCTTCCATGCGGGAACCAAGCTGCAGCGCAACCTCGATGGGGACGAGGTCGTCGTCACCAACGGCGGGCGTGTCCTGACCATCACCGCCATGGGGGCGACCGCGGACGTCGCTCGCGCGCGGGCCTACGAGGCCTACGGCAAGATTCGCTACGACGGTAAGTTCTGCCGGACGGACATCGGACGCCGCCGTGAGGCGCGTAAGGAGTCGGCCCCTCGGGCGTGAGGCCGGCGGCGGAGCCCGCGCCTGGACCGCTCCGCCTCGGAGTCGGGATCTGCGCGCTGAATGAAGAGGTCGGGCTGGGGCGCTTGCTCCCCCGGCTGCTCGGGGAGGGGGAAGATCGGGCCGATGTGGTGGTGGTGGCCGACGGCGGGTCCAGGGACCGCACGCGGGCGCTGACCCGGGCCTCGGGTGCGCTGCTCCATGAGGGCGCTTGTGGTCGCGGCGCCCAGCTGTCCGCCGCCGGGAGGCGCCTGCTCGATGAGGGCGCGGACGTGCTGCTGTTCCTTCACGCGGACAGCCTGCCCAGCGAGGGCGCCCTGTCGGTGGTTCGCGCGGCGTTCGAGGAGGGGGGCCTGGTGGCCGCGGGCATGGCGCAGCGCGTAGCTGCGCCGGGCCGAGCCTTTCGGTGGATCGAGGCGGCGGCCGATGCTCGGGTGCGCCGGGGGATGGTCTTCGGCGACTCGGCCCTCTCTGTGAGGGCTGCCGACTACCTCGCGGCGGGTGGATTCGAGCCCGTGCCGCTATTCGAGGATGTGAGGCTCTCAGAGCGGCTCCGGCGGCGCGGGCGTGTGCGGCTGTTGGAGGAGGCTCAAATAGAAGTGTCGGCTCGTCGATGGGAACAGGAGGGGATCTTGCAGTGCACCCTCCGAAACTGGATCCTCAGGGCCATGCACCGGTTGGGGGTCGCCCCGGCCCATCTCGTCCGGCTCTACCAACCGTTTCGACGCAGGAGCCCCGACTGAGTCGGCGCCTCTTCCCTTCCCTGTCCTCCAGGCTCCGCGCGCGGGGCCCCTTATTCGACCACCACCCAACATGGATCAGAGCAGCATCGAGCGGCGCTTCGAGGAGTTCCTCCGGCAGGAGAGCCTGAAGATGACCCCGCAGCGTCGGCGCATCTTTGAGAAGGCCTTCGAGGTGCACGACCACTTCAGCGTCGAGCGCATGTACGAGTGGCTCAAGGCAGAGGATGGGCCCGCGGTCTCTCGCGCGACGGTCTACCGGACGCTCGAGGTGCTCGAGCGGGGCGGCTTCATCGAGGCCGTGGAGACCGGGCGCGGTGAGGTCGTCTACGAGCACGTCCTCGGCCACGAGCACCACGACCACATGGTCTGTGTCATGTGCAGCCGGATCGAGGAGTTCCAGGATGAGGAGATCGAGTCGCTCCAGCGCCAGAACGCCGAGCGCCTTGGCTTCGTCATGACTGGCCACATGCTCCGCCTCTCAGGCATCTGCCAGGACTGCGCCAACGAGCTCCGGGAAGACGGCCGCCTGGACGAAGAGCTTCGGCGCCTCAGCTGATCTCCTCAGCCCGGATGCCCGCTCCGCAGGCTCCTCCGGCTAGGGAGGCGCAGGGCTTGTCGGGGAAGGGACCCCGGCGTTTGAGCCCCGGCGTCCAAGCCCCGGCGGCATGGGCGCCGCCGGACGTCCGGCTGCTCAGTTGATGTCGCGCGTGAGGCTGTCGCGAACGCTCGTCGCGATCTCGTCGCTGTAGATCAGGTAGCGCTTGGCGGCGACGCGGATCCGGGTCTGAGTGGAGTCGTAGGTCTCCACCTGGACGGTCACCAACGCGCTGTCCACGTAGGTCTGGATGGTGCGCAGATCCTCATCGACCTCGATCAGGTCGGAGGTCATGTGGGACATGGTGTCCTTCGCGCAGGCCCAGGTGTAATCAAGCCCGTACGGCACGAGGGCCGTCTGGGCGTTGTCGACGAATTCGTCGTTGATGATGATGGCCGTTCCAACCACCGCGACCGGAGCACACGACGGCAGAGCCGACGCGCCGAGAAAACCAACGAGGGCGGCCGCAGCCGCCTGGAGAGAGATGCGCCTCATGATGACCGCGACTATAGAGAAGCGGACACGGCGGATTCCACCAGGGCCCGGTAGAAGGCGAGTCCTTCTCCCTCGGACCGACCGGCGGGCATCCGGGTCCAGGTGGGGTGGGCCCAGGGGTCCAGGTTGCGCTCGGGGTGGGGCATGAGGCCCAGGACCCGGCCGGTAGGGTCGCAGATCCCGGCCACGTCGCCTGCGGCGCCGTTGGGGTTCGCGGGGTACCCGACCTCCCCGCCGTCCGGATGGACGTAGGTGAGGGCGATCTGGCCCGCGGCCTTCAGGCGCTCGAGGGCGGCGTCGTCGGTCACGGCGAACCTCCCTTCACCGTGGGCCACCGGACAGGGCATCTGCTCCCCGGCGGTGAGCCACGTGCAGCGGCTCTCCTGGGCTTCCAGGGTGACCCAGCGGCACTCGTAGTGGTTGGAGGCGTTCGCTGACAGGGCAACCGTCCGCTCGTTAGGAGCCGCGTCGGGCTCGAAGAGCCCGGACTCGACGAGGACCTGGAAGCCGTTGCATACGCCGAGGATCAACCCGCCGCGCTCCACGTGGGAGCGGAGCGCATCGCCCAGGTGGTTACGCAGCGAGGCGCCCCAGACTCGGCCCGCGGCCAGGTCGTCCCCGTAGCTGAAGCCACCGGCGAAGACGAGGACTCCGTACCCATCAAGGCGGCCAGGCTCCCGGACCGCCACGTCACTCCGCAGGAGGTCGGCGTCGGCGCCGCCCATTCTCAGGGCCCTGAGGGTTTCGTCTTCACAGTTGGTGCCCGGTCCGCGGAGAACGAGGGCCTTGGGTCGTGTCGCAGTGCTCGTCATGGTGCTGTTCGCCGGGCAGTCCGGCCCGGGACCCAGAGTCTGCGCTCTGGGGCGGCCCCATGCGAGTCAGAGGAGCAGGATGCGGTCCGCAGCGTCGAGAAGGTCGTCCACGACGTCGACGTAGTGGCCCGAAGACTCCGCCTTGCGGGCCTCAGCGGCGCCCTTTCCCGTGCGCACCAGCAGGCCCATGGCGCCGACTTGCTCCCCTGCCTTGAG